>NZ_VFMM01000002.1:635303-952955 GCF_006715085.1 Kribbella jejuensis | reverse complement strand
CATGGTGCACCGTGGCCTTCGCCTCGGTCCCGATCGCGCGCCCGCTGTCGTCCACCAGTACCACCCGCTCGTCGATCACAGGGTCGAGCCTAATCCGGTTCCGTCGCTGCCGGGTGCCTGCTAGCCTCACGGTGTGATCAAGCAGCGCGTGACGTATCGACCGGCTCTGGGAGGAGCCGTCCGCTAGTCGTCGCTGCACCCAGAGCCTCCGAGGCAGGAACCCGTCCGGTTCCTGCCTCTTTCCGTTTGCCGGAGGCACTGGTACCGGGTGCCTCGCCCTGAGAGGAACCCGATGAATGCTGTGATCGACCGATTGCGACGGACCACCGAGCTGATCGTCGGTGCGGAGGATCTGCGCGAACGACTGGAGTCCGGCCGGCCGTTGCGGATCAAGTACGGCGTGGACTGCACGGCGCCGGACCTGCATCTCGGGCACGCGGTCAACCTGTGGATGATGCGCCAACTGCAGGACCTCGGGCACCGGGTGGTGTTCCTGCTCGGCGACCTGACCACCCGGGTCGGCGACCCGACCGGGCGCTCGGAGACCCGGCCGGTCCTGTCCCCCGCGCAGATCGACGCGAACGCGGCCTCGTTCCTGTCGCAGGTGTCGCTGGTCTTGCGGACCGACCCTGAGGTGTTCGAGGTACGGCGGAACTCCGAGTGGTACGACGCGATGCCGGTCGCGGAGCTGCTCAGCCTGTTCGCACAGGTCACGCACGCGCAACTGATGGCGCGCGACATGTTCCGTGATCGGGTCGCGGCCGGGCGCGAGATCGCCCTCCACGAGCTGGTGTACCCGGTGTTGCAGGGCTACGACAGCTTCGCGATGCAGAGCGATCTGACCATTGTGGGTTCGGACCAGCTGTTCAACGAGCAGCTCGGCCGGCACTTCCAGCAGCGGCTCGGAGCGCCGCCGCAGGCCGTGATCACGACCACGATCACGCCGGGGATCGACGGCCGGGCGAAACAGTCGAAGTCGCTGAACAACTACATCGGGCTGACCGACAGCCCGCGGGACAAGTTCGGCAAGCTGATGAGCATTCCGGACTCGCTGGTCGAGGCGTACGCGCGGGTGTACACGGAACTGCCACTCGAGACAGTGGCCGCGCTCGCGGCCGCGACCGGTCCGGCGGCACGGGATGCGAAGTTGCGGCTCGCTGCGGCGGTGGTCACGCGGTACCACGGCGCGGGGACGGCGAAGGCGGAGCTGGAGGCGTTCCGGCGTACCTTCACGGAGCGGACCGGGCCGGCGGAGCTGCCGGAGCTCGTCGTCGGGCAGGAGCGAATGGTCGTGCTCGAGTTGTTGCGGGTCGCGCATCCTTCCGCGAGCAATTCGGAGTTGCGGCGGCTGCTGCGGCAAGGTGCGGTGGCGGTCGACGGCGTACGGGTGGAGGATCCGGCCGCTGTGATCTCGGTGGGCGGTGGGGTCGTGCTGAAGTCGGGCGCGCGGACCTGGCACCGAGTGCGCGTCTAGTGCGCCTCTGGTATGTCAGGGTTGAGCGGTGACGATCCTGATTACCGGCGCGACCGGGAACGCCGGCGGCGCGGTGGTGCAATCACTGGCGGAACAAGGCATCCCGGGTCGGGCGCTGGTCCGGGCCGCGACCGAGCTACCTGCCGGGATCGAGCCGGCGTACGGCGATCTCAACCGGCCGGACACGTTCGTCGACGCGTTGGCGGGCGTCAGCGGGATCTTCCTGCTGAGCGGTTACGACCGGCTGGACGAACTGCTCGCCAACGCGGTCCGGGCCGGCGTGCGGAAGGTCGTCGTACTGTCCAGCAGTTCGCTCGACGGCGAGCCGACGAACGCGGTCGCGGCGTACCACCACGCCACCGAGGAAGCGGTTCGGGCGTCCGGTCTGGCGTGGACCTTCCTGCGGCCGAACTCGTTCATGTCGAACACGCTGCGGTGGCGCGACCAGCTCCGGGCCGGCGACGAGGTACGCGTCCAGTTTCCCGACGTAGCGGTGTCGACGATCCACCCGCGCGACATCGCGGACGTCGCCGTTCGGGCGCTCCAGGGCGAGCAGGACAGCGAGGTACTGCGACTCACCGGGCCGGTGGCGCTGACGCCGGTCGAGCAGGTCGCGATCCTCGCGGAGGCGCTCGGGCGGAAGCTCACGGCGTACCCGATGAGCCGCGCGGAGACCCACGCCGCGCTGTACGCGTCGATGCCGGAGCCGTACGCCGCCGCGATCGAGTCCTTCTTCGGCGACGGCACCATCGACGAGACGTCGGTGAACACCACAGTCGCCGACGTCACCGGCCGGCCGGCCCGCACCCTGCAGACCTGGGTCCAGGAGAACCGTGCCTTATTCGGCTAGCGCCTCCAGGTAGTCGGCGGTGGTGCACACGGTGCCTACTCGTGGGAAGACGTACGTCGTCGCGAACGAGTGCGCGTCGCCGTCGAGGCCCGTCATCGCGTCGGTGAGGAAGAAGGTTTCGTAGCCGAGGTCCGAGGCTGCGCGGCCGGTAGACTCGACGCCGAAGTTCGTCGCGATACCGGCCAGGACGACGTTCGCGATGCCGCGGGACCGGAGCTCGGCGTCGAGTTCCGTCCGGCCGAAGGCGCCGATCGTCCGCTTGACGATCTCCAGGTCACCGGGCTGCGGCTCGGCGCCGCGCGCGAAGCCGCTGCCTTCGGGTTGTACGTCGACGCCCGGGCGTTCCACCCGGACGTTGACCACGAGGCCGCCCGCGGCCCGGGTGGCTGCCGCGGCTGCCACGGATCGTTCCAGGACGTCGGGACCACTCGACGGAGCGGTCTGCAACGCGACGATCCGGGACATCAGGTCGATCAGGACGAGGGCGGTACGGCGTCCTTCCAAAGGATTCACGAGGTGAGCTTAAGGTCCAGGGGTCAACACCGGTCGATCGTGTCGAGAAGGCCTCAGGCAGACTGGACCCCGCACACAACTTCAGACTTGCAGGAGATTCGATGAGCGCTGACAAAGCCCAGATCGGTGTCACCGGCCTTGCGGTGATGGGCCGCAACCTGGCCCGGAACCTCGCGCGCAACGGGTTCCGGGTCGCCCTGCACAACCGTTCCCAGGCGCGGACCGACTCGCTGGTCGCGGAGTTCGGTTCCGAGGGCGAGTTCGTCCCGTCCACCGACCTGGCCGGGTTCGTCGAGTCGCTGGAGCAGCCGCGCAAGATCATCATCATGGTGAAGGCCGGCGAGCCGACCGACGCCGTCATCGACGAACTGGTGCCGCTGCTGGACGAGGGCGACATCGTCGTCGACGCCGGCAACGCGCACTTCCTGGACACCCGGCGCCGCGAGGCCGCGCTGAAGGAGAAGGGGCTGCACTTCGTCGGCTCCGGCGTCTCCGGCGGCGAGGAGGGCGCACTGAACGGCCCGAGCATCATGCCCGGCGGCTCCTCCGAGTCGTACGCGGCGCTCGAGCCGATGCTGACCAAGATCTCCGCGCACGTGAACGGCGAGCCGTGCTGCGTGCACGTCGGCCCGGACGGCGCCGGCCACTTCGTGAAGATGCTGCACAACGGCATCGAGTACGCCGACATGCAACTGATCGCGGAGGCGTACGACCTGCTCCGGCACGTGCTTGGGCTGTCCCCGGCCGAGCTCGCGGACGTGTTCCGGGACTGGAACACCGGCGACCTGGAGTCGTTCCTGATCGAGATCACCGCCGAGGTGCTCAGCCAGACCGACCCGACCACGGGCGGCCCGTTCGTGGACGTCGTCCTCGACCAGGCCGAGCAGAAGGGCACCGGCCGCTGGACGGTCCAGTCCGCGCTCGACCTCGGCATCCCGGTCAGCGGGATGGCCGAGGCCGTGTTCGCGCGGTCGCTGTCGGGTGACGTCGTACGGCGGGAAGCGGCCGCCGGCGTGCTGCCCGGGCCGGGCGACGTGAAGGCCGAGGTCGACCGGGACCAGTTCATCGACGACGTGCGGCACGCGCTGTACTCGTCGAAGCTGGTCGCGTACGCGCAGGGCTTCGACGCGATCCGGGCCGCCAGCGACGAGTACGACTGGAACATCGACCTCGGCGCGATGGCGACCATCTGGCGCGGCGGCTGCATCATCCGGGCCCGGTTCCTGGACCGGATCAAGGAGGCGTACGACCGCAACCCGGACCTGCCGTCGCTGCTGGTCGACGACTACTTCCGGGACGCGGTCGGCAGCGGCCAGGAGGCGTGGCGCCGGGTCGTCGCGACCGCCGCGACTGTCGGCGTACCGGCTCCTGGGTTCTCAGCTGCCCTCTCGTACTACGACGGTCTTCGGGCGGAGCGCCTGCCGGCCGCGCTGATCCAGGGTCTGCGCGACCTGTTCGGCGCGCACACGTACAAGCGCGTCGACCGCGAGGGCAGCTATCACCTGGAGTGGTCGGGCGACCGCTCCGAGAGCACCCAGTAGACAACGACCGCAGCAACACACAGGAAGCCCGCGGCTCCGCGGCTGGCCACGTCGAACCCGTGGCCGGCCGCAACGGTGCTGAGCAACGCAGTGCCCAGTGATGCACCTACCTGTTGCGAGGTCATCACCATGGCGCCGGCCACCGCACTGTCCTGGCCGGCGCCGAGGGTAGCTGTGCTGTTCGCTGTCACCAGCACCCAGCCCGCCCCAAGACCGACAAGCAGGAACACTGGCATCACGTGCAGCCAGTAGCTGCTGTCCGGCCGCACGACACCGAGCAGGGCGAGCCCTGCCGCGACAGTGAGCAGTCCCGGACAGATGAGCACTCTCACCTGGGCTTTGGCGAGCAATCGGCTCACAGCGCGGACGCCGACCATCAGGCCGACTGTGAACGGCAGGAAGCTCAGCCCGGTCCGGATCGGCGAGTAGTGGCGGACGGTCTGCAGGTAGAACGTCAGGAAGAACAAGGCGGCGAAGATGCCGATCGCCAGGCTGAACACAGCCAGGTACGAGCCGCCGCGCCTAGGGTCGCGCAGGACTCTCAGCGGCAACAGGGGGTTACGCATCCGAGCCTGCACAGTCAAGAACGCTGCCAGGAGCACGACGCCTGCGCCTAGCGACGCGTACGTGACCGGCGCGCCCCAGCCGTCCGACTCGGCGCGGGCGAACCCCAACACGACCGCCATCAGGCCCCCGGTCGCCAGTAGCGCTCCCAGTACATCCACCCGCACCCCGCTGGTGCGCTGAGCCGGGCGGACGGCGTACAGGATGCCTGCGGCAGCCAGTGCGGCGATGGGGAGGTTCACGAACATCGACCACCGCCAGTCCAGGTACTGCGTGAGCACACCGCCGGCCAGGACGCCGATGCCGGACGCGCTGCCCATCGCGGCGCCGTAGATCCCGAACGCCTTGCCGCGCTCGGCGGGTAGCGGGAACGACGCGGCGAGCGTCGCGAGGACGGCTGGGGTCAGCAGTGCACCGAAGACGCCCTGCAGCCCCCGCCCCGTCAGCAGCATCCACGGTCCGGTCGCGGCCCCACCGAGTGCCGAGGCCAGGGCGAAACCGGTCAGCCCGATCAGGAGCGCCCGCCGGCGCCCGATCAGGTCACTCATCCGCCCGCCGAGCAGCAGGAAACCGCCGTACCCGAGTGCGAACAGCGTGATCACCCACTGCCGGGCCGGATCCGACATGCCCAGGTCCCGCTGCATCGACGGCAACGCGATGTTCACGATCGTCAGATCGATCCCGACCATCAACTGCGCGGCCGCCACCGCCCCCAACGCCCACCACCGCCGGATGTCGAGGTGTTCCTCGGTAGCGGTCATCAGAACATCCCGTTGGAGTTGGCGGACGTCTCCGGCACCGGCTGCATCACGTCCCAGTGCTCGACGATCCGGCCGGCCTCGTCCAGCCGGAAGATGTCGACGATCGCGGTCCCCGGCTGGCCCGGAACCCGCACGCCGTAGACGTGGGCGATCACGTGGTCGCCGTCGGCGAACAGCTGCTTGACCTCGGCTTTCAGGTCCGGGAAGTCCGCGCGGAGCGTGGCGATGAACGCCTCGAAGCCCTCGATGCCGTCGGCGATCCGCGGGTTGTGCTGCACGTAGCGATCGCCGATCAGCTTGGCGGCCGCGTGGAAGTCCTTCTGGTTCAGGCCCAGCTCGTAGAAGTCGAGGACCGTCTGCTTGTTGCGTTCGCTCATCATCATCCTTAAGTGAACAGCTGTAGTGCTACGACTGTAAGGCAACGTGCGTTGCAATACAATCGGCGGTATGGACGGAGCGACGACGCGGAGCCGGAACCGGCGTGGGCAGGGTGAGCTGCTGCGCCGGGAGATCATCGACGCGGCCGTGCGGATGCTGAACGAGCTCGGCGACGACGAGGCGCTGTCGTTGCGCGCGGTCGCCCGCGAGGTCGGGATCGCGGCAACCTCGGTGTACATCCACTTCGCCGACCGGGACGAACTGGTGTTCGCGGCGCTCGAGCAGAGCACCGCCGACCTGCTGCGCAATCTGGATCAGGCCGAGGACAACGCCGGCGACAATCCGGTACGGCGGCTACGCGCGCGACTGCTGTTCCTCGGGAGCTGGACGCGTGACTACGCCGGGCTCTACAAGGTGCTGCACGAGAGCACGCTCAACCGGCGGATGGAGCTGGTCTTCAAGGAGGAGTTGTCGGTGCGCGCGATCGCCGCGGTGCAGGCGTGCATGGACGCCGGGCTCGCGCCGGCCGACGACGCGGCGGCGGTGGCGCTCGATCTGCGCTCGGCGGTGCACGGGGCGGTGTCGATCCGGATCAACGAGCCCGAGGCCTCGTTGCCGCCGCTGGAGGAGCAGGTCGATCGCTTCCTGCGCAAGCTGGTTGGCGTATCAGTCGAACATATGTTCTAATAGCGGTCCCGCATCAGTCAGAAGGAGATCGCCGCAACGATGACTGTAGACACCTTTGCAGTAGAAGCGCCGTCCGGCCTCACCGACACTCCCGACGTGCCCCAGGTCGCCGACGTCCCGGAGGCACCCAAGCCGAAGAAGGCTCCGGCGAAGAAGGCGGCCGGCAAGAAGACCAAGACCCTCGAGCTGACGCTGACCGTCACCGGGACGGCCGACGGCGAGTGGCGCGCCGAGCTCAAGCAGGGCACGACGTACCTGGCCCGCGACCTGGCCGTCGCCGCGGCCGCGGTGTCCCGCGCCGCCAAGGAGCTGCACGAGGACCTGTCCACCCCGATCGACGAGGTGATCGAGGAGGCCCGCGCCCAGCAGGCCGCCAAGGTCGCCGCCCTCGAGGCCGAGCTGGAAGCCGCCAAGAGGGCCCTCGCCGACCTGGACTGACCTCGAGCCACTCCCGACAGAGGCTCCCCGTGGTGGTCACCTTCCCTGATGACCACGGGGTAGGAAATGCAGGACCCGTCCGCAACCGTGTGAGGTGGTTGCGGACGGGTCCTGGAAACACTTATTCGGGTTGGGTTTTGAGGACGACGCGCAGATTCGCCTTGGGCTGGTGTTGCCACGCTTCTTCGGCTTGTTCGAGGGGGTAGGTCTCGATGATCGGCCGGATGTTCTTCAGCACGGCGAAGTTCAGTGTGTCCTCGGAGTCCTGGGCCACCCCGGAATACCACCCGGACACCGAGAGCCGGCCGTCGGCGAGGGCGTGGCCGGTGACCTGGATCGGGTCGCCGCCTTCGAGCACGATCAGCTGACCGTTCGGCCGCAGGCCCTTGACCAGGTCGCTCTGCAGTTCGGCGCGGGACACGGTCGCCAGGATCACGGCCGCACCACCGAGCTCTTTCAACGCCTCGCCGGCGTCACCTTCGGTGCTGTCGATGTACTCGTCCGCCCCGAGTTGCCGGGCGAGCTTCTCCTTGTCCCGCCCGCGGTTGATCGCCACGGTCCGGAAGCCGAACTTGTCGGCGAACTGGATCGCCAGATGCCCGACCCCACCGACGCCCTGCACCGCGACCGTGTCACCAGGACCGGCATGGGCGTGCCGCAACGCGTTGAACGCGGTGATCCCGCCACACATCAACGGCGCCGCCTCCTCGAAGCTGAGCCCCTCCGGGATCCTCGCCACCGCGTCCTGCGGAGCCACCATGTACTCGGCGTACCCACCGTCGTACGACGTCCCGACGATCGTCCGGTTCACACAGTTGGTGAAATCACCGCGCCGGCAGAACTCGCAGGTGAAGTCGACGCCACCGGACCAGCCGACACCGACCCGCTGGCCGACCTCCCAGACCGTCACGCCGTCGCCGACCGCGTCCACGACACCGGCGATCTCGTGCCCCGGGATCCGCGGCAGCCTCGTACCGAACAACGCGTTCCGCGGAATCGCGTCGCCGCCACAGATCCCGCAGGCATGAACCTTGACGCGGATCTGCCCGGCGCCCGGCTCCGGGATCGGGACGTCGGTGACGACGAACGGGCCGCCCGCCTGCTGTACCTGGGCCGCACGCATGGTTCCAGACATAGTTCTCCCTCGCACTCGGAACAACGAAAAGTTCAGTGCATGCCGCCGTCGGCGACGATCTGCTGCCCGGTGATCAGCCCGGCGGCGTCGCTCGCGAGGAAGGCCGCGATCCCCGCGACGTCCTCGGTCGTCCCCAACCGGCCGATCGGCACCATCGCGACCAAGCTCTGCTTGTACGCGTCGTTGGCCGGATCGGTGAAGATCCCCGCACCGTCGATCGGGCCCGGGACGATCGTGTTCACGGTGATCCCGCGCGGCCCGAGTTCGAGCGCCAGCACCCGCGCGAGGTACCCGGTCGCGACCTTGCTGGTGCCGTACAACCCGACGCCCAACTGCGGAACCGTCGTGGTGTTCGACGAGATCGTAATGATCCGGCCGCCGTCGGCGATCCGCCGAGCCGCCTCGCGCAGGACGAAGTACGGGCCCTTGGTGTTGACCCGGAACAGCAGGTCGAAGTCCTCCTCGGTGACGTCCGCGACCGGGACGTTCACCTTCTCCATCCCGGCGTTCGCGACCACGATGTCGAGCCGGCCGAACTCCTCGAACGTCGCGTCGTACAAGCGCTGGATGCCGTCGACCTCGGAGACGTCGGCCGCGACCGCGATCGCCCGGACCCCGAACGCCTTCGCGGCGTCCAGCACCTCGTCGGCGGCGGCCTTGTCGCGCGAGTAGTTGACGACGACGTTCGTTCCCGCGGCGGCGAGCCGGAGCAGGATCGCCCGGCCCAGACCCTTCGACGAACCGGTGACGAGCGCGGTTCTGGTTTCTGCCATGCCTCGATCGTCCTGCGCGCCGGGTGCCGAGCGGAAACAGAGATTTGCTGGCGAGGGCACAACCGATCGTTGTGGCACGATGAGAGCTGTGGATCTGAGCTTGCGGCTGCTGCAGGCGCTCGACGCCGTCGCCGCGGAGGGCAGCATGACCCGCGCCGCCCGCACCCTGAACCTGACCCAGCAGGCGGTCAGTGGGCAGATCCGCCAGCTCGAGCGGGTCGTCGGTGCGCCGCTGCTCGAACGCCGCCCGACCGGTATCGAACTGACCGCGGCCGGCCAAGTGGTCCTCAAGCAGGGTGCGGCGCTGCTGTCGTCGGCGCGGACGATGGTCGCCGAGGCGCGGCTGGCCGCGACCGGGCGGCCGGATCCGTTGCGGATCGCGTTCAAGGCCCAGAGCACGGCGCACTTCATGCCCGCGGTCGAGGCCGCGCTCCGGGAGAGGGCGCCGGACCTGGAGCTGCGACCGATCTCATCGCACACGCTGCCGGACGAGATCGACGCGTTGATCTCGGGCCGGGCGGATGCCGCGTTCCTGTGGCTGCCGATCGGCGACGACCCGCGGTTCACGATCCACCCGCTGCTACCCGAGGACCGCTGGGTCGCGCTGCCGCCAGGTCATCGGTTGGAGTCGCGGACGTCCCTGTCCATCGCGGATCTGGCCGATGTACCGGTGGTCGGACCACGCGACGGGATGCCGCCGGCCGTGGTCGACTTCTGGTTCATCGACCCGCGCCCGGACGGAACCCGCGCGCACTTCGGTCCGCAGGCGCGGACACCGGAGGAATGCCTGCATCTGGTGGCGGCCGGCCACGGCTGCTGGATCGCCCCGGCGTCCACCGTCACCTACTTCGCGCACCCGCGGCTGACCTGGCTCCCGCTGGTGGACGCGGAGCCGAACGTACTGGCGCTGATCTGGCCGAAGCACACCGTGCACCCGATGCTGCCGCTGCTCGTCGAGGAGACCCGCCGGACCCTCACCGCGGTGTGACCGGAACGGCACGCCGAAGTGGTGGGCAGCGGCTAGGGCCAGGCCTTACCGTGGGTGACCTGCGGGTTTGGCCGCTCCTGGTGAGAAGGGGTCAGATGAGCACTTTCGAGGACCTGGGTTCGCTGCTGCTGGTCCGCGGCGCCGACGAGATCGACCATGCGGGCGGCAGCCTGTACGTCCACCTGCACCGGGTCGCCAAGCGCCTCGGTTCGCTCGGCGCCTCCGACACGCTGGTACTGGCCGGGCTCGCGCACGCGGCGTACGGCACGGACGGCTTCCCGACCCACCTGTTCGACTGGCAGACCGAGCGTCCGGTGCTGGAGTCCGTGATCGGCACCGACACCGAGGCGATCGTCTACCGGTACGGCGCGTGCGACCGGGAGACGACCTGGCGTGACCTCGCCGAGCACCGCACGGTCACCGACCGGTTCACCGGCACGTCGGAGGAGCTCGGCGCCGCCGAACTGCGCGACTTCGTCGACCTGACGATCGTGAACGAGCTCGACGTCCTCGACAACGACGCGGAGCGGGCCGTGCAGCTGCGCCCGTTCCTCCAGGAACAACTCCCCCGCTGGCAGTCACTCGCCTCCCCCGCGGTCCTCACCGAAGCCGGCCGGATCGTCGGGCTGTAGAAACCAGAGGGCTGCAAAACTAGGAGTCGTGAAACGGTTCCTGTGGCGCGGGTTCGTGGGACTCCTCGGGCTCTGGCTGATCGTGACCGCGGCCTCGTTCGGCTACAACCTCGCCACCAACGCGACCGCGACCCCGCCACCCGGTCTGAAGTACGTCGACGCCGGCGGCATCAACACCCGCTACGACACCTGGGGCACGTCGGGCACACCCGTCGTTCTCGTGCACGGCGCCGCGGAATCCGTCGACACGTCGTCGCGGCTGGTCCCGCTGCTGGCGAAGAACCACCGCGTGTACGCGTACGACATCACCGGCTACGGGTACTCCGAACGCAAGGCGCCGTACACGATCGAGCATCTCGCGGCGCAGCTGCTCGGCTTCCTGGACGCGATGCACCTCGGCGGTCCCGGTGAGCCGCGGCCGATCCTGGTCGGGCACTCGCTCGGCGCCGGCGTGGCGGCCGAGGCGACACTGGAGGCGCCGGGCCGAATGGGCGGGATCATGTTCCTCGACGGCGACGGGCTGCCGCTGCCGGGCGGGAACGCCGGTCCGCCGCGCTGGCTGGTCATCCCGCCGTACCGGACGTCGCTGTTCCGGCTGGTGCTCGACCAGGGGTGGCTGCTGAAGAAGATCTACAACAGCGCCTGCTCGCCCGACTGCCCGCAGATGGATGTCGACGCGTGGACCCGCCCGTTCCGGCAGCCAGGCGCCGAGAAGGCGATCTGGCAGATGACCGCGCACGGCATCCCCGCGGTGACACCGGACCGGCTGTCCGAGCTGAAGGACCTCAAGCTGCCGAAAAGGGTCGTTTTCGGCGCTCTCGACACCGACGGCGGCGACGCGACCGCGACCGCCACCCGGATCGGCGCACCTGCGCCGACGCTGATCCCGAACGCCAACCACCTGACGCTGATCTCGAGCCCGGCGGCGGTCGCGGCCGCGATCGACGCACTTCGCTGATCGCAGATTCCTGGAATTCCGCCGAACCTCGACGGATGATCGGTACATGGCCCGATACGAAGTGGTTGCGCGCGCGAAGCCCGATCGGCGACTCTCCAACGCCGACTACATCGACCTGGCCCTGCATTCCTGGTCGCTGGACAAGGGGATGCGGTTCCAGCGGGTCGAGGACCTGCCGGACGGTTCGATCGCGATCGTCATGCAGCAGAAGCTGTCGCCGCGCAAGCACGACGCGGCCTGTGAGATGGCCAACCGCAGCCTGGCCCAGCTCGGCATCCCGGCCCGTCAGGTGATGCAGATCGACCTGCACCGGCTGACGCGCAAAGGCGGCCGCGCGCTGGTCCGGTCCTGGGCCGGCCCGAACAACCCGCCCGGCCCGGGCACCGCGGGCGACCGCGAGCCACGCCGCCCGAAGCCGACCCCGCCACACCTGCAGGCCTACCGGCCGCTCACAGACTGAAGACCTCGAACCGGGCGCCGTACTTCGTTCCGAGCAGCGTGCCGGCCGGACGGGCGGCGCCCTCGAGGAACTCCTCCGGATCGAACTCCCGGTTCAGCCCGTCGATGTAGGCGCGGTGCGCCTCGAGGGAGCGCAACCCGAGCTCGAAGGTCTCGGTCGTGTCCACGCCGTGCCGCGAGTTCGGTGAGCCGGCCGCCCAGACCTGGCGGACCCCGGCCCACTGCTCACCGGCGTCCGGGAAGATCCACCGGTTCGCGGCGTCCCGGACGGCGTCCAGCGTCGCGCGGCCGGTGTTGATGTGGTCGGCCTGGTTGAGCACGACGTCGCCGTCCCAGGTGTCGCGGAAGTTGTTCGTGATCACGATCTCCGGCTGGTGCCGGCGGATCGCGGCCGTGATCACGCGGCGCAGCGGTACGCCGTACTCGATCGTGCCGTCGGGCTGGCCGAGGAACTCGACCGCCGAGACGCCGACGATCCGGGACGACTCGATCTGCTCGGCCTCCCGGAGCGGGCCGCACTCGGCCGGGTCGACACCGTCGATACCGGCTTCGCCGGAGGTCAGCAGGCAGTAGACGACCTGCTTGCCCTGCCCGGTCCAGCGGGCGATCGCCGCCGCGGATCCCCATTCCAGGTCGTCCGGGTGCGCGACGATCGCGAGCGCCTTGTGCCAATCCTCGGTCAGCGGTTCGAGTCCCATGCCCGCACGCTAGCTGCCGAAGACCTGGCGGGTGTAGGGGTTTTCGAACGTTCGTTGCGGATCGAGGCGGTCCCGGACCGCGAGGAAGTCGTCGAACCGCGGGTACCGGGTGCGCAGGTCGTCGGCGGTAAGGGTGTGCAGCTTGCCCCAGTGCGGACGGCCGTCGTAGTCGGCGACGATGTTCTCGAAGGCGCGGAAGTACGGGTCGTGCGGCAGCCGGTGGTACTGGTGGATCGCGACGTACGCGGTCTCTCGGCCGAACGCGGTCGACAGCCAGATGTCGTCCGCCGCGGCCACCCGGACCTCGATCGGGAACGGGATCCGCTCATTCGAAGCATCGATCCACTGCCTCAGGCGGCGAACAACGTCCACCACGTGCTCGCGCGGTACGGCGTACTCCGACTCGCGGAACACCACGTTGCGCTCGGAGCAGAACACCTTGTACGACGCATCGACGTAATGGCGGGCCGACAACGCGCGCGAGGCGAGCTGGTTGATCCGCGGCACCAGCGCGGGCCGGCGTACTCCGAGCCGGTTGGTCAGCTCGAACACCTTGTTCGACAGCAGCTCGTCGTCGATCCAGCCACGAACCCGGCCGACCGGAGCCGCCGGCACGCCCGCGCCGACCCGGTTGTTCCGCTTGGTGAGTGCCAGGCCGGTGTGCGGGAACCAGTAGAACTCGAAGTGATCGTTGCCATCGGCAAACTCATCGAAGTCGTCCAGGACCTCGCCGAGCGGCATCGGCATCTCCTGCGCGCGGAGCAGGAACGCCGGTACGCATTGCAGGGTGAGCGAGCTGATCACGCCGAGCGCGCCGACCGAGATCCGGGCCGCGGCGAACACGTCCGGATTCTCCTCGGCGGAACAGTGCAGGACCGAGCCGTCCGCCGTGACCAGGTCGAGCCCGACGATCTGGGTGGCCAGACCGCCGAGCTTCGCGCCGGTGCCGTGGGTGCCGGTGGAGATCGCGCCGGAGATCGTCTGCTTGTCGATGTCGCCGAGGTTCGCCATCGCCAGGTCGAACGCCGCGAGGCCCGCGTTCAGCTTCCGCAGGCCCGTACCGGCGCCGACCGTCACCCGCCCGGACTCGCGGTCCGCGTGGATGATCGAGGAGAGTCCGTCGAGTTGGATCATCGCTTCGGTCGGGACCGAGCAGCCGGTGAACGAGTGGCCGGAGCCGACCGGCTTGAGCTTCTTGCCCTGCTCGGCGGCAGTCTTCACCGCCGCGGCGAGCTCGTCGACGGAGCCTGGTCGCAGGGCTTCGACGCCGGTCGCCGATTCGGTGCCGGACCAGTTCCGCCAGGTGCTCATCCGAAGTTCTTCCCTTCGCCCCGGTACGTCCTGAGCTCATGGACGTCCTCGCCGTCGACGGCGTACAGGACGTCGAACCGCTCCAGCATCTCGCCTGCCTTGGCGTACCGCATCCACACCCTGGCGCCGATTTCCAGCCGCTCGGCCGATCGTCCTTGTACCGGAGTCTGCACCTCGCCGGCGCCTTCGGTGCCGAGCAGCGTGAGCCCTTGCGGGTGAGCCGGCGACGGAAGCCGCGACTTCTTCGCCGGACCGGAGGCGACGTACCCGCCGCCGAACAGCGTGGCGATCCGCGGCGCGGGCCGCCGTACGACGTCCAGCGCGTACGCCATCGCGTGCTCCGGCTGGAAGACGTCGTACTTGTCGAACAGGGTCGGGCCGTAGAGGCCGGAGCCCGCGGTGACCTCGGTGACGACCGGGTCCGCGCTGCTGACCTCGAGGCTGCCGGTGCCGCCGCTGTTCACGATCCGCAGCGGTGCAACCTGCTTCACCGCGTCGACGACCGCGCCGCGGCGGTCCGCGAGCTCGGCCGCCGAGCGGCGCTTGACCCAGCGGACGGCGGGTGAGGTGTCGGGCAGGCCGGCGATCTGTGCCTCGTAGAACATCACGCCGGTCAGTTCGAACCTGTCGTCCGCGGCGACGGTCCGGGCGAGCGTCGCGACCTCGGCGGGGGTCCGCAGCGGGGACCGTCGGACGCCGAGGTGCTGGCCGAAGATCCGCAGCGAGGCGTCGACGTCGAGGCAGACCTGGATCCGGGCCGGGCCGGTCGCGGCGGCCCGGATGAATCCGAGGTGTTCCGGCGAGTCGATCATCAGCGTGATCCGGGACGCCGCCTCGGGGTCCTCGGACAGTTCGCGGAGCGCCGTGCGGTGCGTGGTCGGGTAGCCGAGCAGGATGTCGTCGGTTCCGTTCCGGGCCAGCCAGAGCGCCTCGGGCAGCGCGTAGCTCATCACGCCGTGGAACCCGGGCCGTTCGAGCGCGGCGGCGATCAGCGGGCGGCAACGGACCGACTTCGAGGCGATCCGGATCGGCGTACCGGCGGCGCGCCGGACCAGGTCGTCGGCGTTCCGGCGGAACGCGGCGAGATCGATCACCGCGTACGGCGCGTCGAGCCCCGCGGTGAGCCGGGCATACCGGTCGAAATCACCCATAACCGGAGTGTAGGACACAAAATACTGAAAGGTAATACACATATGTCCCCCGGGGTCCTGCCACCAGGGAGTCTGACGGGCGCGACCCGGGGTGCCCCCGGGCGAGGCTGATCGCGAACCCACCGACGAAAGGTCTCTCATGAACATCAGCCGCCGAACGCTCCTCAAGACGACCGGCGCCGCCGCCCTCACCACCCCGTTCCTCACCGGCGCGGCGGCCGCCACGGCGAAGCTTCCGTTCGGCCCGGTCCGGCAGATCGATGCGGGCGTTCTCAACGTCGGGTACGTCGAGCTCGGCCCGTCACACGGCATCCCGGTCCTGCTGCTGCACGGTTTCCCGTACGACATCCACAGCTACGAGCAGGTCGCCCCTCTACTCGCGCGCCGCGGCTACCGGGTCGTGGTGCCCTACTTCCGCGGTCACGGCAGTACGACGTTCCGGTCGGCCTCGACGCCGCGCAATGTGGACCAGGCGGCGTTCGCGCTCGACATCCTCGCGCTGATGGACGCGCTGCACATCGAGCGCGCGGTACTGGCCGGCTACGACTGGGGCTCGCGTACTGCCGACATCATCGCGGCGCTGTGGCCTGAGCGCGTGCGGGCGCTCGTCTCCGTCACCGGGTACCTGATCACGAACCTGGAGTTCAACAAGAAGCCGTTGCCGCCCGCGGCCGAGAACGCCTGGTGGTACCAGTACTACTTCGCGACCGAGCGCGGGGTGCTGGGGCTGCACCAGTACAAGAAGGAGATCGGCGAGTTCATCTGGAAGTTCAACTCGCCGACGTGGAAGTACAGCGCGGCGACGTACGCCCGGACCGCCGCGGCGTTCGACAACCCGGACTACGAGGCGATCGTGATCGGCAACTACCGCTGGCGGCAGAGCCTGATCCCGGCGGAGCCCGAGTACGCGGCGTTGGAGGAGGTGCTGCAGAAGACGCCGAAGATCGCGGTGCCGACGATCACGATCGACGGCCGGTACGACCCGTTCACGCCGGCGGGCGACGGGTCGTCGTACCGGGATCACTTCGTCGGGCGGTATCAGCACCGGACGTTCGACGTGGGGCACAACGTGCCGCAGGAGGCACCGCGGGAGTTCGCGCAGGCTGTGGTGGACGTCAGTCGATGACCTCCTCCAGGGCTGTTGCCGCGGTGTGGGCCCAGGCGGACTGTTGCTGCGGGGTTGCCGAGGTCGTCGCGAGGAGGGCGACTGTCGCGCCCTTCACCACTGAGACGTCGACATAGGACTCCGCTGAGGCGTACGAACGTACTGCGGTGGCTGCTTTGGTGGTGGCCCAGAGCTGTTTGACAGCCAGGTCGCCGTCGGTGCCGCACGCTTGCATGCGGGTTTGGTAGCCGGCGTAGTAGGCCTGGGCTTTGGCGGCGTCTTTGAAGCGGAGCAACAGAGCTGTGGCGGGTAGGGCGTCTCTGGTGCGGTAGGTCCCGGTCAGGGCGTAGGCGGGGACTGGCAGGGCACCTTTGACTGGTTGGCCGGAGCAGCCTGATGGCAGGGCTTCGTACGACGCCTGGTGCGGGTCGCGGCGGCGGGTCCAGGTGTTGTTGCCGATGAAACCGGCCTCTGCGCCGCCTGGGTCGGTGTAGGTCTTCCAGCCCGGTCCGAGCTTGTCCGGCGCGGGGAGGTTGCGGGCGGTCAGTGGACCGGCGTCGGCCGGCGGTGGGGCCGTTGCTTGCTCGGGGACCTGGGGTGGGATGGCTGCGTTTGTCGACTCACTCGTGGGCAGCGTGTTGGTGGGCACGGGCACCGTGCCGCTGACGGTGCTGGGAATCACTGAAGTGGGCGGTGTGGGGGTCGGGGGCGGTTGGTCGGCCGCGGACTTGGAGCTGCAGCCTGCCAGGACTGCGGCCAGCGCGCACACGACTGCTACGCCTTTCACTTGGGCTCGAAGTGCTGGTAGTCGGGCTTCGCCCAGCGTGCGCCCCAGAAGTAGCCCTGCGCCACCAGTGCCTTCGTGGCGACACTGCTCGCGAACAGCATGCCCGGCCGCACCAGCGAGCGGTTGCGGTACGCCAGCCCGTTCGACGGGTACCAGACACCGTTCGCGGCCAGGTACGGGTTCTCGACGGTGTTGATGTCGATCGCCCACCCGTACGAGTGCGGCGACAACGAGTACGGGTCGCCGGTGACGCGGCGGCAGTTGAACGCGGAGGTGTTGTCCGCGGCCATCGACTTCACGTCGCTGCCGCCGTACACGTCCACCCGGCGCATCTGCCGGATCGGGAACCTGGACGCGAACGTCGACGTCCAGACCGTGATCATCTTCGCCACCGCGGCGTCGCGGAGGATCAGCTCGCCGCGATGCACGCGGCCGTCGAAGCCCCAGTAGTTCAGCTGCAGCAGGCGCAGGGAGGCGGGCGCTACCGGGCAGCCGGCTCGGTACGTGTGCGGCACCATGGCGGCGGAGACGGCGTACACCTTGGGATTGAGGGCCGCCTTGATCACGATCGTCGCGTTCGCGGAGTACTCCATCGCGGCCTGGGCGACGCCGCGGGTCAGCACCCGTACGGTCTTCGTTGTCGGCAGGTCGTCGGGGATCCGGAACCGGAAGTTGCCTGCGGCATCCATCGTGGTGACGTTGAGCAGGCCCCATTTGCCGCTGCCGAGGTACTGCTGCAGCGCGAGTTCCTTGCCCGGCTCGGCCGGCACCATCTTGCCGGAGACCGAGACGCCGGTCAGGGTCGCGTACCAGGCGGCCGGGGTGTTGACGACGATCTTGCGGTCCTGGATCGGCACGGTCCGGTAGTCGGAGATCGCGAGCGCGGTCTCGGCCTTGACCCCGATCATCGTGCGGAACGCCCAGGTGCCGGTGGACGGCGAGACGTAGCTGAACTTGTAGGCGCCGCCGGTCGTGGTCCTGGTGGAGCCGCGGAGCACCCAGGCGCCGGGCACGCGCTGCCAGAGCGTGATGTACGAGCCGGTGATCGGCCGGCTGATCTTGCCGGTGAACACGGTCGGCTTGTCCTCCCAGGACGCGGCCGGCTGATCGAGGGAGATCGACCAGGCGAGCGTCGGGGTGGGGGGAGGGGTAGGGGTCACCACAGCGGGAGTTGGAGAAGGTGTTGGCGAGGGTGTCGGTGTGACCCCCGCCAGCAGTACCGCCACGACCCCGAGCAGATGCAGCCGCATACGCCCTCCCCTCCCTGGACATCAACTACCCCTTTAAGAGGCAGTCACACCCGGGAGAGGTCACAGGCAGCTGCGAAGTTTCTATTCGTGCAGGCGTTTCGCCGCGGCGTCGATGCGCTCGTCGGTCCCGGTCAGCGCCACCCGGACGTGCCGCTCGCCGGCGGTGCCGTAGAACGCGCCGGGCGCGACCAGGATCCCCCGGTCCGCCAGAGCGCCGACCGAACCGTACGCGTCGTACGACGGATGCGACGCCCACAGGTACAACCCGCCGTTCGACAGGGTGATCTCCCAGCCCGCAGCGGTCAGCGCGTCCCGCAGTACCGCATGGCGACGCAGGTAGCGCGCACGCTGCTCGTCGACGTGCACGTCGTCCGCGAACGCCGCGGCCATTGCCGCCTGGATCGGGGACGGCACCATCAGGCCGGCGTGCTTGCGCACCGCGAGGAGCTCGTGCACGACCGTCGGGTCACCTGCGACGAAGCCACCGCGGTACCCGGCCAGATTGGAGCGCTTGGACAGCGAGTGCACCGCGAGCAGGTTGTCGTGGCTTCCGCCGGACACGTCCGGGTGTAGCACGGACACCGGCTTCTCGTCCCAGCCGAACTCGGTGTAGCACTCGTCGCTGACCAGGAGTACGTCGTTCGCCCGCGCCCACTCGACTGCACGCCGCAGGTCGGCCACCGGAGTGATCTCACCGGACGGGTTGCGCGGCGAGTTCAGGTACGCGATCCGCACCGGTCCGTCGTACGCCGTCGGGTCCGGCACCGGCACGCTGGTCGCCCGGGCGAGCGCCGCGCCCGCCTCGTACGTCGGGTAGGCGAGGTCCGGGATCAGCACCGTGTCGCCCGCGCCGACGCCGAGCAGCGTCGGCAGCAGCATGATCAACTCCTTGGTGCCGATCACGGGCAGTACGCCGGTCTTCGGGTCGACGCCGGTCACGCCGAGCCGCCGCTCCATCCAGTCCACCGCGGCCTGCCGCGCTGCCGACGTGCCGATGGTGGTCGGGTACTCCGGGGCGTTCGCGGCCTCGGCCAGTGCCTTCTTGACCAGGTCGGGGACCGGGTCGACCGGACTGCCGACGGACAGGTCGACGATGCCGTCGGGATGCTCGGCCGCCTTCTGCTTGAACGGGGCGAGCTTGTCCCACGGGAAGTCTGGCAACCGGCTGGAGGTCTCGAAGATCACCCGGCCATTCTCCCCCACCTGCTCAGCGGCTGAGATCCGCTGTCCACATCAGTACGATCAGCGCCAGAGAAGGGGGCTGGATGACGTACGACGTTGCAGTGGTGGGGGCCGGGGCGATGGGCTCGGCGGCCGCGTGGGCGCTGGCCGCCGCGGGGCGTGAGGTCGTCGTACTGGAGCAGTTCACGCTCGGCCACGAGCGCGGCGGCTCGCACGGCGCCACCCGGCTCTACCGGGCTGCTGTGGACGACGCGGAGATCGCTGCGCTGACCGAGCGGGCGCGGCCGTTGTGGCGACAACTCGAGGACGAGTCCGGCGGGACCTTGCTCGAGGAGACCGGTGGGATCGACCACGGGATGAGTGACACAGCGGTCGACGTTTTCCGGACGTTGCATGCGGCAACAGGGTCGGTGCTGCCGGCTGCTGAGGCGGCTGAACGGTGGCCGGGCTTCCGGTTCGAGACGCCGGTGCTCTTCCAGCCGCGGTCCGGTCGCTTGTACGCCGACCGTGCCGTGCACGCCCTACAGGTCGTTGCAGGTGGCGCCGGCGTCGAGTTCCGCGTGCAGTCGCCGGTGCGCGCTCTTCGGACCCGTGACGGTCTGGTCGAGCTCGACGTACCGGGCGGTGCTGTCCGGGCTCAGCACGTAGTGGTGGCGGCTGGGCCGTGGACACCGAAGCTGGTGGACGGGCTGGTGTCGTTGCCGCCGTTCACCGTGACACAGGAGCAGCCGCGGTTCTTCGCACCGCTGTCGGACGAGCTCGTGTGGCCGAGCTTCGTACACCACGGTCCGACCAGCTACGGGCTCTACGAACCGGGGTCCGGCGTCAAGGTCGGGCTGCACGGGACGGGGCCCGTGGTGGACCCCGACACGCGTGACTTCCAGCCGGAGCCTACGCGGGACGCCAGCCTGCTGCGGTACGTCGAGGAGTGGTACCCAGGGCTCGACCCGACCCGATCCACCGCGATCAGCTGCCTGTACGACAACACACCGACGGCCGACTTCGTCATCGACCGCGCCGGGCCGATCACGGTCGCCGCCGGGTTCTCCGGGCAGGGCTTCAAGTTCGTCCCGCTGGTCGGGGCGTTCGTCCGCGACCTGGTCACCGGCGCGGCCGGCGCCCCGGACCGGTTCAGGTTTCAGAGGTAGAGGCCGGTCTGCCCGTCCTCGAGGCGGCCGGCGGCCACCGCGTGCAGGTCCCGCTCGCGGAGCAGGATGTAGTCGTCGCCGCGGACCTCGACCTCGGCACGGTCCTCCGGGTCGAACAGCACCCGGTCGTCGACCTCGACGGTCCGGACGTTGGCGCCGATCGCGACCACCTTCGCCCAGGCCAGGCGGCGGCCCATCTGGGCGGTGGCGGGGATCAGGATGCCGGCCGACGACTTGCGCTCGCCCTCCTGCTCGAGGGACACCAGGACCCGGTCGTGCAGCATCCGGATCGGGAGCTTGTCGTCGGACAGCCGCTTGCGTGGCGTCACCGGCGACCCACCAGCCGGCGGATCACCAGCAGCACGCCGATCACGCCCACGACCGCACCGGCGACCGCGGCGATCTTCTGGGTCCGCAGCTGACCGTGCTCGTCGAACACCTGCGACTTGGCCTGCTCGACCTGGCGCTCGAGCACGTTCTTCGGGTTCGCCCGGTCGACCAGCTCGTCCACAGTGGAGGCCAGCCGCAACCGGGTGGCGGCGATATCCGCCTCGATCTGCTCGGCGGTCCGAGCCTTCGTGTCCGACACTGTCGGCTCCCTTCCGTCGGCGGGGCAAATCTTCGGGGCACATCTGCAGGGCATGCCCCGGCCTGCCCCTGGTCCCCACCATCCTCGCAGGTCAACCCCGCAAGTCCACGACCACCTTGATGTCTTCCGGTTTCCGCTCCAGCGCGGCAGGCCATTCGGACAGCGGCACGGCCCTGGTAATGAGCCGCGCCAGCCACGCCCGGTCCGCCGTCATCAGCACGTCCACGGCGTCCGCGTAGTGCCTCTTACCGGCGTTGACCGTGCCAACCAGTGCGGCGTTCCGCACCACCAGCTGGCGTACCAGGGCGTCCAGCTGTACGTCGACAGTCGCCGGGCCGGGGTGGATCCCCGCCAGGCACATGACACCTGCGGGCGGCAGGAGCGACGCGCAGTCGTACACCAACTGCCCGACACCGGTCGCCTCGATCACCACGTCGGGTACGACGTCCAACCGGCGCAGGTCCGTCAGGTAGGTCGCGCCGAGCTCCCGTACGAGCTCCGGCTTCGGCCCGTCGTCGACCCGGTCCAGGACGTGTACGTCGTACCCGCGCTGCCGTGCGATCAGTGCGGCCAGTAGACCGATCGGACCGGCACCCGTCACGAGCACATGCTGGGGCGCGTACCAGGAACGTGCACCGACGCGGTCCACCTGCTCCCACGCCTTCGTGAGGATGCTGGCCGGCTCCACGAGTACGCCGAGCTCACCCAGAGCGGGCGGCACGGGTACGGCGAAGTACGGGTCGACCCGCCAGCGCTCAGCGCCGTACCCGTCGATCTCCTTGATGCCGCGCTCGGTGTACCGGCCGTTGCGGCAGAAGTCCCACTCGCCACGGGCACACGCCGGGCAGGGCACGGGGTCGGGCCGTCGTACCACCCCGGCCACCAGGTCTCCGCCTGCGAAGCCCGAGCCGGCAGGGGCTTCCAGCACGCGTCCGAGCGACTCGTGCCCGATGACGAGGGTGTCAGAACCGCGACGACCGCTGTCGAACGCTCCCGAGACCAACTCGATGTCCGTCCCGCAGATCCCTGTGAACAAGCCCTCCACGAGGATCGACCCGTCGGCGACCGAGGGCTCCGGCACGTTGCCTACTACCGCCGAGTCGGGCTTGCCCGGCGTGACTGTCATGGCCCGCATCGGCTCAGGCTAACCGGATCAGCTCCACTGGTTCGAACGGGTTGCCCGTACGATTGCGGCAGTTCCATCGATTCGTGGAGGGTCCTTCATGTCCGATCGTCTGTCCGTCGGTGACACCGCACCCGACTTCACCCTGCCCGATGCCGATGGCAACGACGTGGCGCTGGCCGACCTCCGCGGCAAGAACGTGATCGTCTACTTCTACCCGGCCGCGATGACGCCCGGCTGCACCAAGCAGGCCTGCGACTTCCGCGACTCGCTGGACTCGCTGCAGGCCGCCGGGTACACGGTGCTCGGCATCTCCCCGGACAAGCCGGCCAAGCTGGCGAAGTTCCGCGAGCGCGACGGCGTGACGTTCCCGCTGCTCAGCGACCCGGACAAGGAGGTGCTGACGGCGTACGGCGCGTTCGGCGAGAAGACCATGTACGGCAAGAAGGTGACCGGCGTGATCCGGTCCACGTTCGTCGTCGACCCGGACGGGAAGGTCGCGGTCGCGCAGTACAACGTGAAGGCCACCGGCCACGTCGCCAAGCTTCGCCGCGACCTGGGACTGTAGTTGTCGGCTGTGAAAAGGCACCTCCTTTCAGGGGTTACCGGAGGGAAACCTTCGACCGTTTCATGGCTCTGGTCCATGGAACGGTCGTTTGAGCAAAGTGGCGCTGTGATTTGGATCACAGCAACATCTCACCGGACCGGAGCGGACCGGGCACGCAGGGTGACTTTTTAAGCATTCCTGCGAAAGAGCCGTACTCCGGAGACGGTTCCGGTTCAGCGACGGGTGTGTCACGACCGTTCCCGGTCTTCGCCGTGACGTGCGGAAACCGGGTAATCTGCGCGCGCAGTCAGCCTCTGGCAGCATCTGGGAGGGAGGGACCTGCCGCGATGGGAAAACATTCCTCTGCGGTGACGCGAAGTAACAACAACCGTCGCTCGGTGTACATCACCGCGGTCGGGATCTTGGTAGTCACGCTGGGCGCCGTGTTCGTGGTCCGCTCGTTCGGATCGCAGTCCGGGGCCGACGGGTTCCTCGGTGGCAGCAAGGGCTGCTCCGACCCCGTCCAGGTCAGCCTGTCCACCACTCCCGAGATGCAGGGCCCACTCGAGGCCGCCGCCAAGTCGCTGGCTGCCAAGGGCGGCAAGGACGGCAACCCTTGCTACCAGGTCACCATCAGCTCGGCACCGTCCGCGCAGGTCGCGCGGGACGTGGCGCACGGCAGCGACAACCGCCCCGACCTCTGGGTGCCGGACTCTTCGCTGTGGGTGGCCCAGGCCGACGACGGGCAGACTGTGCCGACCGTCGCGGTCGCCTCGGTCGCCACGTCACCACTGGTCCTGGTCAGCCGGAACGAGAACTTCGCCGACACCTCCGCCTGGCTGCGCGTCCTCGGCGCCACCGAACCGGCACTGCTCGATCCGCTGAACACCTCCCCCGGCGCGCTCACGCTGCTCGCCCTGCAGATGGAGCGGCAGAAGACCTCGGCGTCGGACAACCAGGTGTCGCAGGTCGTCGTACCGCTCGCGCAGCACCTCGGGTCGCTGGCCAAGCCGTACACGGATGTCAACGCCCTGTTCGGCCGGGCGGACCAGGACGGCAGCAAGATGGTCGTACCGGCGTCCGAGCAGAGTTTCGTGAAGTACCAGGAAGCGCACCCGGAGGCGCAGCTCAGGGCGATCCAGCCGGCCACCGGCACGCTGTTCCTGGACTACCCGATCGTCGTCACCGCGAAGTCGGACGCCGAGCAGGCGACCAACGCCGCGCAGGCGCTGGCTTCCGAACTGCTCACCGACACCGCATCGCAGGCCCGGGACGACGCCGGCTTCCGGGACACCCAGCTCAGCCCGCTGAGCGGCGGCCGCGGCGTCGGCAACATCACCCAGCTGACCAAGCCGACGAACGACGCCATCAACACCGCCCTGCAGAACTGGACCCGGCTGTCGCTGTCCGCGCACTCGCTGGCGGTCATCGACGTATCCGGCTCGATGGCGGAGAAGGTCGGCACCAAGACCCGCTGGCAGCTCACTGTGGAAGCCGCCGCGAGCGGCCTGAACCTGTTCCCGGACAACGCCGAGATGGGGCTGTGGACGTTCTCGACCAAGATCGGGACCGACGACGCCGACTACCGGCCGCTGGTGCCGATCGCCCCGCTGTCGAAGAACCAGCGCGCGAAGATCGTCGGCCAGTTGAGCGCCCAGAAGCCGATCGTCGGCGGCGGCACCGGCCTGTACGACACCGCGATCGCCGCGATGCAGGCGGTCCGCAGGCAGTACAAGTCGAACGCTGTGAACACCATCCTGCTGTTCACGGACGGCAAGAACGACGACCCCGGCAGCCCCACCCTCGCCCAGGCCGTCCAGACCCTCCAGGCGCAGCAGGACCCGGCACGTCCGGTCCGCATCATCGCGCTCGGCATCGGCCCCGACACGAACGCCGACGAACTCAGCGCCCTCGCCCAGGCCACCGGCGGCCAGGCGTACGTCGCCAAGAACCCGACCGACCTGAAGAGCGTCTTCATCGACGCCCTCCAGAACCGCTGACCGACGCGCCTCCCCTAAGATGTACTTCCTAGGGGAGGCACCGCCCTCCTCAGCCAGAGTGGTGGAACGGCAGACACACCGGCTTTAGGTGCCGGCGCCCCCGGGCGTGCGGGTTCAACTCCCGCCTCTGGCACAACTTTCACTAGTTGCCGGCGGTCCGGCGCAGTCGCCGGTCGAGGTGATCATCGAGAAGAGCCGCAGCCGGTTCGGTTCGGCGAGTGCCTTGAACCACCGCCGCGCCTTCAGCGGCTCCCGCCTCTCGTCGAGGGCGGCAGCACAGCGGCGCCGGTCGTCGTCATCGGCGCGGGCCCGGTCGGCCTCGCGGCAGCCGCACACCTCGCGGACCGAGGGCTGGACTTCGCCGTACTCGAATCCGGGCCGACTGTCGCGGCCGCAATCGAGGAATGGCGGCACGTGCGGCTGTTCAGCCCGTGGCGCTACGACATCGACACTGCGGGCCGCCGGCTGCTCGAACGGACCAGCTGGACCGAACCCGACCTCGCCGGACTCCCGACCGGCGAACTCATCGACTCCGACCTGTCGCCACTGACCAAGACCCCGCAATTGAACGACCGCATCCGGTACCAGGCGCACGTCGTCGCCGCGGTGACGTAGTTCGGGTTCGACCGCCGCCGTACTGCGGGCCGCGGGAACGCGGCGTTCCTCATTCGGCTCGCCAACGGGACCGAGCTGCTGGCGTCCGCAGTGATCGACGCCTCCGGTACGTCGCGCAAGCCGAACGTCCTCGGTGATTCCGGCATCCCCGCGCGCAACGAACTCGCCGCGGACGGTGTCGCACACGCGCTGGCCGACGTATTCGGCACGGACCGGGGACGCTATGCGGGCCGCCCTACGGCGGTCATCGGCGCCGGCCACTCCGCCGCGACAACGCTGCTCGACCTCGGCCGCTCGCCGATGAGGAACCCCGGTACCGAGATCGTGTGGGTGGTGCGCGGTACCAACTGGCCCGCACCTACGGAGGCGGTGACGCCGAGGAAAGGCCGGCCCTCGGCGCGCTCGGCTCACGGTTGAAGGATCTCGTACAGTCGGCGCGCGTCGAACTGATCAGCTCCTTCCCGATCGAATCCATTGGCATGACCAACGGCCGCGTCCTACTCACGTCCGACGAGCGAACCGTCATCGCCGACACCGTGGTCAACTCCACCGGCTTCCGTCCCGACCACGAGATTGTCTCCGAACTGCGCCTCGACCTGGACCCGATTCGCTCGATCAGCGCCCACCCGCGGTACTCCTTGGATCCACCCGCGCCCTCGCACCGCTCATCGACCCGAACAAGCCGCTCCGTCGTCGCAGCCCTGGCCGGCAACTGGGAAGCCGCGCGAACCGTCCAACTCAACCTTCCCCAGACCGCCATCTGCTCGTCCAACCTCGTCTCCGGCGGATCGGCCCTGTCGGCGCTCGGTGATCCCGGCGACAACGCGCACGAAACCGGCGCCGGCTGCGGAACCGACCCCGCAAGCCGTCGAAATCTCCGCAGACCGAGGCCTGGCGGCCGGGCTCACAGGCGGACTGCCGACCGTCATCGAGCACGACACGATCAAAACCGTCCAGCTGCTGCGGCTGACCAACCGTACGCCGATTCCTCTTGTCTTCAAGGGATCTGGGCTCATCTCCGATTTGCCCGTGACCATTTCGTCACACTATAATCGAGCACATGTTCGATTGCGACTTGGATGACCTCGACACCACGGCACTGCTCGCCGTGGCGGCCGAGTACGTCCAGGAGCAAGAACGTGCCGCGGTCGGCGTCCTACGCGCCGCGTTGGCGTTCGCCGACCGGAACGCGGTGGTCGAATCGGACCACGGCGGACCGCTGCCCGGCTACGAACGTCTGCAGGTGTACGGCGGTGAAGGCTGTCCCGGCGTGGCTGAGTTCGCCCCGATCGAGCTCGGTGCCGTGCTCGGTATGTCCAGTGGCGCAGCCTCGTCGCTCATCGGCGAAGCCCTTGCGCTGCGCCACCGCTTGCCGCGCGTGTGGGCCGCGGTCCTCAACGGCTCGGCGTTGTCCTGGAAGGCACGCAGTATCGCCCGTGCCTGCCTGTCACTGTCGCCCGAGGCGGCCGCCATCGTCGACCGCCGCGTCGCCGGCATCGTGAACACCGTGACCCAGGGCGCGTTGAAGAAGATCGTCACCGCCGCGGTGTGGCAGGCCGATCCCGAGAAGGCACAGGCCGACGCTGAGGCTGCGGCCAAGCAGCGCGGTGTGTTCGTCACCCACTCCGACCCGAGTGACGATCACGGCACAAAGCGGATCTGGGTCCGAGCGGCGACCGGCGACGTGATCCGGTTCGATGCCACCATCGACGAACTCGCCCGCGCGTTGAACCTCCTCGGCGACACCGACTCCCTGAATCAGCGCCGTGCCAAGGCGATCGGCTGGATCGCAGACCCCGAAGCCGCTCACAACCTCCTCGAAGTAGCCCGTTACCTCGCCCGACACGAGGCCCGCAGGCAACAGTCCCAACCGGCACACCCCACCGCCGAACCGGTAGGACCAACTCAGGCCGCCGATCCGATGCGACCAATGCCGGACCCGGAGCAAGGTGCCGTGTCTGAGGATGCGGGCGAGGAGCATGACGGCGAGCGGTTCACTCGTCTCGCACTGGCAGCCACACTGCAGGCGAGGCTGGCCGCCATCAAGCAAGATGCCTACAGCAACGGATCCGGCACGGGTTCAGGGCGGCGCGGGCGGCACACGCTGTACGTGCACCTGACCGACAAGACCCTCGCCACGGGCACCGGCGTGCTTCGAGTCGAGGAACTCGGCCCCCTGCTCGCCAGCCAGTTGACCGAGCTCCTCGGCCACGAGCAGGTCGTTGTCAAACCGGTCATCGACCTCCAGGACCAGGTCAGCGTCCACAGCTACGAGATCCCGGATCGGATCCGCGAACGTGTACGGCTCCGGCATCCCGTCGACATGTTCCCGTACAGCGGGGCGGAGGCCACCGCCTCGATGGATCAGGACCACATCACGCCGTACGACCACGCCCAGCCCGGTCCACCAGATCGACCGAGGCAGACCAGCGTCGACAACCTCATACCGCAAGGACGACTCCACCATCGCGCCAAGACCTTCGGCGGATGGCGTAACAGACGCCTGCCCGGCGGAGCGATCGAATGGACCAGCCCCCACGGATTCCGCTTCCACGTCGACCACACCGGCACGCACCCATGCCCACACCGCCGAACCGATGGCGGCAGACCCCAACCACCGGCCGGATCATGAAGTGGCCGCGATGAGTGTCGCTGTGGTCACCGCCGTCAGCTTCGCGGCTGGTCGTACGACGCCGGTGGTACGTCGTACGTCACGGGAAACTGTGGTGTGGTGTTCCGTGCGATGGTGACCAGCGCGGTCAGGGTGTGCTCGAACCAGCCGAACAGCACCCAGATGAACAGGATCCACACCAGGCATCCGACAGCGGATGCGATTCCCACCGCAAGGGTGTAGTCGGTCGTGGGATCCAGGAGTGGAAGCAAGATGGCCATACCGGCCGCAATGATCGCCACTGCGATCAACACCCACTTGATCACCCCGATCGCCAGCGCGACCCGGGCGCCTGCTGCCATCGAACTCGACATTGTTCTCCCCTCACTCGGCTCGAGGTACCGTCAGCTGATCTTTGTCCAGGAGCCGCAGCGGCGGGTTTCGAAGGCTTTGTCGGTCTTCTTGATGGTGATCACCTGGTTGCCGCCGTTGCCGTTCGCGATGATGGCGTCGAAGTCGCCGTTGGTGCTGTTGAGTCGGGCCCAGTAGCAGTCGCCTTCGTTGCCGTTGCGGTAGGTGCCTGGCTTGATATCGGTGCCGACCAGGAACACGCCATCCTCGGTGATCGCCGCCTTCGGACCGGGCGGCGGTGCCGTCACGGTCCTGACCGGCCCGGGCACGGTCTGCGTGACAGTCGGCCCGGCGACGGTGGCTCCGGCCGGTCCGGGGACCGTCTTCGTGACGGTCGGTTGCGGCGCTCCGGCACTGGCGGACGGTGATCCATTGTCGTTGTGGCCTGCCGTACCGATAATCAGTCCGAGCAGGAAGGTGCCGGCAGCAACAACCCACGGCACCCAGCGCCGCGGCTTCCTCGGCGGCGGTTGCGGCTGCGGGTACTGCGGATCGAATGGCGCATTGAACTGCGGACTCGGACCGGGCCCTTGGCCGGGCTGGAACTGCTGACCCGGACCGTTCGTGTACTGCGGATACTGCTGAGACATGGTGATTCCCTCCCCCGGTCCCCGAGCCCCCCTCGGGATCCACGCACGACAGTAACGCTAAGTAGTGCTTGCTGCCTAGACCGAAATCCGCACGCGTTTGAGCGGAGTACGCTCGGAGGTATGGGAAGACAGGCTGGTGCCGGTCTCTTGGTGGCTGCGATGGTGGGGGTCGTGGTCGCTGTCGATCTGTTGTTCTTTCGGCACGAGTTCTGGCCGCGGTTGTTCGTGAACGTGGGGATCGTGCTGGTGTTTCTCGCGGTGTATCTCAGGTTTGTTCGGCGCGCTTGACGTGTACGGCGCCGGTGGTGCCGTTGAGGGTGATGTGGGCGCCGGCGGGGATTCGGGTGGTGGCTTGCGGGACGGCTACTACGGCTGGGATGGATTGTTCGCGGGCGACGATGGCGGCGTGCGAGAGGACGCCGCCGGACTCGGTGATGACGCCGGCTGCGATGGCCAGGAGTGGAGTCCAGGCCGGGTCCGTGTGGGGGCAGACGAGGATGTCGCCTGGGTGGACGTCGAGGAAGTCGGCCGGACCACGGACGATCCGAGCCGGGCCGGTCGCGGTGCCCTGGCTGGCGGAGATGCCGGTGAGCACGGCGGCGCGGGAGCCGGTGGGTGCCTGCGGGGGCTCGGTGAGCGTGCCGGCCGCCCAGGGGCCGGTGGGCGTTTGCGGGGGCTTCGTCAGCGTGGCGGCCGCTGGGACGGTGGGTGGTTGCGGGGGTGCGGGGCAGGTGGGTGGTGCGGTCGGGGTGGAAGAGGTCACGGCGTGCACGTTCGGTGGTTTGGTGGGGGTTGGGGGGTGGGCTGTGATGGGGCGGGATTGTAGGAGCCAGGTTTTGGTGTCGGCGATGGCCCATTCGATGTCTTGGGGGGTGCCGAAGAGGGTGGCTGTTTGGTGGGCCAAGGCGGCGAGGTGGTGGGCGGTTGCGGTGGTGAGGGTTGGGGTGCGGCGTTTGGCGGTGGGGACCGGGGTTGGGCCGGTGACCGTCAGCGACGTGGGCTTGTCGGCGATGGTGCTGGTGACGGTGTCGCCCAGGACCTGGTAGCGGTCGGGGGTTTGGCGGCCTTCTACGACGGTCGGGCCTAGTCCCCAGGAAGACTCGATCAGGGTCGGGGCGCTGGGGCTCGTCGGCGTGAACATCACGCCGGATACGTCCGCGTCGACCTGCAGCTGGACGATCACCGCCATTGAGGGTTCGCCAGGTGCCTTGCGGTACGCGGTCGCGCGCGCGGACCACAGCGAAGCCCGACACGCTCGTACGGCGTCGACGACAGCATCGAGACCCTGCACGCCGAGAAAGCTGTCGTACCGCCCTGCCGCCGAGACTCCTCCGCCGTCCTCGTCCGAAGCCGACGACCGAACAGCAACCACCGGGTCGCCCATCTCCACCAACCACCGCCGGAGTTCATCCACCTCGACCCCACCAGGCCGCGCACCCGAAGCCGCCGAGAACGGGATCACGACACCGTCGGGAACCGGGAGGCCTGCCTGGAGTAGGGCGGCCAAGGCGGAGGCTTTGTGGCCGCAGGTGGCCGAGGTGGCTGCGACCAAAGGGATCAGCATCGAGACAGCTTATCAACGAAACGTTGACAACAGAACGTTGACAACGGTTTGTTGATGGTGGACCGTAGAACGATGCGGCGAAAGCATGATGCGGATCAGGAGCAGGCGGAGCGGGAGCGGGACGCTCGGGAACGGTTGCTGGCGAAGGGCGCGAAGCAGTTGCCACGACGACCGTGGCGGCCGGCGCCGATTCCCTTGTCGGCGGTGGATTTCACGCAGTTCGCGGCCTGGCGAGCCTCCGAGTTGACCGCGGAGGAGCTGCTGGCGGCGTTGGCTTTGTTGCCGGCAGCACGTGCCGAGGTGGACGAGGTCGAGGCGGGGTTGTTGTTCATGGCAAGGAGTTCGGGGCTGACCTGGGCGGAGATGGCGGAGGCGATGGGGTTCAGCTCGCCGCAGGCTTGTCAGCAGCGGTTCAACCGGCTCGCGGCGCGGCAGGACGGGGTGTCGTGATGTTGCTCGTGCTGCACGCGGTGCGGCTGCTCGGGTTCGCCGATACCCCGGCGGTCGCGAAGCGGTTCAGCCTCAACCCGGAGGAGACGAAAGCCGCGCTGAGACAGGCCGAGGCGCGCGGGTGGACGACGTACAGCAGTTTCGCCGGCACGTCCGGCTGGTCACTCACGGACGAAGGCCGCGCGGAGAACGAGCGCCTGCTCAAGTCAGAGGGCGGACAAGAGATCGTGCAGGAGGTGTACGACGAGTTTCTGCCGCTGAATGCCCTTCTGCAGCAGGCCTGCACCGACTGGCAACTGAAACCGACCGCCCACGATCCGCTGGCGGCCAACGATCACGACGATCCCGCCTGGGACGCCGGCGTACTGCATGAGCTCAAAGCACTGGCCAAGGCGCTCGGCCCGATCAACGCCAAGCTGCCGCACCGGTTCAAGGGGTACGACGTGCGGTTCTCGAACGCGCTCGAGCACAAATGGGTGGACCGGAGCGACGTCGACTCCTGCCATCGCGTCTGGTTCGAGCTGCACGAGGACCTGATCGCGACGCTCGGCCTCACTCGCTCCTAGTCGCGTCCAGGTACGCCGCACCCCGCGGCGTGATCCGGTACCCGACCTCAAGACTGTAGGTCAGCCCAAGGTTCTTCAACTTCCGTACGTCGAGCTTGAACGGCGCGGTCTCCCGCCCGACCGACGCGGCCAGCTCCGCAGCGCGGACAGCCGGTGTGGTCTCGATCAGCTGCAGGGTCTGCAAGGTCCAGGGCCCGTGGTTGCTGAGCTGGTCGAACCGGTCCAGGCGTTCCTGCAGGTCGGCGAGCTCGGCCTCGGACAGTGACGTCTGGGTGGCCAGCTCGTCGCGCGGGTCCGGCCCTTCGACCAGATGGAAGCGGATCAGGAACGTCGGCAACGACTCGTCGCCCCGCAGCCGCCGCCGGACGTCCCGGGCGTTCTGCCGGTCGGCCAGCGCCAGGTCGGCGTCGGTGTCGGCGATCAGCTCCGGATTCACCTGCCGGATGCTGTCGATCTCGATCCGCCCCGCGTTCGTCCGGTACACACGGCCCTCGACGACCCGCGGCTCGGCCCACCGCCGATAGGCGACGGTGATCTTCCCGGACGCGACCCCGTCGCGATCTGAACCCGCGAACAACATCTCTAACTCCCCAACGCCTTCGCGACGATCGGGGCCAGCGCGCGCAGCGCCTTGCCCCGGTGGCTGATCGCGTCCTTCTCCTCGACCGACAGCTCGGCCGTCGTCCGGTCGTACCCCTCGGCCTGGAACAGTACGTCGTACCCGAATCCGCCGGTGCCGCGCAGCTCCCGGATCACCGACCCGCGCATCTCCCCGAGGACCAGCTCGTCCGGCCCGTCCGGCCGGACGAACGCTACCGCCGCCACGAACGACGCCCCGCGCCGCTCGTCCGGCACGTCCTCCAACTGACCGAGCAAGAGCAGGTTGTTGGCGTGGTTGTCCTTCGCCGGACCCGACCAGCGCGCCGACAGCACCCCCGGCATCCCGTTCAGCGCGTCGACGCAGATGCCGCTGTCGTCGGCGATCGACGGCAGTCCGGTCGCCTCCAGCGCGGCGTGCGCCTTGAGCAGCGCATTCCCCTCGAAGGTCGGCTCGGTCTCGGCCGGTTCCGGGTACGGCGGTACGTCGCCGAGCCCGAGCACCTCGATCCCGGGCACGATCGGCGTCAGGATCCGCCGCAGCTCCTCGAGCTTCTTCTTGTTGTTCGACGCGAGCAGTACGCGGGTCACGCCAGCGCCTCCTGCTGCAGCTTGGCCAACTCGGCACAGCCCGAGATACCCAACGAAAGCAGGCTGTCCAGCTCGGCGCGGTCGAACGGCGCACCCTCGGCGGTTCCCTGGACCTCGATGAACTTCCCGTCGCCGGTGATCACCAGGTTCATATCGGTCTCGGCCCGGACGTCCTCTTCGTAGCAGAGGTCGAGCATCGGCGTACCGTCGATGATCCCGACCGACACCGCGGACACCGATCCGGTCAGCGGCTCGCTCTTCAGCAGCTTCCGCTCGCGCAGCCAGGACACCGCGTCCACGAGTGCGACGTACGCGCCGGTGATCGCGGCGGTCCGGGTGCCGCCGTCGGCCTGCAGTACGTCGCAGTCGAGCAGGATGGTGTTCTCGCCGAGCGCCTTGTAGTCGATCACGGCCCGCAGCGACCGGCCGATCAGCCGGGAGATCTCGTGGGTACGGCCACCGATCTTGCCCTTCACCGACTCGCGGTCCGACCGGGTGTTGGTGGCCCGCGGGAGCATCGAGTACTCCGCGCTGACCCAGCCGAGGCCGGAGCCCTTGCGCCAGCGCGGCACGCCCTCGGTGACGCTCGCCGCACACAGCACCCGGGTCCGCCCGAACTCGACCAGCACCGAACCCTCGGCGTGGTCGAGCCAGTTCCTGGTCACGGTCACCGGTCGGAGCTGGTCAGCTGTACGTCCATCGATACGGGCCATGCATCAGACCCTATGCCTCCAAGCGCTGGACCTCCGCATTGGACGAGGCCGGAAGGGTGATCGTGGAGGGCCGGCGCAGCGGCGTGAACTGGGTGAGCGCCATGCGGGCCGCCCACGGCACCAGGTCGCCGGCCCGGCGGCCGGCCCAGGGCACGCCCTCACGCACCAGCCAGACCGTGTCCGCCCACCGGCTCGGCGATCGGTACGCGCAGTCCACCTCCGGACGTACGTCGATCGGCACGCCCCGGACCGCCAGTTCGTCGGCGAACGCGCGGGCCAGCCTGCGGTGCCCACGCTCCCCCGGATGCAGCCGGTCGATGCTCCAGAAGTCCCGCCGGTACACCTCGGGGTAGTCGGCCATGTCCAGCCGGATCCCGCCGTACCGCGCGTGCACCTCGTCGAACGCGGCGTTGACCTGCTCGATCCGCTGCCACAGCGGCCGCCGCAGCCAGCGTGGCAAACCGAACACCTTGCCGTGGTCGTGGAATCGGACGGTCAGCAGCACCGCGCCACGTGCCGTCAACTGCTCCGCGCAGAGCTGCAGGTGTTCGCGGATCCGGCCCGCATCGAACGTCGACCGGAGCGTGTCGTTGACGCCGACGATCAACGAGGCGAGGTCGATCGGGCCCTCGCCGGTCAACGGGAGCTGTTCGGTCGCGACGATCGGCACGGTGGCGCCGCTGGTCGCGACGTTGGAGAACGTCACACGGTGGGAGCTGGCCAGGGAGTCGGCGAGCAGCGAGGCCCAGCCCCGCCACCCCTCGCCCGGGCGCGCTCCGGCACCGGACAGGTCGGTCGTACTGCTGCCGTTCAGCGGGTCCCCGACCCCTACGGTGGTCGAGTCCCCCAGTGCCACGTAGTGGAGGCTCACATTCCGCCATGGTGACGGCACGGAGCGATACCCCGATGTGCGGCGGATGACGGGCAACCCAATTCCACCTGGAGGATGGGTGATTGATTGCCAGAATTGCTCGGAGTTACGCTGTTGCAAACAACTATGTGCAGGAGTTGCCTGGTATGACTGATCTCCGGTTTGGCGTCGTGGGCCTCGGCGCCCGCAGCCGTATCGCGCAGTACGCGCACCGTCCCGGCGAGGGCTCCGCGGTCGTGGCCCTGGCCGATCCGTCCGCACCGCAGCGCGACGCGGCCCTCGAGCAGTACCCGGAGGCGACCGCGTACGCCGACCACACCGACCTGCTCGACCAGAAGTTGGACGGCGTCTTCCTGACCACGCCGGACGACCTGCACGAGGACCCGGCGATCGACTTCCTCCAGGCCGGCGTGAACGTCTTCGTCGAGAAACCGCTCGCGATCACCACCGAGGGCTGCGACCGGGTGCTGCAGGCCGCGTACGACTCGGGTGCCCGGCTGTACGTCGGCCACAACATGCGCCACATGCCCGTCGTCCTGACGATGCGCAAGCTGATCCAGGACGGCACGATCGGCGACGTGAAGGCTATCTGGTGCCGGCACTTCGTCGGCCACGGCGGCGACTTCTACTTCAAGGACTGGCACGCCGACCGCCGCCGGACCACCGGTCTGCTGCTGCAGAAGGGTGCCCACGACATCGATGTGATGCACTGGCTGGCCGGCGGCTACACGGTCCGGACCAACGCGATGGGTGCGCTCACGCTGTACGGCGGGATCACCGACCGGCAGGACCGCTCCGGTCAGCGCTTCAAGGATTTCGTGTCGAACGACAACTGGCCGCCGCTGGAGCAGAAGGGCCTGGCGCCGGTGATGGATGTCGAGGACCTGTCGATGGCGAACCTGCTGCTCGACAACGGCGTCTTCCTCACCTACGAGCAGTGCCACTACACGCCGGATTACTGGCGCAACTACACGGTGATCGGCACCCACGGCCGGCTGGAGAACTTCGGTGACGGGCCGGGCGGGGTGGTGAAGGTGTGGAACAGCCGCCGCTCCGGGTACCGCGAGGACGCCGACCTGGTCGTCGAGATCGAGGGCGACACCGAGAACCACGGCGGTGCCGACCCGCACCTGGTGGCCGAGTTCGTGAAGTTCGTCCGCGACGGCGGCGCGACGCTGACGTCCCCGATCGCGGCCCGCGCCGCGGTCGCGGCCGGTTACGCGGCGACCCAGTCGCTGCGCGCGAACGGCGTACCGCAGGACATCCCGGCGCTCGACCCGGCCCTGGTCGCGTACTTCGACAACGGGCAGACACGCTGAGGGTAGTGCTACTCTCTTGGACGTGACCAGGTACGCCGCGATGCGAATGCTGAGCCCTCGATGCGGGAGGACTTCAGCGGCGTAGGCACATGTGCTTGCAGCGAGAGGCCCCCGATGTCGGGGGCCTCTTTCGTTTTCGAGACCGAGACAGCTGCAACCACCTGGAGTGCCACATGATCACGTACATCACCGACTGCCACGACGGTAACGCCCGCGCCAGACTCAGCATCCGGATCGGCGCGCTCTTCGGCCAGTCCCCGACGATCGTCGCGGCCGACGGACCCGATCCGGAATCGTTCGCCGCGCTCACCCTGCTCGATTGCCTGGAGTCGCTGGCGCTGCTCGGCGAGGAAGGCCATCCGACCATCACGCTGGTGAACATCGCGCCGCGCGACGGCGTCTGGCCGAACGGCGTACCGTTCTGCTTCTTCTGGTACGGCAAGCACCTGATAGCCAGCACCTTCAACGCCCGCGTGCTTTCCCTGGTACGGCGTGAGCTCGGCATCCAGAACGTCCACGTGACCGACATCCGCGAGGCGGTCTCCGCCGCCGGGTTCGACCCGGCCGACGTCGAGAAGATCGCCGGTACGCAGTTCCGCAGCCTGTGGTACCTGCCCCTGCTGGCGAAATGGGTCGCCGACGGCCGCAGCGTCCCGTCCACGGAGACCGCCGTACCTCAACCGGTCGACGCAGAGCCGGTGGTCGCGCACGTCGACAACTTCGGCAACTGCAAGCTCGACCGGCGTCTCGACCTGATCCCCGGCCGCTCGCTACCCGTTGCCCAGCGCAACGATGACGGCAGTACGACGATCGTGGACGTGACCTGCTACCCGCACCTGACCGCCGTCCCCCGCAACACCCCTGGCCTGGTGCCGGGCAGCTCCGGCAACAACTTCACCGAACTGGTGATCCGCGGCGGCTCGGCGGCTGCCGCGTTCGGGCTCCGGCCCGGCGACACGGTACTGGAACCCGTCAGCGCTCAAGTGGCGTGAGGCTCCAACGAGAGCTTGGCCAACTCGTCGAAGGCCTGGTCCATCGTCTTCAGGTACTCCGCGAGCGGCGCGTCCAGGGCCAGGAACTGGTACGTCGCCATCACCACGCCGACGACCGCGCCCGCCCAGGCGCGGACCGCGAAGTCGTCGGCGGAGCGGCCGGTGCGCTCGGCGGCGAGCTCGGCGAGCAGATCGATGCCGCTGTACAGCTGGTCGAGCATCCGGGCCCGCAGCTCCGGCACGCTCATCACGAGCCGCTGCCGCTGCGACTCCAGCGCCCATTCGTCCTCGCTCAGCACGTCCAGGCTCTGCCGGATCGCGGCCCGCAGCGCCTCGGTCGGGTGCAGGCCGGCCGGTTGACCGCGGAAGAGCTCGATCATCAACGGATCCAGGCGGTCGAAGACGATCGTGTCCTCCTTGGTCGGGAAGTACCGGAAGAAGGTGGCCGGCGAGACCTCGGCGGCGGCGGCGATCTCCTGGACCGTCGTCTCGGCGTACCCCTGGTCCCGGAACAGGCGCAGCGCGTGCTCCTGGATCGCCGCCCGGGTCTTCGCCTTCTTCCGTTCGCGCAAACCGCTCATAGGTCGATTGTGACTGCTTCCCGCGGGACCGCGTCGGTACGGCGTGGCAGGAATGCCAGCGCGAGCACGATCGACACGACCGCGAGCCCGCTGCACGCCCAGAGCGTGACGTCCATCCCGTCGACGAACGCGGCGCGAGCGGACCGGGCCAGCCCCGGCGAACCGAGTGCGATCGCGGCGGAGGCACTGTCCCGCGCGACGTGCGCAGCCGCCGGCGGGAGTCCGGTCACGTCGAGGTGACTGCGGTAGGCCGCATTCAGCACCGTACCGAGGATCGCGACACCGAGCGTGCCGCCGACCTGCCGGCAGGCCTGGATCAGCGCGGACCCCGAACCGCTCCGGTCCAGCGGTAGCGCCGCGAGCGCGAGCCCGTTCATCGGCGGCAACGTGAACCCGATGCTGACTCCGACCAAGCTGACCCAGATCGCGGTGAATCCGTACCCGTCGTCGACCTTCGTGAACGCGCCGAGTACTAGCCCGGCGAGCATCAGCCCGAATCCGATCACGACCGACACGCGCGTACCGGCCTTCTCGACCAGCCGCTCCGCGATCTTCGCGCCGAGCAGCATGCCGCCGATGATCGGCAGCAACCGCAGCCCGGCCTGGAACGCGTCCGCGCCCTGCACGGCCTGGAACAGTTGCGGCAGGACGAACAGCAATCCCACCAGCGCGAACGACGCCAGCGTCGCGAGCACCGTGCCCCAGGTGAACCCCGCCGACCGGAACAAGGACAGCTCGATCAACGGGTCCGCCGTACGCCGGGCCCACGCCCAGAACGCGACCAGGAACAGCAGACCGCCCGCGATCCCGCCAAGCGTCCATGCCGAGCCCCATCCGTGCTCCCCCGCCGCAATGAACCCGTACGTCAACGCGACCAGCCCGGCCGCGGTCAGCAGGATCCCCGGTCCGTCGATCCGCCGCGACCGGTGGCCGGCCGTCCTCGGGATCAGCAGCGCGACGGCGACGAGTCCGATCGCGACCAGTGGCAGGTTGATCAGGAAGACCGAACCCCAGCGGTAGTGATCGAGCAACCAGCCGCCGAGCACCGGGCCGAGCGGGATGCCGATCGAGTTCGCCATCAGCCAGATCGTCATCGCCCGCTGCCGTTCCTCGGGCGCGAACAGGATGTTCAGCAGCGACATCGACAGCGGGATCAGGAACGCCGATCCGATCCCCAGCGCGGCGCGGGCCGCGATCAACTGCCCCGGCGTCTGCGCGAACGCACACGCAGCCGATGCCAGCCCGAAGACCACCAGTGCGCCGAGCATCAGCCGCTTCGGCCCGAACCGGTCCCCGAGCAGCCCGGCCGGCAACAGCAGCGAGGCGAGCACCAGCGTGTACGCGTTCGCGAACCACTGCAGCTGACTCGTCGACGCCTTCAGATCGGTCGCCAGCGTCGGCAACGCGACGTTCAGCACCGTCAGATCCAGCCCGATCACGATCAGGCTGACCGACATCGCCCCCAGAGCCCACCACCGCCGTGGATCCAGCATGACAAACGCCTTTCTGAGATCAACTCAAATTTGAGAGTAGATCTCAGAATCAGGATTTGTCTACTGCGGATCGTCGCCGCGCTCGCCTTCAACTCCTCGTCGCTCGCACGCCCGACGGCCCCCAGCGCACGGTTGGCCGCGAAGTTGATCGGCAGGTCGACGGAAGCGCTCGCGTACGCCCACTCCATCGCACGCTCGCGGTCCGCATGGTCGGTGAACCACGACAGCGCACGGAACTCGATCTCCTCGGCCCGCGTCCGTGGCCGGCCCGTCAGGTCCTCCAGGCGGGCGTCCTGGTGGGGCGTGATCCGGCGCGCCCGTTCCTCGTGGTACGCCGTCCGCCAGTCGCCGACACCGACGCCATCGAGGTACACGACGCCGGCGACGTGATCGCCGTACGACGCGGCGTACGTCATCGCCAGCGAGGCGCCGAACGAGTGCCCGAGGACGACGATCCGCTCATGACCGAAGTGCGCGCGCAGCTCGTCGATGTCCTGCGCGGACCGTTCCATGGACTGCAACTCCGACGGGCCGGAGCGGCACGCCGTCAGATGTCGTAAACGGCATGGGGGGTGGCGATTTCGACGGGACCGGGGAAAGTGCGGCGGGCGTTTTCGGCCTGGGTGACGCGGTCGTACCAGGGTGGGACGTGGGTGATGACGAGCCGTTTCACGCCGGCCTTCTTCGCGTGTTCGCCGGCGTCGGAGGGGGTCAGGTGCAGGTCGACCGGATTGTGCGGGTCGTTGTCCGGGAGCGCGGCCTCGGACAGCAGTACGTCGGCGCCGCGGGCGAGCTGGATCAGCGCGTCGTTCGGGCCGGTGTCGCCGGTGTAGACGAGCGAGGTGTTTCCGTGCTCAACGCGGATCGCGTACGCCGGTACCGGGTGGATCATCGCCGCGGTGCGGATCGTGAACGGCCCGATCTGCTGAACGTCCTGCCAGGTATGGAATTCCAGCTCCTCCTCCATCCCGGGATCCAGCGGCAGGTCGTACGCGAGCGCCATCCGCTCGGCCGTCCCGGGCGGACCGAAGACGGGGATCCGCGGGATCGGCGCGCCGGGCGCGTACCGCGCCGCGACGTACAGCCCGCACAGATCCATGCAGTGGTCCGGATGCAGATGGGACAGGCCGATCGCGCCGATCTCCGGCACCGCGAGATGCCGTTGGAGCGAACCGAGCGCACCACTGCCGAGGTCCAGCACCAGGTTGAACCCGTCGGCCGTGACCAGATAGCTCGAGGCGGCCGAGTCCGGCCCGGGAACCGACCCGGAGCAACCGATCACGGTGAGCTTCATACTTCGAACATTACCGGCGAGTCCAGCACCGCGCAGGACGACCGGTGCCCTGGACAACGGTCCGGTGCGACCTGCGTCACAGGTTCAGCGGACCCAGGCGAACTGGTCCACATTCGCCAGGGCCGGGCCCAGGAAGCGGGAGCCGATCGCGGCGAACTCGGCCGGGTTGCCGGTGGTGACGAAGCGGTGCTCCGGCGCCGGCAGGTTGTCGGGGCGCAACAGGTCGGCCTTGGTGAGCACGGAGTACACGTCCTTGGCGCACTCCTCCGCGCTGCTGACCAGCGTGACGTTGTCGCCCATCACGTACGAGATCACGCCGGTGAGCAACGGGTAGTGCGTGCAGCCGAGGATCAACGTGTCGACGCCCGCCTCGACCAGCGGGTCCAGGTATTCGTGCGCGGCCTCGAGCAGCTCCGGACCGGACGTCACGCCCGACTCGACGAAGTCGACGAACTTCGGGCACGCGCGGGTGAACAGCTCGACCTGCGGCGCGGCCGCGAAACCGTCCTCATAGGCAAGCGATTGCGCGGTCGCCCGCGTGCAGATCACGCCGACGCGCTGGTTCCGGGTCGCTGCGACGGCCCGCCGGGCGGCCGGCAGGATCACCTCGACGACAGGTACGTCGTACCGCTCGCGGGCGTCCCGCAGCATCGCGGCACTCGCCGAGTTGCAGGCGATCACGAGCATCTTCACGCCGGCCTCGACGAGATGGTCCAGGGACTCCAGCGCGTACTCGCGGACCTCGGCGATCGGCTTCGGACCGTACGGCTGGCGGGCGGTGTCGCCGAGATACAGGATCGGTTCGTGCGGCAACTGGTCGAGCACCGCGCGGGCGACCGTGAGTCCGCCGAAGCCTGAGTCGAAGATCCCCACCGGTGCGTCAGCCACGGGAAGAGCTTATACGGGTCCGCCTGCGGGCAGATCCGAAGTGGAGGCTTACCTGAGCGACGGCAACGACACGCCGGGGTTGTCCACATCTTTACGTTATGGAATTGCGTTTTCGCGTGATGCAGGCCACTCTGGAGCGATGTTTGCTGGACCGCCCCTCGTGATGCCATGGAGCTGACGCATCACCTCGCGGTGGCGCTCGTCGCCACCCCCGCACCAACTCCGCAACCGGAGCCGAACAACAGCACAGCCGCGAGCATCGCGTCGTCCATCGGGCCGACCGGTCTGCTGCTGTTGCTGCTGATGGCGATCGTCGCACTGTACGTCGTCTCGCTGTCGCTGCACCCGAATGCCAAGTGCAACAGGTGCAAAGGTGCCGGCCGGCACCACGGCAGCCTCTTCAGCTACGCCCAGCGCCCCTGCAACAGCTGCAAGGGACGCGGCGTCCACCCCCGACTCGGCCGCCGGGTCCTGTTCAAGGAACCGTAAGTTGCCTTAAGCCCACAATTGACCTTCGAGACGGTCTTCCGCCTCGTCGATCGTGCCTTCGTAGGCGCCGGTGGACAGGTATTTCCAGCCACCGTCCGCGACCACGAACGCGATGTCGGCCGGCTCGCCTTCGCGGACACATTTGGCCGCCTGGCCGAGTGCCGCGTGCAGGATCGCGCCGGTGGAGATGCCGGCGAAGATGCCCTCGTTGTCGAGCAGTTCGCGCACCCGGCGGACCGCGTCGCGCGGCCCGACCGAGAAGCGCGCGTCGATCAACGTCGCGTCGTACAGCTCGGGGACGAAGCCCTCGTCGAGGTTGCGCAGGCCGTAGACGAGTTCGCCGTACCGCGGTTCGGCGGCGACAATGCGAACGTCCGGCTTGTGCTCGCGGAAGAACCGCCCGGCGCCCATCAGCGTGCCGGTGGTGCCGAGCCCGGCAACGAAGTGCGTCACCGAGGGGAGGTCCTCGAGGATCTCGCGCGCGGTGCCGTCGTAGTGGGCGCGCGCGTTCGACGGGTTGCCGTACTGGTAGAGCATCACCCAGTCCGGGTGGTCCTCCGCGACCTGCTTGGCGACCCGGACCGCTTCGTTGGACCCACCCGCGGCCGGCGACGAGATGATCTCGACGCCCCACATCCGCAGGATCTGCCGGCGCTCCTCGGAGGTGTTCTCCGGCATCACGCAGACCATCCGGTAGCCGCGGAGCTTGGCCGCCATCGCCAGCGAGATGCCGGTGTTGCCCGACGTCGGCTCGAGGATCGTGTTGCCGGGCCGCAGCCGGCCGTCCTTCTCGGCGTCGAGGAGCATCCGCAACGCCGCCCGGTCCTTGATCGAACCGGTCGGGTTGTGGTCCTCGAGCTTCGCCCAGAGCCGGACGTCGGCCGACGGCGACAGCTTGGGCAGCCCGACCAGCGGCGTACCGCCGACCGAGTCGAGCAGGCTGTCGAAACGCATCAGACGACGCTTACCGAGCCACCCGCGACCGCGGGCAGTACGACGACGACGTCGCCGTCCTTGACCTCGGTCTTCAGGCCGCCGGTGAACCGGACGTCCTCGTCGTTCACGTAGACGTTGACGAACCGGCGCAGTTCTTCGGGGTCGCCCTCGACGATCCGCTCCTTCAGGCCCGGGTGGTTGCCGTTCACGTCGTCGATGAACGCGGCCAGGTCCGCACCGTCGCCGGTGACCGCCTTCGCGCCGCCGGTGTAGGTGCGCAGGATCGTCGGCACGCGCAGCTCGATCGCCATCTCAGTCTTCTCCTTCGAGTGTTTCTGTATAGGAACCCACCACGCGTACTTCTTCTTCCGTGACCTCGCCGCCGACGATCCGGTACGAGCGGAACTCGACCGGCCCGTCGTACGCCGGGTCGTGCGCGCCGTCGCGCGTCGACACCAGCACGTAGTGCGCGCCCGGCTCCTGGGCGAGGTTGATGTCGGTCCGCGACGGGTACGCCTCGGTGGCGGTGTGCGAGTGGTAGATCACCACCGGCTCCTCGTCGCGCTCGTCCATCTCCTTGTAGAGCCGGAGCAGGTCACCCGAGTCGAACTCGTAGAACGTCGGCGACATGGCAGCGTTCAGCATCGGGACGAACCGGGTCGCCCGGTCGCTACCCTCAGGGCCCGCCACGACCCCGCACGCCTCGTCCGGATGGTCCTTCCGGGCATGCGCCACGATCGCGTCGTACGTCGCCTTCTCAATCACCAGCACGCCTCCACGGTACGGGCGCGGGGCGCGCCGCCCCGCCAACCACGGAGTCGGTCCACAATGCGGACAGTGCGTTACCAGCGGTCGTGGATCTCCGGCCTGATCAGCTCGTCGTACGTCTGTCGGACAGCGTCCAGGCGGTCAGGCGTCAACGGATCGAGGTCGGCGGCGGACACGTTGCCGGCCACCTGCTGGGGATTGCGGGCGCCCGGGATCACGACCGAGACGCCGGGCTGGTCGAGGATCCAGCGGAGGGCGAACTGGGCCATCGTGGTGCCGGCCGGGAGCCAGGGCATCAGGCGGCGGACGGCTTCCAGGCCGGTCTCGAACGGTACGCCGGAGAACGTCTCGCCGACGTCGAAAGCCTCGCCGTGACGGTTGTACGTTCGGTGGTCGTCGGGGCCGAACGTGGTGTGTTCGTCGTACTTGCCCGACAGCAGGCCGCTGGCCAGCGGGACGCGGGCGATGATGCCCACGCCGGCTTCCCGCGCGGCGGGCAGGACCTCGTCGAGAGGCTTCAGACGGAAGGCGTTCAGGATGATCTGGACCGTCGCCACGTTCGGGCGGGCGATCGCGGTCAGCGCCTCGGCGCAGGTCTCGACGCTGACGCCGTACGCCGCGATCCGGCCCTCGTCGACCATCGCGTCGAGCGCGTCGAAGACCGCGTCGTTGGAGTAGACCGGCGTCGGCGGGCAGTGCAGCTGCACCAGGTCGATCGTGTCCACGCCGAGGTTCTGCCGGGAGCGGTCGTTCCAGGCGCGGAAGTTCTCTGCCGTGTAGTTCTCCGGCACCTGATCCACTCGGCGACCCATCTTGGTCGCCACGGTCAGCCCGTCGTACGACTTGAGTACCTGGCCGACGAGCCGTTCCGACCGCCCGTCGCCGTACACGTCCGCGGTGTCGATGAACGTCACGCCGCCCTCGATCGCAGCCCGCAGTACGGCGAGCGCGTCGCTCTCGTCCACCGAACCCCAGTCCGCCCCGAGCTGCCATGCCCCGAGCCCGACCACACCAACATCCCGCCCGGTCCGCCCGAGCCGCCGCATCTCCATGCGGCCAACCCTACGGTCAGCGCATGTTGTGCAGGAGGGCGGACTGCAGGTACCCGAGCCAGTCGTACAGGTCGTAGGTCAGCCGCCGCGGGTCGTCCTCGTCGAGCTTCTCCCAGATGGCGTAGTCGTCCTCGTCCTTGATGTCGAGGCGCGTCCCGATCGCCAGCCGCAGGTCGTTCAGCGCGCGCAACCAGGACAGCTGCTCGTCCGGTTCCAGCGCGATCTCGTCGGCGCCGGACTCCTCCAGCGCGGACAGCACCCGCTTGGCGTCGGAGACCTTCCCCTCGCGCAGCCCCCGCTCGGTGAACCGGCGGAACTCCGCCGAGGCCATGTCGTCCTGCTTGTACGCGTCCGGCAGCAAGCGCTGCAGTACGACGTCCTCGGGCGGCGAGGTCGGCCCGTCGGTGTCGCTGAGCAGCGCCTCGAGCGGGTCCGCGGACGCGGTGGTGCGCGGCGGCAGTCCGTCGTACAGCAGCTCGACCAGGTTCCGGAGCAGGTTCGCCAGGATGTCGGCCTCGTGCTCGGCGAAACTGACCACGACGGTCTTACGGCGCTTGCGGAACCGCGTCACGACTTCTCGCAGGTGGCCCACAGGCCGTAGGAGTGCATCGCTTCCACGTCGCGTTCCATCGCTTCCCGGTTGCCGTTCGACACCGCCGACTTGCCCTCGGAGTGCACCTGCATCATCAGCTTCTCCGCCTTCTGCTTGGAGTAGCCGAAGTACGTCTGGAAGACGAAGGTGACGTAGTCCATCAGGTTGACCGGGTCGTTCCAGACGATCGTCACCCAGGGTGGGCTCAGCTCGATCGCCTCGTCGACCTCGGGGCTCTCCAGCTCGCTCGGTGCGGTGCTCACCTGTCCATTCTCTCCATCATCGGTTCCCGTCTCGCAATAGGCTGCACCTGTGACCCACTCGACGGCCCTGTTGACCGACCATTACGAGCTGACCATGCTGCAGGCCGCCCTGGCCGACGGCACGGCGGAGCGCCGCTCGGTGTTCGAGCTGTTCGCCCGCCGGCTGCCCGACGGCCGGCGCTACGGCGTGGTCGCCGGTGTCAACCGGCTGCTGGACGCGCTCGAGCAGTTCCGGTTCGACGAGCAGACGATCGCCTTCCTGGCCGATCGTGGCATCGTCGACCAGGCTACCCGGGACTGGCTGGCCGACTACCGGTTCACCGGTGACATCTCCGGTTACGCCGACGGCGAGATCTTCTTCCCGGGCTCGCCGGTGCTCGTGGTGGAGTCGTCGTTCGCCGAGGCGGTGCTGCTGGAAACCGTTTTCTTGTCGATCCTGAACCACGATTCCGCGGTCGCGTCGGCGGCGTCCCGGATGACCTGGTGGGCCGGTGGGCGGCCCTGTATCGAGATGGGTTCCCGGCGGACCCACGAGGAGGCCGCGGTCGCCTCGGCGCTGGCGGCGTACATCGCCGGCTTCGGCGCCACCTCGAACCTGGAGGCGGCCCGCCGCTACGGCATCCCCAGCACCGGTACGGCGGCGCACTCGTTCACGCTGCTGCACGACCGCGAGCAGGACGCGTTTCGCTCCCAGGTCGACGCGCTCGGGAAGGGTACGACGCTGCTCGTCGACACCTACGACGTCGCGGAGGCGGTCCGCGCCGCGATCGAGCTGACCGGCCCGGAACTGGGCGCGGTCCGACTCGACTCCGGCGACCTGCCGTCGCTGGCCGGGCAGGTCCGCGAGCAGCTCGACACGCTGGGCGCGAGCAAGACCCGGATCATCGTCACCAGCGACCTGGACGAGTTCCAGATCGCCGCGCTCGCTCCCGCGCCCGTCGACGGCTACGGCGTCGGTACGTCGCTGGTCACCGGCTCCGGCTACCCGACCTGCGGGTTCGTGTACAAGCTGGTCGCCCGCGAGGACGCGAGCGGCGCACTGGTACCGGTGGCGAAGAAGAGCCCGGACAAGATCTCGATCGGCGGGCGAAAGTGGGCGCTGCGCCGCAGGACCCCGGACGGAGTCGCGGAACTCGAACTGATCGGCGTCGGCGATCAGCCGGTCGACGACGGTGACGACCGGGTGCTGCTGAAGCCGCTGGTCGAGGGCGGCAAGATCATCGGCCGGACGACGCCCGCCGAGTCGCAGGCCCATCACCAAAAGGTTCGCGACGAGCTCCCTCGCTACGCCAGCCAGCTGAGCCGCGGCGAACCCGCGATCCCGACCGAGTACGTCGGTGACTACGACGCGCGCAACCCGTTCCTCCCGCGGAGTCATACGTGAGCGAGGACTGGTCGCCCGATGCGCCGGCTGACGAGGCCGACGTACTGATCGCGCTGCGGTTCGCCGAACGGGCGTCGCGGAAGGCGGTGGCCGAGGAGCTGGCCGGTACCGAGCTGCACACCGGCCAGGAGCTCGTGCTCGCGAAGCTGCTGCACCACGGATCGTTGCCGGTGGCAAGGCTCGCGAAGGTGCTCGACGTCGAGGTGCCGACGGCGACCAAGACCACCCAGCGGATGGAGGCGGCGGGCTTGGTCCGGCGGGTGAAGAGCGCGACCGACGCGCGGCAGGTCGGCATCGAGCTGACCGACCGCGGCGTCGAACTCGCCCACACCGTCCAGGAGGTCTACGACCGGGCCGGCCGCCGCGCGCTCGCGAACCTGTCCCCCGAGGACCGCCGGATCGTCCGCAACCTGCTCTGGAAGATCACCTCGACCCTCGAGGACGTGCATCAGCTCTAACTCAGCTCTAGCGCGGCAGGAACGTGTCCAGGTACTCGTTGCGGAACTTGCCGGCCGGGTCGTACTTCGCCGCGAGCGCGATGAAGTCCTTCACCTTCGGGTAGCGCTCCGCGAGCGTGGCCGCGTCGGCCGCGAACACCTTGCCCCAGTGCGGGCGGGCGTCCAGCGGGGCGAGCGCCTCCTCCAGCTCGGCGACGACCGGCCGGACGGCTGCCTCGTCCTGGATCCAGGTGAAGTGCAGGGCGACCGTGTCGCGGCCCTGGCTCGGGCTCAGCCACAGGTCGTCGGCGGCGATCGTCCGGACCTCGGACACCTGGATCACCGGCGCGAACCGCTTGCCGAGCGTCCGCAGTACGTCGACCGCCTCGGCCGCCCGCTCCCGCGGTACGAAGAACTCCGACTGCAGCTCGTCGCCGTTGCTCGGCGTGAACTCGAGCCGGAAGTGCGGGAGCCGCTCGTTCCACGGGCCGGGCACGCCGCCCTGCTGGGTCGCGTAGTCGGCCGGCATCACCTTGATCGGGTGCCGCGCACCGTCCGCGAGCCGCGCGCCGAGCCACTCCTGGTCGGGCTCGGTCAGCTCGCGGCGTTTGCGCCACACCATCACGTCCGGGTCCACCCAGTCGGTGAACGCGCTCACGCTGTACGCGCTGCCCATCACGTCCGCGAAGTCCGACTGCAGCCGGCCCACCGGCAACGCGTCGTACACGACCTGGCTGATTTGGTACGACGGCTGGACGTCGAGCGTGAGGCTGACCGTCACCCCGAGCGCGCCGAGCGAGACGACCGACCCCGCGAAGTCGGCGTCGTCGCGGGCCAGCGTGACCAGCTCGCCGTCGGCGTTCACGAACGTGATCGCGCTGACCGCGTCCGCGAGCGGGCCGTTCGTGTCGCCAGAACCGTGCGTACCGGTCGCGCAGGCCCCGGCGACCGAGATGTGCGGCAGCGACCCGAGGTTGTGCAGCGCGAGGCCGTGCGCCTGCAGCGCGGCGGTGACCTCGCCGTACCTTGTCCCGGCCGACACGGTCACGCCGCCCTGCCCGACCTCGATCAGCTGCGGCAGGTCCTGCACGCTGGCCAGCGTCCCGGTCGTATCGGCGATGCGGTTGAAGGAATGCCCGGTGCCGAGCACGCGCAGCTTCTCGGATCGCGCCACGAGTTCCTGCAGTTCCCCGACCGTGCGTGGCCGCTGCAGCTCACTCGCGAACTCGACGTTTCCGGCCCAGTTCGTCGTCATTCCCGCAGCCTCGCACACCGGCGCCGAATCGGCCTCAGGCCGTCCATCCACCGGCCACCACCCGAGCCTCCACCGGCTGGGCGACGGAGCATGGTTTGATGGCGCCCGATGGTCATCTCGTTCGGTATCGCCGCCTTCTGGTTCCTGATCTTCGGCGTCAGCTTCCTGCGCGACCGGCGGATGTTCAAGAACGGGATCTTCCTGGTCCTGGCGCTGATGTTCGCGGGGCTCGGCGTGATCTTCACGGTCGAGACCGTGAGCAGACCGGTCGCGGTCGCGCTGGTGTGGGTGATCGTGATCGCGATCCCGGTGGCGATCGGCGTCCTCGCGGTGTTCCTGGTGATCAACGGCGTCACGATGCTGCGCCGCGAACGCCGGCGGCTTTCAAACCTGCTCTCGCTGCTGGTCGGGCTCGGGATCATCGGGTTCGTGATCTTCAGCGTGCTCGTGCAGCAGATCGGATGGGAGCCGCTGGCCGCGGTCCGGTCGGTGCTGCTCGGCGTACTCACCTACATGTCATTCCTGTTCCTGTGCTTTCTGGTGTACGCGTTCGTCTACAGCCGGGTCCGGTCGTCGCGGAAGGTCGACTTCGTCGTCGTCCTCGGGGCGGGGCTGATCGGATCGCGCGTGCCGCCGCTGCTGGCGAGCCGGCTCGACCGGGCGAAGCAGGTGTACGAGCGAGCTGTTCGCCGCGGACGCTCACCGCGGATCGTGACGTCGGGCGGCCAGGGGCCTGGAGAGGACGTACCGGAGTCGCAGGCGATGGCGGCGTACCTCGTCGAGCGCGGCGTACCGAACGACCGGATCATCCGCGAGGACAAGTCCACGACCACCTGGGAGAACCTGACCTTCAGCCGCGACCTGATGGTCGAGTTGCTTCCGTCGTACCGGTGCTTGATCGTCACGAACAACTTCCACGCGTTCCGCGCCGCCCTGACCGCCCGCAAGGCCCGGGTCAACGGCCAGGTGGTCGGCTCGCCCACCGCCGCGTACTACTGGCCGACAGCAACGATCCGTGAGTTCGTCGCGGTGCTGGCGAGCCATCCGTACCTCAACGGGATCATCTGCCTGGTGATCGCCATCGGCGCTGTCGCGCAGCACATCTAGAGCATCAGCACCGCTGCTGTGATGCCTGCCAGGACGATGAGGATGCGCAGGAACGTCGCGGGGAGGCGGCGGCCGATATGGGCGCCGGCGTAGCCGCCGACGATCGAGCCGGCGGCGAGTAGGGCGGCCGCTCGGAGGTTGAGGTCGGCGATGAACAGGAAGATGACGCCGGCGACCAGGTTGGCGGCCAGCAGTGCCAGGGTCTTCAGCCCGTTGACCACCCGCAGCTCGAGGTCCAGGCCGAGACCGAGAACAGCCATCATCATCACGCCGGCACCGGCACCGAAGTACCCGCCGTACACGCCGGTCAACGTCGTCCCGAGAATTGTTGCCGGGGACATCGATCGGCGGAGGTCGTGCGGGTGATCGGTGCGGGCGCGCAGCCAGCGGGAGATCCACGGCTGAACGCCGACGACCAGGCAGGTGAAGAGGATCAACCAGGGCGCCGCCGCCGCGAAAACCTTCGACGGGAGCGCCAGCAGCAGGGCGGCGCCACCGATCGCTCCGATGGCGCAGACCAGTACGACGACGATGACCTGCCGCTGCGGCACCTCGCGGATCTCGCGCCGGTAACCGAACACGCCGCTCAGAGCGCCGGGCAGCAGACCGAGCGTGTTCGACGCGTTCGCGACCACCGGCGGGATCCCCAACGCGATCAGCACCGGGAAACTCAGCAACGACGCGACGCCGACCGTCGACGTCAGAATCCCCGCCCCGAGCCCCGCACCCACAACCGCCAGCTGCTCGGGACCCGTCACCCGACGATTATCTGTCAGCGGACCTTGACGGTGGCTGGCGGGCCCTTGGAGACGTTGCGGCCGTCGCTGACCTCGACGTGGTACGAGAGCTTTTGGCCACTGGTCAGGCCGGCGTCGGTGACCGAGGTGACGGTCGGTTTCGTCCACGAGTTCGACGTACGGGACCAGGTGCCGATCCGGGTGTTGCCGCGGTAGACGAAGTATGTGAGCGTCATGTTGTCGCGGTCTAGCACGGGACTGAAGGCGATCGTCACCTTGTTCGGCCGTGCGCTCGCCACCTTCGGCGCCGCGGGCCGGGCCGGTGCGGCGCCGCCCGGTGCGTTGGTGAATCGGGTCAGCCCTTCCTGCGGTACGCCGTTCACCTGGGTGAAGTCGCCGCCGGCCCACAGGTCGTTGCCCCCGGACGCGAACGCCAGCGGGCCGACCAGTGTCGTACCGCCGGCGTCGGTGTTCGGGTTCCACGGGCCGAGTTTGCCGGTGAGCGTGCTGTAGACGAGCAGGTGGTGCATACCGGTCTTGTCGTGGAACTCGCCGTCGGCGCTGCAGTCGTGGGCGTGCGAGCCCTTGTACAGCCAGTTGCCGATCGCCTTGATCGCCTCGGTCGCGCCCAGGCAGTGGCTCTGCCAGATCAGCTTCCCGGTCCGGGCGTCGGCGGCGAGCACACCGTCGTAGCAGCCGACACCGGAGCCGGCGTTGGACGCGAACACCTTGTTCCCTTGGACTTCCAGGTCCTTCACGCGGCTGTCGCAGGCCCGCGTCTGCTCCGGGATCGCGGCGGCGGCCGGCATGTCGAACGCGGACCCGTCGGAGGTGTTCAGCATCGCGAGCGCGTGCGAGTAGCGACCACCGATCTCGTTGAACCCGCCGCCGACGAAGACCCGGGCCCCGTCGGTGGACAGCTCGATCGCGTGCACGTCGTCGTCCGCGTCCGGGTCCCACGGCAGCAGCGCGCCGGTACTCAGGCTGACCGCCGCGACGTTGCCGCGGGCAACCTTGTCGACCGCGCCGAACGAACCGCCGAGGTAGACCGTGCTGTCGGTCAGCTTGAGCGCGGCGACCCGGTAGTTGACCACCGGGTCCCAGCCGGCCACGAGCTTGCCGGTGGCAACGTTGAACATCGCGATCCGCGACCGCGGCACTCCGTCGACGACGGTGAAGTCCCCGCCGATCACTACCCACCGGCCGTTGGGCGATGTCGCGACGGCCCACACCGGGCCGTTCACACTCGGCGCGAACCGGGTCGGTGCACCGGTGGTCCGGTTGAAGACCGCGAAGTACTTCCGGGCCGCATCACCCACGCCGCGGGCCTTGCCCGGCGGGCGGATCCGGGTGAACAGACCGCCGGCGAACACGAGGTCCCCGGCGACGGCGAGCGCGTTGACACTCGCGTTCGTCTGCCAGCTCGGCGACTGCACCGACGACAACGCCGACCCGAACCCCCGCGGCGCGCTCCGCGCCGCTGCCGCCCCGGTCGCCGCCTGCACACTCGGCCCGGCCGGCACCAGCGCCGCAGCAACCACGGCACCAGCAGCGACAACCGCCAGAACAGCCTTCTTCATGTGCGAACCCCCGCGACCTGGTGACAATACGCCGTCACACGATAACTGTCAGCACATGCATCGCTGAAACCGGGCTTGCATCTGGTTTATTAGTCGGCTAAGTTCTTTGTGTAGCCGACTAACGATATACAGGAGGACGGGTCATGGACCTGGGTTTCAAGGACGCGGCAGTGCTGGTGACGGGTGGGTCGTCCGGGATCGGCCGGGCCACCGCGATCGCCTACGGGCAGGAAGGGGCGCGTGTCGCGATCACCTACAACTCCCGCAAGGACGCCGCTGAGGCGGTCCTCGAGGAGATCGAGGCCGCGGGTGGTACGGCGTACGCGGTGCCGATGGATCTCGGTGCGCCGGAGTCGATCGCCGCGGCGGTCGAGTCGGTGGTCTCGCACTTCGGCGGGCTGGATGCGGTGGTGGCGAACGCGGTGAGCTGGGGCACGCTCGGGTACGACGAACGGCCGTCGAAGATCGAGGAGTCGCGGCCGGAGTGGTGGACGCAGATCATCCGGGCGAACCTCGAGGGCAACTTCCACCTGGTGCAGCAGGTCGCGCCGGCGCTGCGGCGCTCCGAGCACGGGCGGCTGGTGCTGATCTCGACGGACCTCGCGGAGCGCGGAATGGCCGGCGCGTGGGCGTACGGCGCGGCGAAGGCGGGCCTGCACGGGCTGGCGGCGAGCCTGCAGCACGATCTGGGCGCGGACGGCGTACTCGTGAACGTCGTACTGCCTGGCATCACGCTGGACAACGGCGCACACCGGGTCATCCCGCAACCCGCCCTGGAGAGCATCGCGGCCGGCTTCACCGCCCGCCACCTGCCCGACGCCTCCGAACTCGCGGACGCGATTCTGTTCCTCACCTCGCCCCGCACCAAATCGATTCAGGGCGAGCTCCTCCACGTGACCGGTGGCGAGCTGATTCCTGCTTGATACAGCGTTGACGGTGCCGGCGCTTGTACGGTGGGCTCAGGAGTACTCCGGCCTCGAAGGAGCGGCACGATGTCCCGGGCACTGATCGTGGTTGATGTGCAGAACGACTTCTGCGAAGGCGGCAGCCTGGCCGTCGCCGGCGGAGCGGATGTCGCGTTCCGGATCGGCGAGCTCCTGCACCAGTGGCACGAGGCGGAGCCGGACGACCGGCAGTACGCGTTCGTCGTCGCGACCCGCGACCACCACATCGACCCGGGCGACCACTTCTCCCGTACGCCCGACTTCGTGCACTCCTGGCCCCCCCACTGCATCGCCGGCACCGACGGCGTCAGCTTCCACCCGAACCTCGACCCGCAACCCTTCGACGCGATCTTCGACAAGGGCGAGTATGCCGCCGCGTACTCCGGCTTCGAAGGCAAGTCCCACGAGGGCGGCCACCCGCTGGCCGACTGGCTCCGCGACAAAGGCGTGACCGATGTGGACGTCTGCGGCATCGCCACCGACTACTGCGTCCGAGCCACCGCCCTGGACGCCCACAAAGCCGGCTTCGGCACCACAGTCCTCACCACCCTCACCGCCGGCGTGGCCGAACCCACCACCACCCAGGCCCTGGCCGAACTCCAAACCGCGGGTGTAACCCTCGCCTGAAGACCACCGCGGGGAGATCACGATCCGGAGAAGGCCGTAACGCGCACGGGGTGCCGGTCGATAGTTGCGGTACAGGCCCGAAGACGGGTCCGAGAACTCAGGTGTGCCGGGAAGTCTGGTCGGCGACGACCTGCCCCTGCCCGCACATCAGGAGTCCACGATGATCAAGCCGCTCGCGATCGCCGGTACCGCGCTCGTACTCACCCTGACCTCCTGCTCCGGCGGCTCCGGCGGCTCAGCCGGTCCTTCGCCGGCCAATTCGGTCACCACCACAGCAACACCATCGCCGACGCCCACCGCCACGACCGCGACTGCACCGACGACCCCGACCGTGGCGCCGCCGCCCGTGCAGGTCACCCGGACCGCGGCTCAGCTCACCAAGGCGCTGCTCGCGCTGCCCGACCTTCCGGCGGGCTTCTCGATCGACAAGGACACCGGTGACGACGGACCTGACGTGGCTGTCTCGTCGAAGGACTCGCGGTGCGCCCGCCTGGTCGCGTTGACCAACGCCGACAACCCGCCCGGTTCCAAGGTATCGGCCGGCCAGTCGTACTCCGGTGGCTCGCAGGGTCCGTTCGTGGACGAGAGCCTCGACTGGATGGGCTCGACCGCCGCGGTCCGCGCGCTGCAGCAATCCTTCAAGAAGGCGATCACCAGCTGCCGCAGCATGACCCTGACCATCCCCGGTGAAGGCCGCTCGCCGATCAGCGTCGACCTGGTGTCGCCGCCGAAGGCCGGGACCGACCCGGTCGCCGTACGGTTCAGCGCCTCTGGTGGGCCGCTCGATGGTCTCGAGGTGACGATGGTCACCACCGGCGTGGATGACGTCGTACTCGCGGTCACCGTGATCGCGGGCGCCCCCGAAGACATCGAGGGCGCCACGCAAATCGCGGTCACCAAGGCCCAGAAGACCCTCGGGGCCCGCACCGGAGCCTGACGACTAACCGGTCACGGTGATCGGGGTGCCGTTGGAGGTCAGCGACCAGTCGACGGTGTGGAACGTCTTCGGGTCGACCGTGCCGGTCGCGGTGACGTAGTCGATCATCAGCTGGCGGATCTCCACCTGCCGGTTGTAGACGACGGGGGCCGTCTTCACGTGCGGGAAGTTGCCGCCGCCCGACTGGCGGTAGTTGTTCACCGCAACGACGAACTGCTGGTCGGGCGCGACCGGCGTGCCGTCGTAGGCGAGGTCGGTGATCCGGGAGCCGGCCGGCTTGGCGATGTCGATCTTGTACGTGAGCGGCTTGCTGAGGCCGCCGACGATGTCGTAGTTGTAGTCCGGCGTACCGTTCGGCGCGGTCGGCGTCGGGGCGTTCGTGATCTGGTCGGACGTGAACGGCCCGCTGCCGGTGACCTGCTTGTAGTACGTCGCCGAGAACTCCAGGTACTCCTTGACCTGCTGACCCGTCATCGTCACCGCGAGCAGCGTGTTGTCGAACACGTACAGCCCCGCGACATCGCGGATCGAGACGTCGCCGGCCGGGATCGCAGCGGCCCGGTTGAACGGCGCCGCGATCGCCAGCACCGGCAGCGACGCCTGCGCCGTACCGGCGAGTGCCTTCGCGACCGCGTCGGCCTGGATGAAGTTCACGAAGTCCAGCGCGGCGGTGTCCTCCCACGGCGCGGTCGCCGCCGACATCGCCTCGGTGCAGGTGCCGATCTTCGAGTTGACGTACGTGACGACCTTGTCGTGGTCCTTCTGCAGCAGGTCCACCACGTCCGGATCGGCGTCGACGGTGTTCGCGTTCAGCACCTGGCTGTGCCGGCCGACGACCTGCCACTGCCCGCGGACCTTCTGCAGGTCCACGTCGAACAGCGACAGCCGCATGCCCCACTTCAACGGCTCGCTGAGCACGACCTGCTGGCCGCTCGTCTTGTTCGTGACGAGCCGCTCGGGGATCTCCAGGTGCGCGTGGCCGACCAGTACGGCGTCGATGCCCGGAACAGTCTCGGCCATCAGCACCGACGCGTTCTCCGGGTACGGCAGCGCGTCGCCGTACGACGAGGACAGGTCCATGCCCGAGTGCACGGACGCGATCACGATGTCGGCACCCGCCGCGCGGACCTTCGGCACCCACTGCTGCGCGAGCTCGACGATGCCGCCGAACTTCAGCTTGTTCTCGACGTTCGCCTTGTCCCAGATCGCGATACCCGGGTTGGTCAGGCCGAGGATGCCGACCGTGATCGGCTTCTCCCCCGGCACGTGCACCCGCTTCAGCACGTACGGCGGGAACGCGGGCAGACCGGTCGTCCAGTCCTGGGCGTTCGCGCCGAGCAGCGGGAACCGCAGCTGCTGCTGGAACCTGCGTAGGATGTCCAGGCCGTAGTTGAACTCGTGGTTGCCGAGCGCCGCCGCGTCGTACCCGATGCGGTTCATCGCGGCCGCCATCGGGTGCGTCGTACCGCCGGTGATCGGCTCGATCTTCGCGTAGTAGTACGCCAGCGGGGTGCCCTGGATGGTGTCGCCCGCGTCGAGCAGCAGCGGCCGTGGCGCGTGCCGGTCGGCCGCGATCCGGTCGCGGACGGCGCTGACCAGCGTCGAGACCTTCGCCAGGCCGATGTCGTTGTGCGCGGAGTCGTCGTACTCGGCGTTCTTGAAGTAGTCCCAGTTGAACACGTTGCCGTGCAGGTCGGTGGTGCCCATCACGGTCAGCCGGACGGTCCTCCCCGAGCCGCCACCGGCGTACGCCGGAACCGCCTGGAACCCGGCCGCGGCCAGTGCGGCCGCACCGCCGATTACCGTCCTTCGTGTCATCGTGGTCCGCTCACCGCTGTCGGTCATCGCCCCGCCTCACAAGGTTTGTCAGCCGGGATCTCCGGCCCGAGTGCACACGATAAGCGACCCGGTTACCACCTTGCCCCCAGAACACGAGAAGATGCCCCGCATGACCAAGCCGCCCGGCAAGCTTCTGCCGTTGGTCGCCGCTCTGCTCTGCGGTGCCGTTCTCGCCCAAGCCGCCTCTCCGTCCTCGCGCTCCGTCACCTCGGCCGCGCCGGTCGTCTCGAGCACGCCGCACCACGGGCTGCTCAGTACGCCGGTCACGTCGAAGCGCGGTGAACCCTCGTCCACCAAGGAAACCAAGGAAACCAAGGAAGCCACGCCTCCCCCGGTGAAGCCGAAGCCCGACGACTGGACCCTGACCGACAACGGCAAGGTCCTGTACCTGACGTTCGACGACGGCCCGCAACACGAGTGGACGCCGAAAGTTCTTCAGGTACTGCGCAAACACCACGCCCAGGCCACGTTCTTCGTGCTCGGGATCCAGGCCGCGCAGTACCCCGAACTCATCGCCGCCGAGCGCGCCGCCGGGCACCACATCGGCAACCACACCTACGACCACAAGACGCTGACGCTGCTCCCGGACGCGAAGATCCGGCAGGAGATCGCGATGGGCGTGAAGTCCAAGTGTCTGCGCCCGCCGGGTGGTGGCACGAACGCGAAGGTCGCGGCGCTCGCAGCGGCGTACCACCAGCGGCAGGTGCTGTGGGACGTCGACACCGACGACTGGAAGAAGCCTGGTACGGCGCGCATCGAGCACGCGATCCTGGCCGGCGCCCGCCCCGGCGCGATCATCCTGATGCACGACGGCGGCGGCAACCGCTCCCAGACCGTCGCGGCGCTCGACCACGCGCTCACCAAACTCACCCAGCAGGGCTACACGTACCGCGCGCTGCCCTGTTAGCGCCGGATGCCGGCCTTGCCGTTGGAGAAATGGCGGAGGGCCTCGTCGATGACGTGGACCGGCTGGTCGAGGGCCTTGACCAGGAACATGCCGGTCGGGCGGAGCAGTGGGTTCGGTTTGACGACGCTGCGCACGGACGGCTGATCGAGGCCGCGGACGCCGGCCGTGGTCGCGCCCACGCCGCGCTCCAGGGCGATGTCGAGCATGTACTGACCGAGCAGCTTGTGCTGGGTGAAGCCGCGGACGGTCGGCCACGGCAGGACGACGGGGTACGCCGCGCCGTCGCACGCGAGCTCGAGGCCCTTCGCCGAGATCCGCATCGCGACCGGCGGCAGCTCGTTGGCGTCGTACCAGGCCTGCCGCTCGGCCTGCACGCGGTACACCAGCACGGTACTGAGCAGGAGCGGGATCATCGCCGCGATCAGCAGCAGCGCGAACGGCCACATCCCGGAGCCGGGGAACGCGAACAGCGCGTAGACCGCCGCGACGATCCCGATCGCGCCGAGCGCGGCCGTCACCCAGCCGCCGCGGCGCTCGACGGTCCGGACCACCTCGCGCCGGCGCAGCACCGCGTCACGGTCGATCCCGACCACGAACGACTGCCCCGGATCCACCGGCGGCACCACCACGTCCGGCGTGACCTCGTCGACCTGTGAAGTTGCGTCCCCGTCCTCACTCACCGGGTAAGAATCCCACAGACTGCTCAGTTCTTGCGCCGACCTGCCCAGGTCCAGGCGTAGACGCCGTCGTCGACGGCCTGGCCGCCCTCGCCGAGTTCGAGCGGGCGGAAGGTGTCGACCATCACCGCGAGTTCCTCGAAGCGCTCGGCGCCGAGGGAGGCCTCGATCGCGGACGGCTGCGGGCCGTGCGCGTACCCGCCGGGATGCAGCGAGATCGAGCCGAGGCCGATCCCGGAGCCCTTCCGGGCTTCGTAGTCGCCGCCGCAGTAGAACATCACCTCGTCGGAGTCGACGTTCGAGTGGTAGTACGGCACCGGGATCGAGAGCGGGTGGTAGTCGACCTTCCGCGGCACGAAGTTGCAGACCACGAAGTTGTACCCCTCGAACACCTGGTGCACTGGCGGCGGCTGGTGCACCCGCCCGGTGATCGGTTCGAAGTCGCTCACGTTGAACGTGTACGGGTACAGGCACCCGTCCCAGCCGACCACGTCGAACGGGTGTGTCGCGTAGGTCATCCGGCTGCCGACGATGCCGCCGGCACCGTTCCCGCGGTGCTTGACCAGCACCTCGACGTCGGTGCCCTCCTCGACCAGCGGCTCGGTGGTCGGGTGCAGGTCGCGTTCGCAGTACGGCGAGTGCTCGAGGAACTGGCCGTACCGGGACAGGTACCGCTTCGGCGGTGCGATGTGCGAGTTGCCCTCGATGCAGTACGCCGAGACGCCCTCCGGGCCGGGGATCCAGCGATGCGTGGTCGCCCGCGGAATGATCACGTAGTCGCCCTGGATCGCGTTCAGTACGCCGAACACGGTCTCGACGGTGGCCGAGCCCTTCTCGACGTACACGCATTCGTCGCCGATGCCGTTGCGGTAGTACGGCGACGGCTGCTCGGCGACGACGTACGAGATCCGGACGTCGCCGTTGCCCAGGACAAGCCGGCGGTCCTCGACGGGGTTCGCCTTGGAGGTGTCGGTGAAGAGGTCGTGGAGCTTCAGGTGCCGCGGGGTGAGCGGGTGGTTCGGGACGGTGGACAGGTCCGGGAGGTCCCAGACCTGGGAGTCGACGATCGCGGACGGTACGCCGGCGTGGTACAGCAGCGAGGAGTCGGAGGAGAAGCCTTCCTCGCCCATCAGCTCCTCGTAGTAGAGCCCGCCGTCCGGTTTCCGGAACTGCGTGTGCCGCTTGGGTGGAACTTCCCCGACCTGCCGGTAGAACGCCATGCTCGCCACTCCGTTGCCCGATAATCGAACGCCTGCGTCCGCTTACCGAAAGCATCCGTTAGGCTCTGGATCATGTCAACCGTCCCTGTCCTGTTCCGGCACCTGGTCGACGACGCGTCGATGTTCCCTCCAGGCAACCTGCCCCTCCCGGACGCAGTCGCCGCGCACCACGCACACCTACAGTCCGCCTACGCGGACCTGGTCGGCCCGTTCGTCTGCACAGACCAGGACTTGATGAAGGTCGCCGAGGCGGCCCGCTCCGGGGAGACGCCGCTGCGGGTGTCGGTCGTGGTCTCTGGTGGGGCGGGTGGGATCGAGCCGGTGGTGCGGTGGGGAGATCGGTCGAAGGACGTCGTGGTGACCGCGGTGGAGGTGCGGTTGCGGGACGAGGACGACCTGTCCCGGAATGCGTTGCGGGTGGTGCGGGCTTGTGACGACTGTTTCGACGAGGAGATGGCGTACGTCGAGGTCGGGATGGACGGGGCCTGGGAGCGGGCGCTCGACGTGGTCGCCGACGCCGGGTACGCCGCCAAGCTCCGCACCGGCGGCCTGGACGCCGCGCTCTTCCCGTCAGCACAGCAGGTGGCCGCGTTCATCACTGCCTGCCTGGACCGGGAAGTGCCGTTCAAGTGCACCGCGGGGCTCCACAACGCGGTCCGCCACACCGCGGCGGATTCGGGCTTCGAGCACCACGGGTTCCTGAACGTACTGCTAGCCACCCGCGCCTCGCTGGACGGCGCGAACCAGGACGAGCTCGTACATCTGCTGGAGAACCGCAACGGCGGGGAACTGGCGTCGCGAGCGAGCGGACTGACGGAGGACCAGGCGGCGAGCACCCGCCGGTGGTTCACGTCGTTCGGCTCCTGCAGCATCGACGAGCCGCGCGCCGACCTGATCGCCTTGAATCTGTTGGAGGGCTGAATGAGCTGGATCGACATCCCGGACGGCTCACCGTTCGGCCCGGACAACCTGCCGCTCGGCGTGTTCCGGTACGGCGACGAGGAACCCCGCGTCGGCGCCGCGATCGGCGACCAGATCATCGACCTCGCGCCGGTCGCGTCCGCGCAGATGCTGGACGGCGCCCAACTGTTCGCCGAACCGAGTCTGAACGCGTTCCTCGCGCTCGGCCGCCCCGCCTGGCGCGCGACCCGCAACTGGCTCCTCGACCTCGTCCACAACGCCGGCGACCGGGACACGGTCGAGCCGCACCTGATCCCGCAGTCCGCGGTCACGATGCAGCTGCCGTTCGAGGTCGCCGACTACGTCGACTTCTACGCCTCCGAACAGCACGCGACCAATCTCGGCCGCCTGTTCCGCCCCGACTCCGAACCGCTGCTGCCGAACTGGAAGCACCTTCCGGTCGGGTACCACGGCCGCGCCGGCACGATCGTTGCCAGCGGCACCGACATCGTCCGCCCGTCCGGCCAGCGCAAAGCGCCCGACGCCGCGGAACCGACGTTCGGCCCGTCCCAGCGTCTCGACATCGAGGTGGAGCTCGGCTATGTCGTCGGCACGCCGTCGACCCTCGGAAAGCCTGTCCCAGTAGACGATTTCGAGGACCATGTGTACGGCGTGGTGCTGGTCAACGACTGGTCCGCCCGTGACCTCCAGGCGTGGGAGTACGTACCCCTCGGCCCGTTCCTCGGCAAGTCCTTCGCCACGTCCATCTCCCCGTGGGTGATCTCCCTGGACGCCCTGGCCGCGTCCGCCGTCCCCCTCGGCGTGCAGGACCCGCCTGTCCTGCCATACCTTCGCGGACAGCACCTCACGAACTACGACATCACCTTCGAGGTCCGGTTGAACGGCCACCTCGTGAGCAAACCGCCGTACCGCGACATCTACTGGTCGCCCGCCCAAATGCTTGCCCACATGACCGTCAACGGCGCCACCGTCCGCACCGGCGACCTGTACGCCTCCGGCACCGTCAGCGGCCCCGAGAAGAACCAACGCGGCTCCTTCATCGAGCTGACCTGGGCCGGCCGCGAACCACTGATCATCGACAGCAAGGAACACACCTTCCTCGAAGACGGCGACGAGGTCACGATCTCCGCCTGGGCAACCACCCCCACCGGCTCCCCCCTCGGCCTCGGCGAGGTGACCGGCAAGATCAGCCCTGCGGTCAGCTGACTCCAAAGACTGCGCCAATCTGTTCATTAGTGTTCGTTTCTCTTGACGAACTCGCGGTTGCGTGCGAACTTCGTCGACATGAAACGTTCAGTGGGGTGTGGAGTACTGGCAGTAGCCATGGCCGCCGGGGTGCTGGGCGTACCGTCGGGAGCGCAGGCTCAGCCGGATCAGCAGGTCACGGCGGCTCCGGCGTTGCGGTCGCCGGAGCTGACGGTCACCGTCGGGGCGGACTTCCCGCGGGTGATCAAGTACGTCGACAACGCGTCCGGTCAGGCCCTCGGCGGCCAACCGGACGCCATTTCGACGGTCACGATCGACGGGGTCGCCCGCACCGCGCACCTCGTCGCGCCGCCCACGATCGGTGACACGAAAGCGTCGTACACGCTCGGCTTCGACGCGCTGCCCGGCGTCGAGCTGGACACCAGCCTGAGCCTCGCCGGACGGGTGACCACGTTCGCGATCGACGCGGTGCGCGACAGCGCAACGAGCCGCGTCCACACGATCGACATCCCGAACCAGGACCTGGTCTCGGTGTCGAGTACGGGCGCCGGCGCGACGACTGCGTTCACGACCCTCGACCCGGACTCGACCCAGAACGCGGACAAGATCACCCCGGTCACCGCGAGCACGCCGGGTGAGGCCTCCCCGACCGGCGCGGCGTACGCGTTCGTCAACACGAGCGGGCTGGCCGCGGGCATCGAGTCGAACTCGACGTACGACAAACCGTCCGGTCAGTCCGTCGACGACGGCGCCCGGTTCTGGCACCAGGCCCGCAAGGGCAGCGACGGCAGTACGCGCGTCGGCGTGTGGAGCGGCCAGTGGACGTACCGCGCCGACACCTCGCCGTACACCGAACCGCTCCCCTGGGCGAAGGTCGTGGTGACGCCCGACGCGAACCAGGACCAGACCGTGGACTGGGAGGACGGCGCGGTCGCGTTCCGCTCGATCATGGTCGAGCCGAACGGCGGCGACCAGGTCAAGAACCGGGTGATCACGCACATCCCGTTCAACTTCGCCAGCCAGGCCACCCACCCGTTCCTGCGGACCCTCGACGACGTCAAGCGGATCTCGCTGTCCACCGACGGGCTCGGTCAAATGGCGCTGCTGAAGGGCTACGCGTCCGAGGGCCACGACTCCGGGCACCCCGACTACGGCGGCAACTACAACCTCCGCGCAGGCGGTCTCACCGACTTGAACACGCTGCTCAAGCAGGGCAAGGCCTGGAACGCGGCGTTCGGCGTGCACGTGAACGCGACCGAGGCGTACCCCGAGGCGAACGCGTTCAGCGAGGAGCTGGCCGACAAGAACGCGAAGGGCTGGAACTGGCTCGGCCAGAGCTACTACATCAAGCAGAGGCCGGACCTTGCCTCCGGCAACATCGTCAAACGGTTCCAGCAACTGCGCGACGAGACGGACAAGAACTTGCAGGAGCTGTACATCGACGTCTACTACCAGTCCGGTTGGCTGGCCGACGGCCTGACCCGGCAGCTGTCCGCGCAGGGCTGGCAGGTCGCGACCGAGTGGGCCGATCGGCACGAGCGGACCTCGCTGTGGTCGCACTGGGCGAACGACCTCGACTACGGCGGCCCGACCAACAAGGGGCTGAACTCGCAGATCATCCGGTTCGTCCGGAACCACGAGAAGGACGTCTGGAACAACGACCCGATCCTGGGTCAGTCGGCGATCGTCGAGTTCGAGGGCTGGACCGGCGAGACGGACTGGAACGCGTTCTACACCAACATCTGGCAGCGCAACCTGCCGGCGAAGTTCCTGCAGCAGCAGAAGATCCTCGACTGGAACGCCGGCGACATCCGGTTCACCGGCGGGGTGCGCGGCGCGGTCGAGAACGGGAAGCGGGCCGTGTACGTCGGGAACGCGAAGGTGCTCGACGGCGACAAGTACCTGCTGCCCTGGGACAACAACAAGAAGCTCTACCACTACAACCCAGCCGGAGGCCGGACCACCTGGCAACTGCCGGCGGCGTTCGCGGGCGTCAGCACCTTCACCGCCTACCAACTGAGCGACATCGGCCGCACCAAGCCCACCACCATCCGGGCGAACCATGGCACCATCACGCTCGACGCAGTCCCGGGGAAACCGTACGTCCTGTACCCGGTAGCCGCTCCGCAGCCGCAGGCCGTGAACTGGGGCGAAGGCACGCACTTGAACGACCCGGGATTCAACGCCGGCAACCTGGCCGCCTGGCATGCGACGGGTGGTGCGAGCATCGCGACGCTGGAGAACGGGCAGCACGTGGCTCAGCTCGGCAAGAAGGCTTCGTCGTTGACGCAGCGCATTACCGGGCTGACGAAGGGGCGTACGTACAGCGCGTCCGCGTGGGTGGAGGCGTACCGCCCGACGACCATCTCCGTCGATGGGGTGACGAACGTGGTACCGCGGTCGACGGTCGAGAACATGGTGGCCGCGGATGACAAGCACGGGATGTACTACCAGCGGGCGCGAGTCCTCTTCGAGGCAAAGGGAAGCACCGCGGACCTGGCAATCGGAGCAGCGGCTGGGACCGGGCAGGTTCGGGTGGACGATGCGCGGGTTGTCGAGACGAGCCCAGCAGGCACTGCGGAGGATTTCGAGAACGTGGATCAGGGGTGGGGCCCATTCATCAAGGGGGATGCGGGTGGGGTGACCGATCCGCGGACGGTGCTGGCGAAGAAGCATGCGCCGTACACGCAGGCCGGGTGGAACGGGAAGCTGGTCGACGACGTCCTGGACGGGAACTGGTCGCTCAAGTCGCATGAGGAGAACCAGGGGTTGGTGTACCGGACCGCGCCGTGGACGGTGAACTTCCAGCCCGGTCACAAGTACAAGGTCAGCTTCGACTACGAGAGTGGTCGCGCCGGGCAGTACGCGTGGATCCAGGGCGTGGACCGGCCGCAGTCCGTCGAGGTGAAGGCGACGCCGATCGGTGAGCAGCGGACCAAGGCGACCTTCAACCAGGAGTTCGTGGCCGGCTGCGGTGGCGACTACTGGGTCGGGCTGCGCAAGCTGTCCGACGGCGGCGACCAGACCGACTTCGTCATGGACGACTTCGCCGTCACCGACCTCGGTACGACGTCCGAACCGGCGGACTGCACCTCGGTCGCCGTCACCGGCCTGACCGGTCTCGTCTCCGGCGAGGCGAACACCGTCACCACCACGTTCACCAACAACGACGTGGTTGCTGCCAGCAACATCACGCTCGGGCTGAGCGCGCCTGACGGCTGGACCGTCGCGGCAACCACGCCGGCCACGCACGCAACGGTTGCCGCCGGGGCGACGGCAACGACGACCTGGGACGTGACTCCCCCAGCTGGCACGCCGGAAGGGAAGTACGTGCTGACGGCAACGGGTGGTCAGGCAACGATCACCGCGGAGGCCACCGTACTGCCGCCGGGCATCGTCCCGCAGTCGCGGATCACGGTGGTGGACGTGGACAGCGAGGACGTCGCCACCGGTGGAGCGGCGACGATGGCGCTGGACGGAAACCCCAGCACGATCTGGCATTCCGCCTGGTCGCAGGTCAGTACGCCGGCCGGCTTCCCGCACTTCATGACGCTCGACCTCGGATCGACGTACCAGGTGAACGGTTTCAGCTACCTGCCCCGGCAGAGCGGGACGAACGGGATGTTCAAGGGGTACGAGATCTACGTCAGCGCCGACGGCCAGAACTGGGATACGCCGGTCGCCACGGGTGAGTTCCCGAACTCCACCGCCGTACAGCGGGTCGACTTCCCCGCCAAGCCTGGCCGGTACGTGAAGTTCGTCGGAACAAGCTCACTGAATGGCGCAGTCTTCGGGTCAGCAGCCGAGTTCAACGTCTACGGCACCCGCTAGGAAACGAAGCGGCGCCACTTCCCGCCCCCTGGGAAGTGGCGCCGCTGCGGGTCTCACTTGGTGATGGTCACCGAGACCGGCGCGGACGCGGTCTTCGCCGCGACGACGCGGAACTTGTTCACGCCGACCCGGCCGCTCTGCACCCACACCGAGTAGGTCGCGCGGCTGGTCACCTTGGTGGTGGCCGGGAAGTTGACCCACTTGCCGTTCTGAAGACGCTGCACCTGGACGACGGTCTTCGCCGCGATGCCGGAGGTCTTGCCGGTGAAGGACACCTTCGCCCACGCCTTCGCGGTGGCCTTGTCCGACTTGATCGTGATCGACTTCGCGACGGCCGGAGTCGTGGCGGCGACCTGCTGGGTGGTCGCGGCGTCGGCCTGCAGGGCACCCGCGACGCCGAGGCCGGCGGCGGCGAGGGCGACACCGGCGAAGGCGGCAGCGGTACGGCGAACGAACTGAGTACGCATGATCTGTGGTTTCCCCTCGTTTTGTTGGTGTTACGCAGGGGAAGACGCGACGCGCGCGGGAAAGGTTGTGTTACGACTCCGTCTCAGGTCCGGCGGGCAGCACCAGCCGCGCCAGCGCACCACCGCCGGGTGCCTCGCCGAAGGTCAGCTCGGCGCCGAGCACCTTGGCGTGACCGGCCGCGATGGTCAGGCCCAGACCGTGCCCGACACCCCGCTCGGCCATCCCGGAGCGGAACCGGCGCGGGCCTTCGGCAATCAGTTCCTCGGGATAACCGTTGCCGTGGTCAACGACCTCGACGGTCCGGCCGCTGACCGTCACCTCGACCGGCGGCTTGCCGTGCCGCAGGCCGTTCACGATCAGATTGGCCAGGATCCGCTCGATCCGCCGCGAGTCGGTCGACACCGTCTCGTCGGTCCCGTCCAGATGGACGACGACATCGTTCGGGGCCAGGCCCTGCTGCATCCGCAACCGCCCGACGGCGGACCCGACGAACGCGCCGAGCCCGACCAGCTCCAGGTCGGCCTGCTCCACACCCGAGTCGAACCGGGCGATCTCGAGCAGATCCTCGACCAGCCGCCGCAGCACCTTGGCCCGGTCCCGGACCAGCTCGCTCGGACGTCCCGGCGGCAACAGCTCCGCCGCCGTGGTCAGACCCGTGACCGGCGTCCGCAGGTCGTGCGCCACGTCGGCGGTGAACCGGCGTTCGGCCTCGAGCTGACCGCGCAGCGAACTGGCCATCGTGTCCAGCGCGGTCGCCAGTGCCTGTACTTCGTCCTTGCCCTTGCCAACGGCCTCCGCCGCGGACGCGTCCAGGTCACCGGCCGCGATCCGGCGGGCCGTCCCGGCCACCGCGACGATCCGCTTCGACAGGCTGCCCGCGAGGATCACGCTGACCAGCGCGACCAACGCGACCGTGCCGATGCCGCCGAGAACCAGCGCCTGCTGCAACGCCTTCATCGAGTCGTCGGTGTTGTCGTAGTCCTGCTCGATCGACAGCACCTTGCCGTCCTTGACCGCGACCGCCGCCCACATCTTCGCGTGCGGCGACCCGGTCTTGAACGTGGCCCGCTTCCCGGACAGCACCGCGTCCCGCAACTGCGGCGGCAGGTCCGGATCGTCGAGCTTCGCCCCGAACACCGGTACGTCGTTGGTGTCGTAGCTCTGCGCCGCGAGCTGGATCCGCTCGTCCGCGAAGCTGCGCGTGCGGTCCAGCCGGGCCGACTGGGCCTGGGTGTAGACCGCCACGCACAGCACCAGGATCGCGAGCGACGAGACCAGCAGGAAGATCAGACCGAGCTTGCCGCGCAGTCCCATCCCGCTAGGCCCTGAGTTTGTACCCGAAGCCGCGGACGGTTTCGATGCGGTCGGCACCGATCTTGGTCCGCAGCCGCTGCAGGTGGACGTCGACCAGCCGGCCGTCGCCGCCCCACTCGTAGTCCCAGACGCGCTGCAGCAGTGTGGACCGGCTGAGCACCACGCCGGGGTTGTTCGCGAACTCGATCAGCAGCTTGAGCTCGGTCGGCGTCAGCTGCACGGTCGCGCCACCGCGCCGTACCTCCAAGGCCTCGCGGTCCAGCTCGAGGTCGCCGAACGACTCCACGCCGGAACCGGCCGCCGGTGCCGGACGCTCCGGATCGGAGACCGCGCGCCGCATCACCGCCCGCAGCCTGGCCACCAGCACCTGGGTGTCGAAGGGTTTGGTCACATAGTCGTCAGCGCCCGCTTCCAGGCCGAGTACGACGTCGAGGGCATCTCCGCGCGCCGAGACCATCACGATCGGGACCGTGCTGGTCTCACGGATCCGCCGGCACACCGAGATGCCGTCCAGCCCGGGCAGCATGATGTCCAGCATCACGACGTCCGGGTGGATCTTCTCGAATCGCTCGATCGCTTCCAGGCCGTCTTCGGCCGTGGTCACGTCGTAGCCGTGCCGCTCGAGGGTCAACTGGGTCGCCTCACGGATCACCGCGTCGTCCTCGACCATGAGAATGCGCGCTGCCGGTTCTTCCGGTACCACCGAACTTCAGTCTCCCTACTGGTCCGTCGAGCTCACCTTGGTCATCTGCCGACCGTTCCAACGGTAGACCTCGACCCGGCGACCCGACGGGCAGCAAACCGGGTCGTTGATCGTGAAGATCTTCGACTCGACCACCAGCTCACCTTGCGGGCTGGCGTTCACGGTCGGCTGCTCGACATCAAGATTCCAGATCGGCCGCGGGCCCGAGGGCTCGACGGCGATCAGGAAGATACCGAAGACGAACTTCTCCAGAGTATGGATCAGGACGATCTGCTGAGGTGTACCGCTGTGCATTACATCAACGGTCTTACCCCTGCTGAGGCAACGCGAAATCACCGTGCAATTCGATAGCACTTTCCGGTCGTAGTCCGACAGCCGCCGATCGGCGAGCAGCCGGGCCCGGACTTTGTACAGGTCGACGGGCTGAACCGGGGTCTTTCCCGGGCTCGGGGAGGTGGTTCCGGTGCCTACCGCAACGGACGGAGTCGGGGTGTCCGGCGGCGGCGATTCGGGGCCTTCGACGCGCAGTCCACCGCCGTTGGCGCAGGCTCCCAGCAGCGTCGTCGCGACCAGAACCGCGACGGCAGGCAGCACGGTACGGCGCAACCGACCCATCGGGCGCCTCCTACCCTGCATCCGGTTCCCCCGTGAGCTCAACAACCTAGCTTCCTATGCTCCATTCCTGACGTCACATTCGATGGCCGTGGACGTCGAATGGGCTCGGCAGTTCTGTTGCGGTTCCGTCACAACCTCAATCGGCCACGATCTTGCCCGGGTTCAGCAGGTTCTTCGGGTCCAGCGCGGCCTTGATCGCCCGGTGCACGTCTAGGGCAACCGGGCCGATCTCCTCGGCCAGCCAGGTCCGCTTGAGTACGCCGACGCCGTGCTCGCCGGTGATCGTGCCGCCGAGCTCCAGCCCGATCGCCATCACCTGCTCGAATGCCTGCTGCGCCCGCTCGGCCTGCGCCGGGTCGGTCTGGTCGAATACCACCGTCGGGTGCATGTTCCCGTCGCCGGCATGCCCGAGGACGCCGATCGTGATGTCCAGGTCCGCCGACAGCTCCTCGAGCCGGCCGATGAACTCCGCCAGCCGCGACCGCGGTACGGCGACGTCGTCGATCATCGTCGTACCGAGTTGTTCCAGGGCCGTCAGCGCGACCCGGCGGCCTTCGAGCAGCATCTCGCCCTCGGCGTCGTCCTCGGCCTCGATGCATTCCAGTGCGCCCTGGTCGCGGCACAGCTTGGCGACCGCGGCGACGTCGGCGGCGCCGGCCTCACCGCCCGCGTCGGACTGCGCGATCAGCATCGCGCCGGCCTCCTCGGGCAGGTCCATCCGCTTGTACTTGTTGACCGCCTGGATCGTGGTCCGGTCCATGATTTCCAGCAGACTCAGCGAAACACCGCTGCGGATAATCTCGAGGATCGCGTTCCCGGCCTCGACGCCGTCCGCGAACAGTGCGGCCATCGTCCGCGGCTTCGCGGCCGCCGGGCGGAGCATCAGGGTCGCCTCGGTGATGATGCCGAGGGTGCCCTCGCTGCCGACGATCAGCTTGGCCAGGTCGTACCCGGCGACGCCCTTCACGGTCTTCCGGCCGGTCCGCAGTACCCGGCCGTCGGCGAGCACGACCTCCAGACCGAGCACGTAGTCGGTGGTCACGCCGTACTTCACGCAGCACAGGCCGCCCGAGTTCGTCGACAGGTTGCCGCCGATCGAGCAGAACTCCCAGCTGGACGGATCCGGCGGGTAGAACAGTCCGTGCTCGGCGACCGCGCGGGACAGCACGGCGTTGTAGGCCCCCGGCTGCGTCACGACGTACCGGTCGACGGGCTCGATCGCCAGGATCCGGTCCATCTTCTCCAGCGAGATCACGATGCAGCCGTCCAGCGCGTTGGCGGCGCCGGACAGGCCGGACCGCGCGCCCTGCGGCACGATCGGTACGCCGAACTCGTTCGCGACCCGCACCGCCGCCTGGACGTGCGCGGTCTCCCGGGCCAGGACGACGGCGAGCGGCATCCCGGCCGGGCAGAACATCGCCCGGTCGTACCGGTAGCTCTCCATCCGGTCCGGATCGGTCACCAGCGCCTCGGGTGGCAGCACCTGACGCAGCTGCTCGACAACCTCACTCATACTGCGAGCCTAATAACTACTGCGCGGTACTGCGCACCCTGTGTCTCACGCCGGCTCAGCGTGTGCGTCTGGTGGCGTTCTCCGAGATCTCCTCGTAGCCGCCGCCGTAGTTGTGGTACTCCCGGCCGATCGCGGTGAACTTGATGCTTCCGCTGGTCGCCTTCACCTTCGGCGTCCGGCAGCTGCGCTGGCCCTGGATCACCGCCCCGTTGCCCCCGCTGCTGTCGCAGCTGAGCACCCGGCCGTCGTTCCCGCCGCCGGACTGGACCAGGAAGGCGTTGGCCTTCGCGTTGGCCACCAGCGGCGACGCCATCGTGATCTCGGCCCAGTACTGGGAGCAGTTGTCGCGGACGAGCCGGATCGTGCCCCAGCTGGGTGGCTGGTTGTTGCGCAACATCGGCGCCGAGGCGATGGATGTCGCGCCAGAGCAGTTGGCGGCCGTTGCCGCCTCGGCCGGGACCGCGGAGAAGGCGAACGCGCCCACCCCGGCCAGGCCGGCTGTGCTGAGCACAATGCCCAGTGTCTTCATGACGAAACCCTTCCTGAGCGCGCGCCCCGACGCACACTCAGGAGGGACACTACGCGAACGGAGCCTGCCCCGACAGTCATTCCGGTAATCGGACGGCGACACGCCGTGTGCAGTTGCTACTGGCAAGCTTTTTGATCGTCACAGTGCACTAGAGGTTGCCGCGGCGCTCCTGTTCGCGCTCGATCGCCTCGAACAGCGCCTTGAAGTTGCCCTTGCCGAACCCGAGCGAGCCATGCCGCTCGATCAGCTCGTAGAACACCGTCGGGCGGTCGCCGATCGGGGCGGTGAAGATCTGCAGCAGGTAGCCGTCCTCGTCCCGGTCGACCAGGATGCCGCGGGACTGCAGCTCCTCGATCGGTACCCGTACCTCGCCGATCCGGGCCCGCAGCTCGGGGTCCTCGTAGTAGGAGTCGGGTGTATTCAGGAACTCCACGCCGTTGGCCCGCATGATGTCGACGGTGCGCAGGATGTCGTTGGTGGCCAGCGCGATGTGCTGCGCGCCGGCGCCGTCGTAGAACTCCAGGAACTCGTCGATCTGGGACTTCTTCTTCGCCACCGCCGGCTCGTTCAGCGGGAACTTCACCCGGTGGTTGCCGTTGGCGACGACCTTGCTCATCAGCGCCGAGTAGTCGGTGGCGATGTCGTCACCGATGAACTCCGCCATGTTCACGAAGCCCATCACCTTGTTGTAGAAGGCAACCCACTCGTCCATCTTGCCGAGCTCGACGTTGCCGACCACGTGGTCGACGGCCTGGAACAGCCGCTTCGGGTGGCCCTCGGGCCGGGTCACCTTGGTCTCGGCGGCGACGAAGCCGGGCAGGTACGGGCCGTCGTACCGGCTGCGGTCGATCAGCGTGTGCCGGGTGTCGCCGTACGCCGCGATCGCCGCGCGGCGGATCGTGCCGTGCTCGTCGGTGACGTCGTTCGGCTCCTCGAGGACGACCGCGCCGACCTTGCGGGCGTGCGCGATGCACTTGTCCACGTCCGGGACCTCGAGCGCGATGTCCGCGACGCCGTCGCCGTGCCTGCGGTGGTGGTCGAGCAAGGCGCTCTTCGGGCTGACGCCGCCGGAGATCACGAAGCGGGCGGAACCGGCCTTCAGGACGTACGACTTCGCGTCCTTGTTGCCGGTCTCGGGGCCGGAGTAGGCGACCAGGTCCATACCGAACGCCAGCTGGTACCACTTCGCGGTCTGGGTGGCGTTGCCGACCACGAACACCACGGCGTCCATCGCGGTGACCGGGAACGGGTCGGTGCTCTCGTCGTACGGCACCAGGCCGACGAGCTGCTTCAGCTGGTCGAGGTCGAGATCGGCGTCGAGCTCTGCAGGGGTGAGGTCGGTGCTGGTCATCGCGGTCCTCCCGGGTCGATGTGGTGTCACCGAGCCTTGTCGGCGGGACGCAGGTTGCGCAACACTTCTCTGTTTCACTAGGCAGACTGACTACTGATGTCGCAACATGGCTAGGCTATTTGGTCAGTCTGACTATCAACGGAGGATTCGTCATGTCGGTGGACGAACTGGACGCGCGCATCCTGAAGTTGTTCGCCGCCGAACCGCGGGTCGGCGTACTCGAGGCGTCGCGTCGGCTCAGCGTGGCGCGCGGAACCGTCCAAGCCCGCCTGGACCGCCTGCAACGCGCCGGGGTCGTACGCGGTTGGGGCCCCGACATCGACACCACCGCGATCGGCTACCCCGTCACCGCGTTCGCCACGTTGCAGATCGAGCAGGGCTCCGGCCACACCACCGTCGCCGAAGCCCTCGCCCGCATCCCCGAGGTCCTCGAAGTCCACACCATCACCGGCGCCGAAGACCTCTGGTGCCGGATCGTGGCCCGCTCCAACGCCGACCTCCAACGCGTCATCGACCAGGTAGTCATCGTCCAAGGCATCCAACGAGCCTCCACCGTGATCGCCCTCGCCGAACAAATCCCCCACCGAGTCCTCCCCCTGGTAGAAGCCGCCACAAAAAACTGACGGGTGCTGCCCAACCCGGGACAGCACCTGTCAGCCCTTGCTGTCCCGAGGGAAAAGCAGCTGTCAGCTGTTCTCAGGCGAGGCGTTTGGCTACTTCTACTGCGGCTCGGGCTACGCGTGGGCCTACGAAGTCTCGGTCCAGTTTGCCTAGGACTACTACGCCGATGGAGGCCTCTACGCCGGGGACGCCGAGGACCGGAGAAGAGACACCTTGGGCGCCGGCCTGGAGTTCGCCGGAGGTTACGACGAAGGGGCGGCCGGCGGGGTCCGGTTTGCGGCGGCCGGCCAGGATGGCTTTGCCGGCGGCGCCCTGGTCGAGGGCGTGCCGGGAGCCCATCCGGTACGAGACGTGGTAGTCGGTCCAGCTCGGTTCGACGACCGCGATCGCGAGCGCCTCCTCACCGTCGGCGACCGTCAGGTGCGCGGTGGCGCCGGTGTCCTCGGCGAGCGAGCGCAGTACCGGAAGAGCGGCGTCGCGGAGCGTCGGCTGCACACGCCGGCTGTAGTGGAGTACGGCGAGACCGAGGCGGGCCCGGCCCTCGCTGTCACGACGCACCAGCCGGTGCAGCTCGAGCGTGTTCACCAGGCGGTACACCACCGTTCGGCTGACCCCCAGCGCCGCCGCCAACTCGGTGATGGAAAGCCCGTCCGGGGCGTCCGCCAGCAACTCGAGGACGGTGAGTCCCCGGTCGAGCGTCTGCGAGGTCTCTGCGGGCACCCAGCTAGAGTATCCGCTATTCGTGCGCGGCCCGATGGGCCCGTATCTTGCTGCCGTGCGAAATTACTGGTCGCTGCTTCCGGCCGTCCTCGTGATCGTGGGCCTGATCCTGGTCTATGCCGTTCCGACCATCATCAACCCGCAGTGGACGAGCTCGATCATGGCGCTGTTCCGCACCGCTCCGCTGCCCGGCGACCCGACCCCGGAGGAGGCCCGCCGGGCGGCCGGCATCCTCGGCCCGCAGCAGCTCCGGTCCCGCCGGATGCTCGCGATCGCGATGGTGATCGGCGCGATCGCACTGATCGGTTTCAACATCTTCTCGCTGAACCGCGAGGCGGTCGGCTGCTACAAGGCGGCCCGGGCGTTCGGCGCCGACGACGGCCCGGACACCAAGGATCCGTGCTACGAGATGATCTACGGCTCGTTCCTGGGCGACGGGAGCCGCGAGCCGCTGGACGCCAAAGGGCAGCCGGTCGAGTACTACCAGCTCGTGAAGGGCAAGAAGCCGAAGTACCTGCAGTGGATCCAGAACGCCCCGAAGTACGACGACACCGATCTGGTGATCGGTCTGCGCGGCAAGTGCTCGCAGGACGCGGTCGTGCAGCAGTTGGACGACCAGATCAAGGTATTCATCGACAGCGACGTACCGTGTCCGCCGGACAGCAACATCTCGCTGCTGCCGATCAAGCTGAAGAAGCCGCTCGGCGACCGCAAGCTCGTCACGGTGGGCGGCAAGGAGATGACCGCGATCAACCCGGACATGGACTCCTGGTTCACGGTCGTCAAGAAACTCGCGACCGGCGGCTAGGGAGGCACCCCTTCCCTCAGCTCAACGCCCTGGTCTGCGAGTCGTAGGCGCGGAACGGGCGGTTCCGCGCAAGCAGGATCAGCAGGCCGGTGATGCAGACCGCGGCGCCGCCGAGCAGTGCGACGGTCGGGCTGGTCAGCGAGGACGTCGTACCGACGACGAAGTCGCCGAGCCGCGGACCACCGGCGACGACCACGATGAACACGCCCTGCAGCCGGCCGCGCATCGCGTCCGGTGCCGCGGACTGCAGCACGGTGTTCCGGTACGCCGAACTCACCATGTCGGCCGCCCCGGACATCGCCAGCAGCGCGACGCCCAGCCAGATCGTCCGCGACAACCCGAACAGCCCGACGGCCGCGGCGTACGCGGTGATCGCGAGCACGATCGCCACGCCCTGACGGCGTACCCGGGTCACCCACCCGGAGAAGATCACGCCGATCAACGCCCCGATCGCGGGTGCCGCCTGCAGGAGACCGACGGTCCGTACGCCGCCGCCGAAGAACGCGCCCGCGACCGCCGGGAACAGCGCCCGCGGCTGCGCGAACACCATCGCGAGGATGTCCGCGAGGAACGTCGCCAGCAACGCCGGCGCCGCGCGCAGGAACGAGAACCCTTCGAGGACGGACCGCAGCCCGGCCCGGCGTACCGCTCCGGTCGGCGGCACCGCGGGCAGCCGGAAGAGCGCGTACAGCGCCGCGGTGAACGTGATCACGTCGACCAGGTACGCCGCCGCGAATCCCTGCCACGCGATCACGACGGCGCCGAGCAGCGGTCCCGCGGTGAAGCCCAGGTTGAACGCGGCCTGGCTGAGCGTGTTCGCGGCGGGCAGGAGTTCGGGCCGGATCAGGCGAGGGATGATCGCGGATCGAGCCGGGTTGTTCACCGCGAAGCACGCCGACTGACAGGCGACCACGCCGTACAGCACGCCGACCTGGCCCCAGTCGAGGTGTGACTGCAGGACGAGCACCATCGACAGCAGCCACAGGCCGGTCGAGGAGACGAGTGAGAGCGTACGGCGGTCGATCGCGTCGGCCATCGCGCCGCCGTACAGCCCGAAGACGATCAGCGGGACCAGCGAGCACAGCCCGACCAGCCCGACCGCGAAGGTCGAGTGGGTCAGCGCGTACACCTGGATCGAGACCGTCACCGCGGTCATCTGCTGGCCGAGCTGCGACACCGTCGACCCGATCCACAACCGGCGGAAGTCGGCGGACTCCCGCAGCGGCCGGATGTCGGTGAGCAGACGCACGCAGACAACTTATGTCACGCTGTAAATTTTCAAACCCTCGGGAACAGGTCGTGCTCGAGCGGAGCGCCCACGGTGAGGCCGAGGCCGTCGGTGACGACGTGGGCGGCGCCGGTGTACGTCGCCTCCGCGTCGAAGTAGATGTTGACGTGCGCGATCCGCGGGTCGTCGGTGAGGTTCGGGGTCGCGGAGTGCGCTAGGTACGCGTTGTGGAAGGTGCAATCGCCGGCCTGCAGCGGGATCGTCAGACGCTCCTCCCACCGCAGGTCGGGCGCGGCGCGGAACAGGTCGTCGCGGTCGGACAGGTCCTGACTGCGCAGGTTCTGGTGGTTCTGCGAGCCCGGGATGAAGGTCATGCAGCCACGCTCCACCGGTACGTCGACGAGCGCGATCCAGGCGGACAACGAGGCGCGCGATCCGGCGTGCGGCCAGTACGGCGCGTCCTGGTGGAACTCGGTCGCGGCGCCGTTGTGCGGTGCCTTGATCAGCAGCTGGTCGTGCCAGATCCGGAGCGGTACGCCGGCCAGCGCGGTCGCCGCGGCTGCGAGACGTGGGTCGAGGGTGAGCTCCTTGAGTACGTCGTTCTGCTGCCAGACGTTGACGTACTGGTTGAAGATCTTCGATCCGCTGTAGTTGTCGTCGGCACGCTCCGAGGTGGCCAGCGCGGCCGCCGCGAACCGGGCCGCCTCGTCCCGGCCGATGATGTTCCGGATCCGCACCACGCCGTCGCGTCGGTAGGCGGAAATTGTCTCGTCGTCGAGGGTCGTAGGTGCCGTAGGCTCGGTGGTGGTCATGCGTGGCTCCTTGGATTCCGTCGTACTGGAAGGTGATTCCAGCGTCGCGGACCGGGGTCGCCGGGGACAGGATGTTGTTGACCATGGCTTGACTGAAATTGACCTGATTCATCAGCGGGGTGGTTCGTGCACAACGTGCTGAGCAGCGAGGTGTTCCCGGATCCACGGCTACCGGTTGCCGGTGAGCGGATCGAACTCGTCGCAGACGTCGCCATCCACAGCCACGCCTTCTTCGAGATCGCCGTGGTCGTCGCCGGCTCCGGGACACACGTGTCAGCGGCGGGTGAGGTCCCGCTGGTGCCGGACTCAGTGGTAGTCATCCGCCCGGGCGAATGGCACGGCTACATCAACTGCACCGCCCTGATCGTCCGCAACGCCTACCTCGGACCGGATGTGTTCGGGCTGCTCTCGGGGGCCCTGGTGCCAGGCGGAGCAGGCCTGCGGGCGGCGGTGCATCCGGGGGTGGAGCATGCGATGCGGGTATTGGAGGCTGACCTGGCCGAGCCGTGGACGCTCGAGCGGTTGGGGGCTCGGGTGAACCTTGCGCCGGGGTACTTGGTTCGGGTGTTCGGGAAGTCCGTCGGGATGTCGCCGATGGCGTACCTCAATCGGATCCGCGCCGAGCGTGCGGCCGGGTTGCTGATCGAGACCGAACTACCGGTCGCGACCATCGGCGCCGCAGTCGGCTGGCACGACCCGAGCCACGCCACCCGCCGGTTCCGCTCAACATTCGGCCTGAGCCCATCCCAGTACCGGGCAGCTTTCAGACCATAGGCCGGTCTGCCGGTCCAGCGCCGTCCCGAGGCGCCGTACTGAGCCGCCGTACCGAGGCGCCCGGCAGTGGGCGATGGACCGGCGGGCGCGGGCTTAGGCGAAGATGTGCACATGACGTCGTCGCTGCAAACGCCTGACCCGAATCCTGGGTGGCTGTCCGAGTTCGCGTTGGCCGAGACCCGGACGCGGGTTCCGATCCTGTACGTGGAGGCCGTGCCGGCGCGGGTGGACACGCTCGGGCAGATCGAGCACATCGGGGTACTGCTGCGGACCTCGCCCGCGACCGGTGAGATCACCCGCACGCTGGTGTCCGGGCGGGTGCTGCACAACGAGTCGATCCGGGACGCCCTGCAGCGGAACATCGAGAAGGACCTCGGCCCGACGGCGTTCCCCCGGCTGCCCGCGACGCTCGTCCCAGTGACGGTCGCGGAGTACTTCCCGTTCCCCGGCATGACCCCACTACACGACCCCCGGCAGCACGCCGTCGCCCTCGTGTACGTCGTACCGGTCACCGGCGAATGCAACCCCCGCCAGGACGCCCTCGAACTCACCTGGCTAACCCCAGAGGAAGCCCTGGCCCCAAGCCTCCTCAACGACCTAGAGGGCGGCCGAGGCCAACTCCTAAAACAAGCCCTAGCCTGGTCCGGCGCCACCGTCTAAAACCACCCGAACCACCCCGCGGCGCCCGGCTTCATCGGTTGGGGCGCTCTGGGTGCGGGGCGGAGGGTTTGGTGTCAGGGCGTGGGGGTGACGCGGGCCGGGGGTTGGGTGGTTACCAGGGTAGGCGGCCTTCTTCTGCGTAGACGTGGCCGGTTGGGTCGTTCTTGTCGAGGGTTGCCAGGGTGACTGCGACGGCGGCGCCCTCTGCGGGAGTGCGGGGGGCGTTCCAGCCGCCCATGTCGGTGGCGCAGTTGCCTGGGTCGGCGGCGTTGACGAGGATGCCTGTGTCGCGGAGTTCGTTGGCGAGCATTACGGTGACCATGTTCGCGGCCGCCTTCGATGAGTTGTAGCCGAGGGTCGTCACCGTCGACATTCGTGAGTCCGGGTCGCCGACCTGCGCGAACGACGCCAGCGACGTCGAGAGGTTCACCACCCGCGCGGCTGGCGCCTTGCGCAGCAGCGGCAGGAAGGCCCGCGTCACCGCGACCAGGCCGATCACATTGGTTTCGAACGCGGACCGCAGTACGTCGCTCGCCACCTCCGACACCGGCCCGTCCCCCGCCGGGATGATCGCGGCGTTGTTCACCAGTACGTCGAGCCGCCCATATGCAGCCTCGACCGTAGCGGCGGCAGCGGCGACCGACTCGGCAGACGTCACCTCCAACGGCAGCACGACCGCATCGTGGCCCTCGGCAACCAGTTCCTTCGCCGCGACCGCTCCACGCTCGGCGTCCCGCGATCCGACCAGCACGGTGAACCCGAGCGCTCCCAGCTGCCGCGCGATCTCCTTGCCGATGCCCTTGTTGGCGCCCGTGACGAGCGCGATCTTGTTCGTGTTCATGCCGTCAACCCTCCGGCTCCCGCGCCGCGCGAGGCAGAGCGAGCCGACCCTGGGACCGGCACTCCCTGGATACCGGCGAGCGGCCCTGCGATCCTGGGACGGTGGATCGCGAAGGGCTGGCGGAGTTCCTCCGAGTACGGCGGGAAGCGCTGCAACCGTCCGACGTAGGACTCCCCGCCGGACTGCGCCGCCGTACGCCCGGTCTCCGCCGCGAGGAGGTCGCAAGCCTCGCGACCATGTCGACGGACTACTACACCCGCCTCGAACAGGCCCGCGGTCCGCGCCCGTCCCGCCCGGTCCTCACCGGTCTGGCCCGCGCGCTACGGCTGTCGGATGACGAGCGCGCCCACCTGTTCCGGCTGGCCGGCGAGCAGCCGGCGCCACCACCCGGACCCCCGTCGGACGTGCGTTCCGGAGTACTGCGGATGCTCGCGCGCCTCGACGTACCGGGGCTGGTCCTGGACGCAAAGTACGACGTCCTCGCGTGGAATCCGCTGGCGGCCGCGTTGATCACGGACTTCTCCGCGCTCCCTCCGCGGGAGCGGAACCTGCTGCGGTTGCGGTTCCTGACCGACCGGCAGGTGGAGCTGTTCGGCGAGGAGGCCACGCGGGAGTTCGCCCGCGAGGCGGCGGCCGATCTACGCGCGGCGACCAGCACGTACCCCGACGACCCAGAGCTCGCCCGGTTGGTCGCCGATCTGCGGGCCGGCAGTCCGGAGTTCGCGGAGATCTGGGCACGGCACGAAGTCGGCCGGCAGCAGTCGCTGTGCCAGACGATCTACCACCCGCAGGTCGGCCGGATCGACGTCATCTGTGAGGTGCTCGTGGTGCCCGAACGCGATCAGCGCGTCGTGCTCTATACGGCCGAGCCCGGATCGCCGTCCGATCAGGCGATCCGCCTCCTGGACGTGATCGGCACGCAGGAACTGACCAGCAAACCCTGAGTTGTCAGGCGCGGCGCTGCGTCGCCCAGTCGCGGATCAGCTCGATCCGTTCCTTCAACTGGATCGACGACGCGTGCGCCGCCGCCGGGCCGCCCAGCTTGCGGCGCAGCTCGTTGTGGATCACGCCGTGCGGCTGACCGGTGCGGTGATGCCAGGCAGCGACCAGGCCGTTGAGCTCACGCCGCAGCAATGAGATCTGCTCGTGCGTGGCCAGCTCGGTCGGTGTCGGGTCCTCGCGATCGCTGGTCGAGCGTTGCGACTTCTTCTGCGCGGCCAGCGACTTCTGCTGCCGCTTGTGCAGCAGCTCGCGGACCTGGTCCGGCTCCAGCAGACCGGGCAGGCCGAGGAAGTCCAACTCCTCGTCCGACGCGTTCTCGCCGCCGGTGCCGTAGTCGCCGCCGTCGAACACCACGCGGTCGAAGCTGGCGTCCGAGCCGAGCGCCTCGAAGTTGCCCTCGAGCTCGTCGCTCGCGCCCTCGGTCTGGTTCGCCTGCTTCAGCAGGTCGTCCTCGAGCGCGAAGATGTCGCCGCCGTCGTTGCTGTTCTTCCGGCCGAGGACGTGGTCGCGCTCGACCTCCATCTCGGCGGCGAACCCGAGCAGCCGGGTCACCGACGGCACGAACACCGAGGCCGTCTCACCGCGCTTGCGGGCCCGGACGAACCGCCCGACGGCCTGCGCGAAGAACAGCGGCGTCGAGGTCGGCGTCGCGTACACCCCGACCGCCAGCCGCGGTACGTCGACACCCTCGGACACCATCCGGACCGCGACCATCCAGCGCGAGTTGTCCTCGGAGAACTTGGCGATCTTCTTGCTCGCCGCCTTCTCGTCGGACAGGACGACCGTCGGCGCCTCGCCGGTGAGCTCGCGGAGGGTCTTGGCGTACGCGCGGGCGGTGTTCTGGTCGCCCGAGATCACCAGCGCACCGGCGTCCGGCATGTGCCGGCGGACCTCGGTCAGCCGCTTGTCGGCGGCCGCGAGCACGGCGCCCATCCACTCGCCGGCCGGGTCGAGCGCGGTCCGCAGCGCCTGCGCCGTCAGGTCCTTGGTCAGCGGCTCGCCGAGCCGCGCCGCGACCTCGTCGCCGGCCTTGGTCCGCCAGCGCATCTCGCCGGAGTACGACATGAAGATGACGGGACGGACGACGTGGTCGCGGAGGGCATGACCGTACCCGTAGGTGTAGTCCGCCTTGCTCCGGGCGACGCCGTCGTGACCCTCCTCGTACGTGACGAAGGGAATCGGGTTGTCGTCGCTGCGGAACGGTGTCCCGGTCAGGCAGAGCCGGCGCGTGGCGGGCTCGAACGCCTCGCGGACGCCCTCACCCCAGCTCAGCGCGTCGCCGCCGTGGTGCACCTCGTCGAGGATGACCAGCGTCTTGAACCGCTCGGTACGGACCCGGAAGGCCAGCGGGTTCACCGCGACCCCGGCATACGTCACCGCGACGCCCTGGTAGTCCTTGTTGGTCTTCCCGCGGCGCCCGGCGAAGGCGGGGTCGATGGCGATCCCGGCCCGGTCCGCCGCCTCGGCCCACTGCACCTTGAGGTGCTCGGTCGGCGTCACCACGGTGATCCGCTCGATCAGCCGCCGCTGCAGCAGCTCGGCGGCCACGGTCAGCGCGAACGTCGTCTTACCGGCGCCCGGCGTCGCGACCGCGAGGAAGTCCCGCGGGTTGGTGTCCAGGTACTGCTGAAGCGCCTCGGCCTGCCAGGCTCGCAGCTTGCTCGCGGTACCCCACGCTGCGCGGTCCGGATAGGCCGGTGGCAGGACAGCAGGATTGGCCGGCACGTGCGAATCCACAGACAGCTACTCCCCCGAAGGTCGACAGTGTGCCGGGCAGGAAGGTTACCCGAGATCGGTTACGAGAGCAGATCCGCAGGCACCACCGTCACCTCGAACGGGCTCGTCAGGTGCGCCGCCTCGTCCCCGGTGGCCTTCGCGACCTGCACGTATGCACCGTCCTGCAGTTCCCAGGCGATCAGACTCGGCGTGTCGGGATCCACCACCCAGTACGCCGGGCACCCGGCGGCCTCGAGCCGGGAGAACTTCACCATCACGTCGAAGCGCCTTGTGCTGGGCGACAACACTTCGACGGCGAGCAGCGGCGGCCCCGGGAGATCACGCTCGGTGAATGCATCCCTCGGAGCGACCACGAGATCCGGCTCCAGCACGGTGTCCGCCGCCAGCACCACGTCGACCGGCGCGAACAGCACCAGGAACTCGGCCGGGCAGGCCCGCCTGAGAACGTCGTTGAGGTTGCCGGCGATGATCTGGTGCCGGATGGCCGGCGCCGGGGTCACGAGCAGCACTCCGTCGACGAGCTCGTGCCGGCGGCCGTCATCGGGCATTCGATCGAGATCGGCTCTCGTCAGCGGCGCACCCGGCGGCTCCAGCCACGGGTTGCCGGTCGGGATGGGTTCCACAGCACTCATACTGCCTCCTTCGGTCGGTCACGCCAGAGAAGGTGCCGCGATCTGCCCCGGGTTGCCCCGGGAATCCCGAAGCTGTGGAAAAGTTCCGGGTCGGCTGGTGACACGTCCTACACTCGGGGGTATGAGTACTCAGCTGACCCCCGGCGCGGAGACGGTTGTCGACGAGCGGGCCCAGACGGCGCCGGCGGAGCCTGGTGATCACGAGCGGTTCTCGCACTACGTGCCGAAGGACAAGCTGACCGAGGCGATGGTGATGGGCACGCCGGTGGTCGCGCTCTGCGGCAAGGTGTGGGTGCCCAGCCGCGACCCGCAGCGGTTCCCGGTCTGCCCCGAGTGCAAGGAGATCTGGGACTCGCTCAACCCGGGCGACGACGACGGCGACGAGTAGCCGGCAGCACCCCGGTCAGTTCTGGGACGGGTCGTCCGGGTACGTCGACACGTAGGCCATCTGGTCGGTCTGGCGGCGGAGCACCCGTCGCCAGAGCGTGTCCGGGTCGTGGCCGAACACGTCCGCCGGTTCGGACTCCACGACGTACCAGGCGCCCTCGGCGATCTCGCCCTCCAGCTGCCCGCTGGACCAGCCGGCGTACCCGGCGAAGATCCGCATCCGGGTGATCGCGCCCGCGAGCAGCTCCGGCGGTACGTCGAGGTCGACCAGCCCGATCCGCCCGAAGCACTCCCGCCAGCCCGGCGGGTTGATGTCGCCGGCCACCTCGGCAACCGCGAGCGCGCTGTCGGTACCGACCGGGCCGCCCATGAACAGCACGCCCGGTTCGTCGACGGCCGACGACCAGTTCGGCAGCACCCGGTCCACGGACAGGTCTGCGGCACGGTTCACCACCACCCCGAGCGCGCCGTCGTCGTCGTGGTCCAGCAGCAGGATCACCGACCGGCGGAACGGCGGCTCGTCGAGCAACGGGGTCGCCACCAGCAGCGAACCGGTCAGGGTCGAGACCGTCATACCTCCATCATGGCGTACGGCGAGGCGTCACGACGTACGCCGAGGTGCGCGCAGCCAGTCGACCGTCGCGAGCCAGGCGCCGAGCGCGACCCCGGCGAGGTCCGCGAGTGTGTCGAACGGGTCGCCGTCGCGCTGCGGCAGGAACCAGTGCTGCACGAGTTCGCTGACCACCGCGTTCGCGGCCAGTGCCCCGAGCAACCAGCGCGCGGGCAAGCCGGCCTTCAGCCCGGTGAACGCCACCGCGCCGAACAGGAACGCGTGCGCGACCTTGTCGATCTGCGGGATGCCGAGGTTCGGACCGGCCTCGCGCGGCGCGTAGACGCCGTACAGCTGCAGCGCCACCGCGGCGACGAAGGCGATCCGCCAGACCCAGATCCCGGCGCGGGACCGGGTTTCCGTCGTTGTCGTCATGCAGGAGTCACAGCGCCGGCGCGTCGTCCGGGAAGTTCTCGTGCGCCGGTGCCTTGCCGCCGGCCGCGTCCCGGACCGCGTGCGCGACCCGGGTGTGCACCTCCGGGTGGAAGACGCTGGGCACGATGTACGTCGCGTTCAGCTCCTCGTCGGTGACCACGCCGGCCAGCGCTCGCGCGGCGGCCAGCTCCATGTCGACCGAGACCTTCGAGGACTGTGCGTCGAGCAGACCACGGAAGACGCCCGGGAAGACCAGCACGTTGTTGATCTGGTTCGGGTAGTCGCTCCGGCCGGTGGCCACCACGGCCGCGTGCTCGCCGGCCTCGGTCGGGTCGACCTCGGGCGTCGGGTTCGCCAGCGCGAACACAATCGCGTCCTCGTTCATCGTGGCGATGTCCGCGCCGTCCAGGATGTTCGGCGCGGAGACACCGATGAACACGTCGGCACCGGAGAGCGCACCCTTCAGGTCGCCGCTGTACTTGGCCGCGTTGGTGTTCTCCGCGATCCAGCGCAGCTCCGGCGACAGGCCGTCGCGGTCCGGGTGGATGACCCCGCCGATGTCCGCGACGCACGTGTCCTTGACCCCGGCGGCGAGCAGCAGCTTGAGGATCGCCGTACCGGCCGCGCCGGCACCGGACAGCACTACACGGACGTTGCTGATGTCCTTGCCGACCACGCGCAACGCGTTGTACAGCGCCGCCAGCACGACCACCGCCGTACCGTGCTGGTCGTCGTGGAAGACCGGGATGTCGAGTTCCTCGCGCAGCCGCGCCTCGATCTCGAAGCAGCGCGGCGCGGAGATGTCCTCCAGGTTGATGCCCGCGAAGCCCGGCGCGATTGCCTTCACGATCGAGACGATCTCGTCCGGGTCCTGGGTGTCCAGGCACAACGGCCAGGCGTCGATTCCGGCGAACCGCTTGAAGAGCGCGGCCTTGCCCTCCATCACCGGCAGCGCGGCCTTCGGGCCGATGTTGCCGAGACCGAGCACCGCCGAGCCGTCGGTGACGACCGCGACGCTGTTGCGCTTGATCGTCAGCCGGCGGGCGTCGTCCGGGTTGGCCGCGATCGCCAGGCAGACCCGCGCGACGCCCGGGGTGTAGATCATCGAGAGGTCGTCGCGGTTGCGGATCGGGTGCTTGGCCTCCATCGAGATCTTGCCGCCGAGGTGCATCAGGAACGTCCGGTCCGAGACCCGGCCGATCTCGACGCCCGGTACGGCGCGCATCGCCTCGACCAGGCGGCCGGCGTGCTCGGTGTCGGCCGCGGCACAGGTGACGTCGATCCGCAGCCGCTCGTGGCCGGACGCGGTCACGTCGAGCGCGGTGACCAGACCGCCGGCCTGCTCGACCGCGGTCGTCAGCTTGCTCACCGTCGAGCCACCCGCGGGCACCTCGAGGCGAACGGTGATGGAGTACGAAACACTCGGCAATGCAGTCACGCGGGTGATCCTCTCACGTCACTGGTAATGCCCCGAGATTACGTACGTAAAGTGCATGACTAGTCGTCGAGCCAGGCTCTGACCGACTCGTTGTGCTCGCCCAGGCGGGGTGGTGGGAGGTTGGTTTCGCGGGCGCCGGCGTACGGGTTGTCGTCGAAGCGGAGCGGTGGGCCGGGGAGCTGGATAGTGCCCAAGGTCGGGTGCTCGACGTCGATGAGCAGGCCTTGGGAACGGGTCTGCTCCCAGTCGTAGACCTGCTGGAAGTCACGGACCTTACCGGCCGGAATCCCCTTGTCCGCAAGGCGTTCCAGCCAGACGTCGGCCGAATCCCCGGCGAAGGCGGTCTCGATCGCGGCGGTCAGTTCGTCGCGGTGCGCGACCCGGTCCGGGTTGGTCGCGAAGCGATGGTCGTCCGGGTCGAGCCCGACGACCGGCGCGAACAGGCGCCACAGACCTTCGCTGCCGACCGCCACCTGGACGATGTCGTCGCGGGTGCGGTAGAGCCCGTACGGCGCGATCTGTGCGTGGTGGTTGCCGACCCGCTCGGGAAGCTCGTGCGCCACCGTCCACTTCGTCCCGTGGAACGCGTGCACACCGACGACCGACGCGAGCAGGCTGGTGCGGACGACCCGTCCCTTCCCGGTGATCGACCGCTCGTGCAGCGCGGCCAGCGCACCGTACGCGCCGTACATCCCGGCCAGCAGGTCGGAGATCGGGGCGCCGACCTTCGTCGGCTCGGTCTCGCCGGTGATGCTCATCAGACCGCCCTCGCCCTGGGCGATCTGGTCGTACCCGGCGCGGCCACCCTCAGGTCCGTCGTGCCCGAAGCCGGTGATCGACAGGATCACCAGGCCGGGGTTGAGTTCGTGCAGCCGCTCGTTCCCGAACCCGAGGCGGTCGAGTACGCCCGGCCGGAAGTTCTCGATCAGGATGTCGGCCTTCCGCACCAGCTTGGCGAGAAACTCCTTGCCGTCCGCGGACTTCAGGTCGGCGGTCACCGACTCCTTGTTCCGGTTCGCGGACAGGTAGTACGTCGACTCGCCGTTCACGAACGGCGGCCCCCACCCGCGGCTGTCGTCCCCGCCGTTCGGCGTCTCGACCTTGATCACCCGCGCCCCGAGATCCCCCAGCATCATCGCCGCATGCGGCCCGGCCAGCGCACGGGTCAGGTCCACCACCACGACATCCGAGAGAAGGTTCTGCACGGCGTCGAGCGTAGGCGAGTACGACGTACCCGGCCGTGATGCGACTCTCAGGCGGAGGCCTTGCGAGCGAGAGAGGCCAGACGGTGGGTGACGTCGCGGGGGCGTTCTTGCATGAGCATGTGGCCGGCGCCGGGGTAGAGCCAGAGGCGGGCGGTGGGGAGTTCGGCGGCGATCCGGTTCGCGTGCCGGGGCGGGAGAAGACGGTCGCGGGTGCCGTGCATGATCTCCACCGGCAGTTGGTCGAGGACCTTCAGTGCGTGCCCGCGGTCGTGCTGGAGCATCGTCTCGAAGAAGCCGCCGTACGACGGACCCGGTACGACGGCCAGGTCCTCCATGAACAGGTCCACCTCGGCCGGATCCGCGTTCTTCCCGAACACCACCTGCTTCAGCGCGGGCCGCTGCAACCGCGCCGCGAGAGCGCCCGCACGACGCGCAACCTGCGCCAACCGCGCCGCGGACCGCACGTCACCAGCGACCCGAGCCCGTTCCGCCGCCCGCCCGGCAACCTCCGCCGCCTCAGCCGCCGCCTGAGCCGCCGCTCGGCGGTCGATCCTGCGGCCCACCGCGTTGAGGATGCGCGGGGCGATTCGGGCGGCGGTTGGGTCGAAGCGAGCGGGGATGCCGAGGGCGCCTTCGGTGAGGTGGCCTGAGGTCGTACTGACCAGGGCGGCCGCGCGAATGCGGGGGCCGAAGAGCTCCGGGTACTGGTCGGCAGCGGCCATCAGCGTCATGCCGCCCATCGAGTGGCCGGCGTACACGACCGGGCCGTCACCGACGACCTCGTCGAGGACCGTGACCAGGTCGTCGGCCAACTGCTCCAGCCGGGTGGATCCCGCGGGCGCGGCGTCCGAACGCCCGTGACCGCGGTGGTCGTACGTCACGACCCGTACGGCGTCGCGTCCGAGGATCTGCGGCAACCCCTCGACCTGGTTGTGCCAGGACCGGGTCGAACACGTCCAGCCGTGCACCAACAGCACCGTCACCGGCGCGTCGGCCGGGCCGGTCACCTCGACGTTCAGCCGTACGCCGTCCGAGGTGGTGACCCCGGAGCGTTCCAACTCGATCGTCACGCGCTCTCCAGTTCCCGTTCGTCGGCGACGCTCACGTGCGCCGTCCCGATCCTCTGCCGGAAGCGATCGCCCTGCGGTCTCCTTACATGCTTGATGTTACATTAACTATGTATCGTTGCGTCTGGAAGACTGTCAAGGGTGGAAGAGGAGCTCACTGTCGACCAGCTTGCCGCGAAGGTGGGCATGACGGTCCGGAACGTGCGCGCGTACGCCGGGCGCGGGCTGATCGCGCCGCCGCGCCTGGTCGGCCGGACCGGGTACTACGGCCGCGACCACGTGGCCCGCCTGACGCTGGTCCGCGAACTGCTCGACAAGGGCTACACGCTGGCTGCGGTCGAGCGGATGATGGGCGAACTGCCCGACGGCGAACTCGCACTCGGCGTGTTCGAGACGCTGGTGAACCCCTGGACGCCCGCCGAGCCGGAGGAGCTCGACGAGTTCCAGCTGGCCGAGCGGGCCGGCGTACCGCACGATCCGGCGGTGATCGAGCAGATCGTCGAGCTGGGCATCGCGGAGCGGCTGGAGGACGGCCGGTTGCGGATCCGGAACCCGGACCTGCTGCGGACCGGGCTCGAGGTGATCAAGCTCGGGGTGCCTATGCAGGCGATCTTCGAGATGCTGCCGAAGCTGTTCGCGCAGGCCGACGCGGTCGCCAAGACGTACGTCGAACTGTTCCGCTCGACGGTCTGGCGCGACTTCACCAACGCCGGGATGCCGGCCGAGGGCTGGCCGGAGATCCAGCGCACCCTCGAAGGCATCATCCCGCTGGCCGGCCAGGCGCTGGTCGCGGCGTTCCGCGAGGCGATGGCCCGCGAGATCGAAGAGGTCGCGTACGAGGAGCTCGGGCTCAACCCCAAGGAACTGCCCTCCGCGGGGTAGGGCGACCCTCAGGCGTCCCCTGGGGACTCGCTAGGGGACAGCTCGGGTACCAGGTAGGTAATCCTCCGCATGTGTGAACCGGGCCTCATGCGGGAGCGTATTGCTACCAGGACGACACCCGAGGCAGGAGCAAGAGGATGCGCCAGATCCAGATCCGGCGGCGGCCGAGCACCAGCACGACGCGCCGGCAGACGCAGAACCAGACCCTCGACCTCCGGACGCCGTCCGGCCGCAAGCTCCCCTTCTGAAAGCCGTTTCCGCCATGAAGCTCCGACTCCACGTCCACCATGTCCGTACCGGCGGCTGGTGCGCCGACATCGATGACGACAACGACCGGCAGCCCGACGATCCGTACTGGTGCGTCGATGCCTGGCCGACCCTGGAGTCCGCCCTCGCCGCCGGTTGTGCCGAGCTGGCCCGGCTGGTCACCAGCGACGACCTGCTCCGCCTGAGCGGCACCTACGAGCCGGCACTGGCTGCCTGAACCAACGGCGTCGCCTGAACCAACGGGGAACGAGAGGCCCGGGGAACCGCAGGGGGTTCTCCGGGCCTCACTTTTGCGGCAGCGCCCCGGGACGGTCCGCGGCGAGGGTCTGGTACTCCGAGGCGTCGAAGCGTCGGGTCAGCTGGCGGAACCGGAACGTGAACGACGGCCAGAGCGTGGTGTTGCGGCCCTCGGAGTCGAGGTACCAGCTGGTGCAGCCGCCACGCGTCCAGATCGTGTTGCGCATCGACGACCGGACCCCGTCGACGAACGCGCGCTGTACGTCCCGGCGTACCTCGACCTGCTTGAGGCCGTGGGAGTCCATGGTCCGGAGCGCGTCGACGATGTACGCGATCTGCGACTCGATCATGAACACCATCGAGCTGTGCCCGAGGCCGGTGTTCGGGCCGATCAGCATGAAGAAGTTCGGGAAGCCGTTGATCGCCGTACCGAGATGGGCTTCCATGCCGTCGGCCCACGCCTCGCGGAGGGAGAGGCCGTCGCGGCCGTGCACCATGTCCATCACCGGCAGGTCGGTGACCTTGAAGCCGGTGCCGTAGATGATCGTGTCGACCTCGTGCTTCACGCCGTCGGTGGTGACGATGCCGGTCGGGGTGACCTCGGCGATCCCGTCGGTCACGACCTCGACGTTCGGCCGGGCGAGCGCCGGGTAGTAGTCGTCGGAGATCAGGACGCGCTTGCAGCCGAGGGTGAAGTCCGGCGTCAACTTGGCGCGCAGCAGTGGGTCGCGGACCTGGTGTGCCAGGTGCTTCTCGGCCACCTTCTGCGCCTGCTTCATGATCGACGGCAGCTTCGCGAACCCGAGCACCATGGACTCGCGACCCCAGTAGATGGCGGCCCGCATCGCCTTCTGTGCAAGGGGAAAACGCCGGTAGACCGCCTTCTCGGCCGTGGAGATCTTCCGGTCCGGCCGCGGCATCACCCACGGCGGAGTCCGCTGGAACAGGTGCAGTTCCTCGACCTCCGGCTGGATCGCCGGCACGAACTGGATCGCCGAGGCGCCGGTGCCGATCACGGCGACCTTGCGGCCACTGAGGTTCAGGTCGTGGTTCCAGCGGGCGGAATGGAACACCTCACCCTCGAAGTCCTCGATGCCGGGCAGCTTCGGGTACGACGGCTCGGCGAGCGGGCCCATGCCGGACAGCAGGACGTCCGCGGTGAACTCGCCCTGACTGGTCGTGATCCGCCACTTGCCGTCGGCCCAGTGCGCCGACTCGACGGCGTGACCGAAGCGGATGTGCGGGCGGACGCCGAAGTCGTCGGTCACCTTGCGCAGGTAGTCCTCGATCTCGGGCTGCGGCGAGAACGTCGACGACCACTCGGGGTTGGGCGCGAACGAGAACGAGTACAGGTGCGAAGGTACGTCGCATCGGCAGCCCGGGTAGGTGTTGTCCCGCCAGGTGCCCCCGACGTCGGCGGCGCGCTCCAGGACCACGAAGTCGTCGTACCCGGCCTGCTTCAGGCGGACCGCCATCCCGATCCCCGCGAACCCGGTACCGATCACCACGATCCGGTGCTGCTCGCTCATCCTGGGCCTCCTGGTCAGCGGAACTTACTCCAAGTAAGTTACTCGGAGTCAGTTAGACTGCGCAAGTGACGTCCACCACCGTTCCGAAACGCCGCCGCGACCGGGCCGCCCGTGAGCGCGAGATCCTCGAGGCGGCGGAGCGGATCTTCGGGGAGCGTGGGTACCAGGGCACCTCGATGGACGACGTCGCGGCGCAGGTCGGGGTGTCGAAGCCGCTCATCTACCAGTACTACGGGTCGAAGGACGGACTGTTCCTCGCGTGCCTGGCGCGGCTCCGCGGTCAGTTGCTGGAGACGGTCGCCGATGCCGTGATGGCGGCGGCCGATGCGGAGGACGCGTTGTACGCCGGCTTCCTGGCCTGGTTCCGCTTCCTCGACGAACACCCGCAGGCATGGTCGGTGCTGGTCGACGAGGGCATGCTGAGCGCCGGCCCTGCCGCCGAGGCAACGGACGAGGTACGCGCGGCCTTCATCGAGCTGATCGCCACGATGGTCCGGATGAACGTCCCCGCCGACCGCCCCGTCGACGAGGAAGAAGTCCAGATCGTTGCCCAGAGCATCTCCGGCGCCACCGAACGCCTCGCGATCTGGCGCACCCGCTCCCCCAACCCCCCACCTCCCGAGAAGGTAGCCGACATCCTCCGAACCCTTCTCTGGCAAGGCCTCCACACCCTCAAGACCACCTGATGCAGCTCGACCCTCTACCCAGGACCCATCGACAAACTCTGGTGATGCGAGCTCGTCAGAGGACGTCGTATGGTTCCAAGGTCGGTCCGGTTGTCGAGCGGCCCTCGACGAAGCGGGGTTGCACGTAGGTGATGCCAGGGGTGTTCGTACCGCCGATCACGTCCAGCAGTCGTTCCGCGGCGCGTTCGCCGACCGTGGTGAGCTCGGGGTCGAAGGTGCTGAGCGGATCGTCGGGGCGCATCACGCCGGCCAAGCGGTTGTCGTACCCGATGATCGCGATGTCGTCCGGGACGCGGATGCCGTGCCGGTGGAACGTCGCGAACAGGCCGATCGCGATCTCGTCGTTCGCCGCGAAGATCGCGTCGACCGGTTTCCCGCTGTCGAGGATGCGCTCGCCGGCATCCATGCCCCAGCGCTGCAGATAGCTGCCGTACAGCGGTCCGCCCATCGCGATCGGCATCCCGGCCGACTCCATCGCGGCGGTGAATCCCTCCACCCGGGCGTCCACCGCCGGATCGTGCACCGCCGCAGTGACATGCGCGATGTGCCGGCGCCCCAACCCGATCAGGTGTTCCGCAGCCGCTTGACCGGCGCCGCGGTTGTCCGGCGCGACCACGTAGTCGGTCTCCGGCGTCGCGGACGAGGAGGCGAACACCACCGGTACGGCGAAGTCCTCGGACAGTACGAGGCTCGCGCGGTTCGGGTCGTCGCCGACGACCAGCAGCCCGTCGATCCGGCGGGCGCGCAGGCGTTTCAGATACTCGTTCAGGATCCGCGGCGTGCCCTGGGCGTCGAGGGTGACGGTGGCGATGTTCTCCCGGCCGAGGTAGTTGGTGGCACCCATGATCAGCGGCATGCTGAACCGGCCGAGCGCGGACTCGGCGAGGACGCCGACGATGAAGCTCCGGCCGGTGACGAACGAGCGTGCGAGCATGTCCGGCTGGAACTGCAGCCGCTCCGCGGTCTCGATCACCCGCGCGCGGGTCTCCGCGGACACCCGGCCGACCCCGTTCAGCGCGCGCGACGCAGTGGTCAGCGAAACGCCCGCAACCCGCGCGACGTCACTCATGCTGGCCCGCTTCACCATCGCTCCTCCTCAATTCCTGGTCAGAGTGTAAACAGTTGCGCAGGAACGCGGTCTAACGGGGAGAATGGGTGGTGAAAATACTTGCGCTGAGGGATCGGAGTGCCCGATGCAGTTGCCGCCGCTCGGACCGGACGTCGTCGAGGAGTTCACCCGCACGATCTACGGCCGTACGCCGGACGGGGGCAAGCTCAGCGAGCTGGCCCTGCAGTCCCGCGAGGAAGGCGTGCTCGACGGTGCCGCGGACCGCTTCCGGCATCGTGCCACCGTCGCGTGCCCGCTCGGCAACCTCGAGTTCGACACGCTCCTGCACCTTCCGTCCGGCGTGAACGCCGCTCCGGTCGTAGTGATCCTGAACTTCAACGGCAACGACCAGACACTCAGCCCGGTCAGCGGCTGGGACGCGTCCAGCTTCCCGTACCAGAAGATCGCGCAGGCCGGGTACGCCGTACTCACCGCCGACTACCGCGAGATCGAGCCGGACGACCCGAATCCGCCGTCGCCCGGCGTTCGCGGGCTGTTCCCCGAGGAGACCTGGGGTGCCGTGGCGGCCTGGGCGTGGGGTCTGTCCCGCCTGCTCGACATCGCCGCGACCGTCGACCGGATCGACCTCACGAAGACGGTCGCGCTCGGGCATTCCCGGTTGGGCAAGGCCGCGCTGTGGGCCGGCGTACTGGACGAACGCATCACGGTGACCGCGTCGAACGAGTCCGGTTGCTGCGGCGCCGCGCTGTTCCGGCACCCCGGCGGTGAGGACATCGAGGCGATCACCAGGAGGTTCCCGCACTGGTTCGTCCCGTCGTTCGCGCAGTACGCCGGGAGGGAGGACGAACTGCCCGTGGATCAGCACCAACTGCTGGCGAGCATCGCCCCGCGCCGGGTGTACGTCTGCAGCGCGGAGGACGATGCGTGGGCCGATCCGGAAGGCGAGCGCCTGGCCGTCGAAGCGGCGCGGCCCGCGTTCGGGCCGGATGGGATCGGGTACCACATCCGGCCCGGCGGGCACGCGCTACTGGAGGAGGACTGGCTGAAGGTGCTCGCCTTCTAGTTCTGCTGCAGGGACAGGTAGAACACGTCCTCGTTCTCGGTCTGGTTGAGCGCCTTCACCGTCTCGTCCGGGTCGATGATCGGCACCTCGGCCTGGATCTGGTTCTGGCCGATGCTCTTCCACTGCAGCGGCGTACGGTTCCCGTACAGGTCGACGCGTTCCAGCGACTTGACGTTGCGGACGTCCCGGAACGTGACCGTCATCGTCGGCGTACCGAAGTTCAGGTGGATGGTGTCACCGGTGTTCGGGTCCTCGAAGATGTCTGCCTGGTTCTGCCGCTTCAGGTCGATCGCCAGCACGACGTGCTTGTCGTCCAGGCGGAAGCCGTTCGCGGTGGACAACGCCTCGTTCAGCTCGGGTTGGAGCTCAGGTGTGGTGGTGAAGTTGTCGTACGTCTCCGCCTTGGCGCCGCGGAGCAGACCGGCCAGCGTGGTCAGTGTCTTGCCCTTGGCACTCAGGTTGTCGCCGTTGCGCAGCGTCCGGTTGTACCCGAACGCGTTCGGGTCGTCCGGCGCCCACTCGGCGAAGTACAGGAGCTTGAAACGGTTGAGGTCGTTGCCGCCCTTGCTCAGCGCCCAGTGGAACGCGCGCGGGTAGATGTCGGCGACGAACTTGTCCTCGGTGGTGAAGCCGATCTCGGTCTGCCAGACGGCCGGCTCCTTGACGCCGCGCTTCTGCGCCGCCGCGTAGATCGTCTGCATGGTGCCGATCGGCATGTAGTGCATGTCGAACACGTCGATGCCTTGCCAGGCCTTGTACTTGTCGAGCAGCGCGATGTACTCGCTGAGCGGCGCGCCGCAGATCCACCCGCCGTACACGGCCTTGACGCCGTTGTCGTGCAGCACCTTGACGGCCGGGAGATGGATGTCGGTCATGTACTGATCCATGCCGCCTTCCCAGAACCCGGAGCCGGGGTACGCCTCGTTCCAGATCTGGAAGTACGTGATGCCGAGCGGTTTCAGCGTGTCGACGGCCAGCTTGACGAAGCTCTTCCAGTCGTCGGGGTTCTGCGGCGGCGTCCGGCCGATGCTCGTCTGCACGTCCTTCGAGGACAGGACCTTGCCGCCTTGTTTCACGGTGAGGTTGCGGGTGAACTGGCCGTTGTTCTCGGACGTGACGGCGCCGTACTCGTACGTCTTGCCGTGGAAGTCGTACGAGTAGCCGGTACGGTTCGCGGCCCAGCCGGCCGTGTACGCGAGGACCGGGAGGATCGTGATGCCGTGCGCTTTCGCGACCGTGAACTGTCGCACGTACTCGGCGATCGCGGCCTTGTCGACCTGGCCCTTCGAGGGTTCGACGGAGCCCCAGTCGAAGTCCATCCGGTCCCACTGCATGCCGGCGACGAGTCCGGTCTGGGTGCCCTGGTTCTCACCCGCGAACGCGCGGAACGGTTCGTTGAGTACGAACGGCAGGTCGGCGACGACGCTCGGCGCATCACCGGTCGCGGCGGCGATTGCCTTGAGGTCGGTGTCGGCGGTGATCGCGATCGGGCCTGTGTACGGCTGGGCGGTGGTCGACGTGCTCGGGTCGGTGCCGTCGGTGGTGTAGGTGATGCACGCGTTCGGGGTCGAGCTGCTCAGCTGCACGTTGGTGCCCTTGGTGACCGCGCCCGGGCCGGGCGTCGCGGTGGCGGCGGCCGTTTCCGGTGCGAGCTCGGTCGTGATCGAGGCCTTCAGCTTCCCGGGCACCCACCAGGTGCTGACCTGGTCGCTGACGAACAGGATGTCGTCGCCCTTGGACGCGACGAGGTTCAGGTCGAACGAGGCCGCCGTACCTGAATACGTATACAGCTCGGTGAACGGTCCGGCGGTCTTCGTCGCGTCACCGTCGTGCGCCAGCAGTACGCGGAAGCGGCCGCCGGGCGAGCTGAACGAGCCGCGGACGTGCACGGTCTTCCCGTCGGCCTGGTCGGCGACCGTGTAGGTCTCGGAGATCGCGCGGTAGTCGGTACCGATCGAGCCGTCGGCCTTCACGAACCAGGCGTGCTCCGGCTTCTTCACGTCGGCGGCCCACTCGTCGGCCGCGAACGCCCCCGAGCCGCCCTTGTTCAGCAGGCTGGTGGCGTCGCCGTTGATCGCCTGGTACGACCAGCGGCCGGGCGCCGTCACGTTCGTGTCGAGCCGGTAGTCGGTGACGTTGTCGGTGGTCGGATTGGCCGCGGCCGGGGTGCAGCCGGTCGGCGCCGTGCTGCCGACGGCGACCGGCGAAAGTGCTTGCACGGTTGGTGGGGTAGCGATTGCGCAGAGCACCACAAGGGCAAGCCCTGCCGAGAGCGGGCGAATCTTCACGAGGACTCCGTCGTTCACGCTCGAAATGGCTGATGAACGGGGACGTTAGGACTGCCGAGACAACCTTGTCAACGGGTTGACGCCGAGCTCTTGACTCGGTCGGGACCGACCGCGAGTCTGATTGCGCACACGATTGCGCATCGGCCTGAGGAGTCATCGCATGAACGCACCCGTCTCCCGCCGCCTGTTCCTCGGCGGTGCGGTCAGCTCCATCGCCCTCGCGGCCGGCCTGCCCGCCGCGGCCGTCTCCCTCGGCGACTCGCCCAACGCCTCCCCCGACGGCACGACGATCCCGTCGGCCACCTCGATCACCGACAACGGCGGCAACGTCTGGACCGTGTCCGGCGGCGTCATCTACCGCAACGGCGGCACGGTCGGGAACACGTACAACGTCTCGGTCCTGCTCTGGTACGGCGGGATGGTCTACCACTGCGGCACCGGCGGCCAGTGGTACGTCGTACTCAATGACGTCTGGCGCCCATGCACCGATCCCCGGATCGCGCTGTCCGCGCCGGCGGGACTGATGTACGGGGTCAACGGGCACCACGACACGGCGCTCTCGCCGGCCACGATCGCACTTCGGATGTCCGACCTCGGGACGACCGTCTTCCGGGTGAACACCGGTGCTGACTCAAGCACGATCGGCGCGGCCGCGAGCATCGCAAGCTATCTGAACGGCGCCGGTCTGCACACGTTCCCGGTGATCGACGCCGGCCTTCGCGACAGCAACGGTGCGCTTGCCTATAGCAACGAGTCCGACGCGTACTACGCGGCCCGCTCGATCAGCACGGAGGTGGCTCAGGCCTTCGTGCCGCACGGCGTCACGATGTACGAGTGCGGCAACGAGTTGACGCGGGACCCGTACATCATCCTGCCCGACCACAAGGCCGACGCCGGCACCAAGGCGATCGACTTCAACAACACGAACTGGCCGATCATGCGCGGCTTCATGAAGGGCCTGATCGACGGCGTGAAGACGGTCCAGCCGTCGGCGTTGTGCGGGATCAACTTCTGCAACTCCGATGTCGGCGCCGCGGACGCGCTGTGGGACGGCCTGCAGCCCGACGGATCGGGCGGTTATCCACAGATTCGCTGGGATCTGACGACGTGGCACAACTACGAGGGCGACGGCGATATCTTCCATATCGGGACGGATGGGGCCGGGCCGTCGTTCAACCTGCCGGTGTATGTCAAGGCGCGGTACGGCAAGCCGTTCGTGCTGTCGGAGTGGAACTCGGATCCCAACCAGGGCACGACGCATCGCGCGTCGTACCTCCAGACCCAACTGGCCGAGTTCCGCGCGGCGCGGACCACTGAGGGATTCCTGTCATCGATGTTCTACGAACTGGACGGCGGCACCCAGTGGGGCCTCACCGAACCCGACGGCACCCCACTGGACCCGCCGTACACGGCCTACCGCAACTTCGTGTCCTCCCATCCCGACATCCCTTGAAAACAAGGCTGGTCCTCAATCCGCGAACAGTTCGTGGATTGCTGCCTCCTGCTCAGCAGACAGATTCGACTGAATCAACCGTGCCCGCAATCCAGTAGCCCGAAAGGTGTCCCGGATCTTCTCCGTGTCCTCATCACTGGACAGCAAGAACAACGCCGAAGTCCCCGGCGTCACCTGATCCCGCACGCTCTCGATGAAGTCGTCGTCAATCCCCACATCCACCAAGGATCCAGCCAACGCCCCAGCAGCCGCCCCCAACGCCACCCCCGCCACCGGACCCAGAAACACCGTCCCGAACAGCAACCCCCAAAACATCCCGCCCACCGCCCCCACGCCCGTCAAACTCCGCACCTGGCGAGTCCGAGGCCGCCGCATCTCCGGTTGCCAAGAAACCGAGGCAGCATCAACCACCCGAATCACCCCGTCCTTGGCCAATCCCTCCAACGTCCCGATCGCCTGATTGGCCCCGTCCCAGCTCCCGAACTTCCAAACCGTCAAAGTCCCCATCACCACTCCTCTCCCCTCCACCCGTACTCCCCCCGACCCCAACCCACCACCCCCAAACTGGTTGGTCCCTTGCAGCGACCCTGAGGGAGGACCCTGAGAGTGGGCTGACGGATGTCATGGATGGGTTGTGACGAGTGGTCCAGGGCTGGGACGGCGGGCGCCGGGATGCTTTGGGTATGACGACAACGACTGCGGTCAGCCTGCGGGGTGTGACCAAGAGGTATGGGGATGTGCAGGCCGTCGCCGGGGTGGATTTGGAGATCCGGTCCGGCGAGGTGGTGGCGCTGCTGGGGCCGAACGGGGCCGGGAAGTCGACCACGATCGAGATGCTCCTGGGGCTGGTGCGGCCGGATCAGGGGACCGTGCAGGTGTACGGCGGTACGCCGACCGACGCGATCACCCAGGGGCAGGTCGGGGTGATGTTGCAGAGCGGCGGGATCATCGAGGACGCGAAGGTGGGCGAACTGCTGAACCTGGTCGCGGGATTGCACAAGAACCCGCTGCCCGTGCAGGAGGCGCTCGAGCGGGCCGGCATCGCCGATCTCACCGGCCGCGTGATGAAGGGGCTGTCCGGCGGGCAGAAGCAGCGGGTCCGGTTCGCGATGGCGATCATCCCGGAGCCGGACCTGATCGTGCTGGACGAGCCGACGACCGGGATGGACGTCGAGGCGCGGCGTGACTTCTGGGCGTCGATGCACGCGGAGACCGCCCGCGGGCGGACCGTGCTGTTCGCGACCCACTACCTGGAGGAGGCCGACTCGTACGCCGATCGCGTCGTCCTGATGCGGCACGGCAAGGTCGTTGCCGACGGCACCGCTGCGCAGATCAAAGCGAGTGTGTCCGGGCGGACGATCCGCGCCACCGTACCCGGAGCCGACCTCGCCGCGCTGGCGTCGCTGCCCGGCGTACGGAACGTCGAGACCCGCGGCGAAGTGGTGCTGCTGCAGTGCGCGGACTCCGACAACACCCTGCGGTACCTGCTCGACAACACGAGGGCGCACGACATCGAGGTGACCTCGGCGGACCTCGAGGACGCCGTACTGGCCATCAGCTCGGCCCAAGAGGAGACCCTGGCATGAACCGCGACTACCTGATCTTCGACATCCGCCGGACGCTGCGGAACCGCCGGGTAATGATCTTCTCGATCCTGATGCCGGTGGTGCTGTTCATGATCTTCGGACTGACCATCCCGAAGGAAGCCAGCGAGGGCGGGATCTCCGCGATCGCGTACGTGATGGTCAGTATGGCGATGTTCGGCTCGATGTCGGCGGCGATGAGCAGCGGCGGCGCGATCGCGGCCGAGCGGGACGGCGGCTGGAACCGGACGCTCCGGCTGACGCCGCTGAAGCCGCAGGCGTACGTCGTGAACAAGGTCATCCTCAGCCTGCTGCTGGCGGTCCCGCCGCTGATCGTGGTGTTCCTGTTCGGGATGATCCTCGGCCACGTGCACCTGAGCGCCACCCAGTGGATCACGGTCGCGTTGGTGTCCTGGCTCGGTGCGCTGCCGTTCGCGGCGATCGGCCTGGTCATCGGGTACATCGCGAAGCCGGACAGCGTGCAGCCGATCACCGGTCTCAGCACGATGCTGATCGCGGCGTTCGGCGGGCTGTGGCTGCCGGTCGACCAGATGCCCTCGATCATGAAGCACATCGCGCAGCTCACGCCGGCGTACTGGACCGGTCAGACCTCGCGCAGTGCGCTGACGCAGAGCGGACTCGACACCCACGCGCTGCTCGTGGTGCTCGGCTGGACCGTCGTACTCGGCTTCATCGGGCTGCGCCGGTACCGCGCCGACACCGCCCGCGCCTGAGCACCAGCGTTGACCGAAGGCTTACCGTAACCATCGTGAAGACCAACGACAGCCCCCGCGCCTCGGACGGTGTGGCCGACCGTGTCGGCGCCGGTCCGGGCCGCTGGGGCTGGCTCGCGGCCGGAGTCTGGCTGTTCTACCTCGCGCAGCCCTTGCAGAGCATCGCGGAGCGCCAGCAGGGTGTCGTCCAGTTCCTCGGGTTCCTGAACCTGGCGCTGTTCGCGGCCAGCTACCTCGGGTTCTTCGGGCTGATGCGCCGGATGGCCCGGCAGCACCTGCTCTCGAGCTGGCAGAAAGGCGCGTACCTGGCCCTGATGCTGGCGCTCTGCCTGCTGATGATTCCGACCGCCGGGCAGACCGCGCTCACCGGCCTGGTCTACATCGGGTCGGTCGCGATGATGTTGCTGGATTTGCGCGTCGGCTTCGCGTTCGTCGCGGCGCTGCTGCTCGGCGCCGAGGTGTCGATGCGGGTCGTACCGGGGTGGACCGACGACGGGAGCTACGGGTTCGCGATCTTCCTCGGCGCGCTGGCCGTGTTCGGGATGCGGCGGGCGATCCAGCGCAGCATCGAGCTGAGCGCGACCCGCAAGGACATGGCGGAGCTCGCCGTACAGGAGGAACGGAACCGTTTCGCGCGGGACCTGCACGACATCCTCGGACACTCGCTGACCGTGATCACGGTGAAGGCCGAGCTCGCCGGGAAGCTGATCGCGGCGAACCCGGAACGGGCCGCGTCGGAGGTCGCGGACGTCGAGAGCCTGGCGCGGGCGGCGCTGGCCGACGTACGGGCAGCGGTCGCGGGGTACCGGGAACTGAGCCTTGCCGGGGAACTCGTATCGGCGCGGGCCGCGTTGCAGGCCGCGGAGATCAAGGCGGACCTGCCGACGACGGTGGACGAAGTACCGGAGGAGAACCGGGAGCTGTTCGCCTGGGTGGTGCGGGAGGGCGTGACGAACGTCGTACGGCACTCCGGGGCGAAACGGTGCTCGATCAAGATCGCGGCCGACCAGATCGAGGTACTCGACGACGGGAAGGGGCCGACGCCGGGTGGGGGCGCGTCGGGCCACGGGCTGGTCGGATTGCGGGAGCGCGCCAACCAGGCCGACGCCGGCGTACAGGTCGGTCAGGCGCCCGGCGGCGGGTTCCGGCTCGCGGTGAAGGTCGGCCTGTGAAGATGGTGCTGTGAGGATGGTGCCGTGAGTATCCGACTGCTGATCGCCGACGATCAGGCGCTGGTCCGTGGCGCGCTGGCCGCCCTGCTCGATCTCGAGCCCGACCTGGACGTGGTGGCCGAGGTAGGCCGTGGCGACGAGGTGATCGACGCCGCGAAGAGCTCGCAGCCGGACGTCGCGCTGCTCGACGTGGAGATGCCCGGGCTGGACGGTATCGAGGCCGCCGCCGCGTTGCATACCGCCGTACCCGGGGTTCGCGTGCTGATGGTGACGACGTTCGGGCGTCCTGGGTATTTGCGTCGCGCGATGGAGGCGGGCGCCGCCGGGTTCGTCGTCAAGGACACGCCCGCGACGCAGCTCGCGGACGCGGTCCGGCGGGTGCACCAGGGGCTGCGCGTGGTCGACCCGTCACTCGCCGCCGAGACGCTGGTCGCCGGTACGAGTCCGCTGACGGGCCGCGAGTCCGACGTACTGCGGGCCGCCCGGGACGGAGGTACCGTCGCCGACATCGCGAAGGAACTCCACCTGTCCGAAGGTACCGTCCGCAACCACCTCTCCAGCGCCATCGGCAAAACCGGCGCCCGCACCCGAGCCGAAGCCGCCCGCATAGCCCTCGACAACGGCTGGTTGTAGTGCGGCTGCTGAACGTCGTCGACGTCGAGGCGACCTGCTGGGAAGGCGATCCGCCGCCGGGGGAAGAGCACGAGATCATCGAGATCGGTCTCACCGTCGTCGACCTCGACAGCCGTCGTCGGCTGGCGAAGCACCAGGTCCTGGTGCGGCCGGAGCGGTCCGGGGTCAGTGACTTCTGCACGGAGCTGACTGGGCTCACGCAGAAGCAGGTGGACGGCGGGGTTTCGTTCGGTGAGGCTTGTGGGCTGTTGATGTCGGAGTACCGGACGGACCTGCTGCCGTGGGCCAGTTGGGGAGACTACGACCGCAAGCAGTTCCTCCGGCAGTGTGAGGCGCTTGGAGTCGCGTACCCGTTCGGCGATGAGCATTGGAACGCCAAGGCGCGGTTCGCCGAGGTTCGGGGGTTGAAGCGGCGGCCGGGGATGGCGCGGGCGTTGGAGGTCGCGGGGGTGCCGCTCGAGGGGCGGCATCATTCGGGGGCAGACGACGCGTGGAACATCGCTGGGCTCGTGCTGGGGATGCTTCCCGATTAGTGTTGGGTGCGGGGAGGGGGAACTGCGATGTCTATTGGTGACTTCAGTGTGGCGGGGCGGTTGGCGGATACCGGTGAGGGGATTACGGGGGACGAGCTGCAGTTGGCGGCACGGAATCATGGCATGCCGTTGGAGGGGTTGCGGTACGACGTGACGCCGCCGGGGCTGCACTACGTGCTCGTGCACTACGACATCCCCGCGACGGCGGCGGGTGACTGGCGGCTCACCGTGGGGGGTCGTGTCGAGGAGCCGTTGTCGTTCGGGCTGACCGAGCTGCGGGCGATGGGCCGGCGGACGATCCGGGTCACGCTCGAGTGCGCCGGGAACGGGCGGGCGACGCTGCAGCCGCGGCCGATCAGCCAGCCGTGGTTGTCGGAGGCGGTCGGTACGGCGGAATGGACCGGCGTTTTGCTTGCCGATCTGCTCCGGTTGGCGGGGCTGCGCGAGGACGCCGTCGACGTCGTGTTCACCGGCGCGGACCACGGGGTGGAGCGCGGTGTCGAGCAGGACTACCAGCGCGGGCTGTCGGTAGCGGAGGCGATCGAGTCCGGCACGATCGTGGCGTGGGAGATGAACGGTGCGCCGTTGCCGCCGCAGCACGGGTATCCGCTGCGGCTCGTCGTACCGGGGTGGTACGGGATGGCCAGCGTGAAGTGGCTGCGGTCGATCGAGGTGATCGACCACGAGTTCGACGGGTATCAGAACAAGGTCGCCTACGTACTGCGGAAGACGCCGGACGACCCCGGGCGCCCGGTGACGCGGATCGAGCCGCGGGCGCTGCTGATACCGCCCGGTTTCCCCGACTTCATGAGCCGCCACCGGTTCGTTGCCGCCGGCACCGTTCCGTTGTTCGGGCGGGCCTGGTCGGGGTGGGCGCCGATCGAGCGGGTGGAGGTCAGCACCGACGCCGGCGTGAACTGGCACGAGGCCAAACTGGATGCCCCAAGCAACGACGAGCTGGCGTGGCGGGCGTTCGCGTACGACTGGGAGGCGACGCCGGGCGAGCACGTCCTCACGGTCCGCGCGTACGACACCAGCGGCCGCGAACAACCCATCGAGGCGGAGTGGAACCGCGGCGGCTTCTCCAACAACACCGCCCAGCGCATCACCGTACTGGTCACATAGGCGTGTCGTTCACCGCATCGCCGCGGCGGTCGTCACATCCTGTGAGTAGGACACGGTTCTCACTTCCAGGAGTGGTGCGGTGAACGACAACCATCTACACGCACGGGTCTTCAGAACGCTCGACGAATGGTACGCCGACGTCGACGACGAACTGGACCCACAGCCGGACAACCCCCTCTGGTACGGCATCTACACCACCCAGTCCGACGCCCTCCAAGCCGCCTGCGCCCGGCTGGCCGCCCTCGACCAGGCGTCCTGAGCGGTCACCCGAACGCGATCCCGAGCCCCATCGCGAGCAGCACCAGCGTGATCACGATGCCGAACGGCCAAGCCCACCACGGCATCGACCAGTCGACCCGGGCCGCAACAACGTTCGACGGATCCTCCGGATCGACCACCACGTCGATCCGGTCGCCCACGGCCGGCTCCGGATCCAGCTGATCGCCGCCGTCCACCTCGACCGCCACGCCGTCGCCCGGGCGTGCCACCTTGACGGTCACCTCGTGGGACCTGGACCACTTGTCCTCGGTCACCGAGACGACCACGGCCTGCTGGATCGGACCGCGCGCGATCAGGCGCTGGTTGTCGTGGCCGGCCGTGATCCCGAGCGGCAGAATGGCCAGCGAGCCCAACGCGATCGGTACGCCGACCAACACGCGGACCGTCCGAATCAGCACTTCAAGCAGGCTGGGCCGCAACCGACGCCCGGACCGGGACGCGCGCGCCTTCGCCGACGCGCGCGACCTCATCCGCTTGCGGCGGGTCTTCGTGCGTTCGGTCGGCTGCTCCAAGCGCTTCCACCAACTGAACTGCTCGACCAGGACGTAGGCGGGGATGCAGGCCGCGCCCGCGATGAATGCGCAGACGAGTGGATCGTCGTAGATGAAGTTCGGGCGGGTCAGCCAGCCGAGGAAGTACAGGGCTCCCCCGACGGTGCTGAAGAAGAGCAGCAGCAGCGCCAACTGGCGGCCATGGAGGTCGTTGTCGGGGGCGCTCACTTGACCCATGATGCGCGCTTCTACTCAGGTTCGTTGCGGGAGGTGCCGCCTACTCGGTAGGGGGTGGTGGTGCCTTCGTACATGAGGTGGGTCATGAGGCCTTGGGTGGCGTGGGGGAGGTTGTGGCAGTGGTCCATCCAGAGGCCTGGATTGTTGGCTACGAAGGCTATTTCGTACGTCTCCTTGTTGCCTACCTCCAAGGTGTCCGTCCACCACGGGGAGCCGGTGGCGGGTATGCCGTTGCGGGAGAGGACGACCGCGTGGTGGCCGTGGAGGTGCATGGGGTGGGCTTGGCCGCTGGTGTTGGAGATCTTCATCCGGACCACGTCTCCCTCGGCGACCATGAACATCGGTACGTCGGGGAACTTGTGGCCGTTGATCGTCCACCACAGCCCCGGTTTGCCGTCCAGGAAACCGGCAGTGCGGCCGATGCGGTACTCGAACGTGCGGTTCGCCTTGCCCGGCTCGAAGCCGAGCGGCGCGGGCGTTCCGTAGGTCAGCAGATCGACCGTGTTCCCAGGCAGCTCCGCGCTCGGTGGGTCGGTGCCGGCGGGCGCGATCCCGAGCGACAACGACGACGTACCGGCCACCAGACGCATCCCGCCCGGCGGGACCACCGCCTCGAGATCCACACGTCCGCCGGCTGGTAGCGCATACGCAGCAGTCACCGGCGTCGGATCGTGTACGTCGTTCCCGTCGACGGCGACGACCTTGTACGGCGTGCCGACGAGCCCCACGCGCAGGACCGTGTTGTCGGTGTTGATCACCCGCACGCGGGCCGTCGTACCAGCGGGCAGCTCCACCCGCCCATTCCCGGTGCGCCCGTTGATGGTCCGCTTGCCGTCGTACGTGTGGATTGTCGCGACGACCTCACCTGGCGCGGCCGGCGCGATCACGATGGGCCCGAACAGGCCGCCCTTCACCTCGTCGCTCGACACCTGATGCGAGTGGTACCAGTACGTCCCGGCCTGCGAGGCCTTGAAGCGGTACACGTGCTTTCCACCCACCGGTACGGCGTCCTGCGTCACCCCGGCCACGCCGTCCTCGGCGTTCGGTACGTCGATGCCGTGCCAGTGCAGGGTGGCGCCGTCCTTCACGGACTCGTTGACGAACGTGACCTGGACCAGGTCGCCGACCTTCGCGCGGATCAGCGGTCCGGGCGACGTCCCGTTGACGGTGTAGCCGTCGACGGTCCCGCCGGACGCCAGTTGGTACTTCTGCTTCCGCGCCACCAGCGTCACGTCGACGTCCGGCTTACCAGTCCTGGGGCCAGTAAGTTCGGTGACGCTCATCCCTTCGTGGTGCATGTGTTCCATGGAGCCGCCGCCGTAGTCGGCGTACCCCATCTTTGCCGGGTTGTACGAGTCCGGCACCAGGCTGGTCGCCCAGAGGTAGCCGAGCGGCACGAGCACCGCCAGTGTGCCCCCTAGTGCGACCAGCCTGCCCCACTGACGCTTCTTGACCTCAGGCACTGGGCACGGATTCCTTCGGTACGACGGCCCGCCTCGAGGCGACGCTTGCGACGGCGGCGACTGCGAGACCGTTCAGACCGTGCAGGACTCCGAGCGCGGGCACCCCGAAGGACACCGTCGCGAGGACGAACTGCAGCGCGACCAGCAGCACCACGACGCCGGCCAGCGTCCGGCCGCGCGGAACGTCGGTCATGAACGACGCGATCAGCAGTACCAGCGCGAGCAGACCGATCACCATCCCGGCGATGCTGTGGTACGCCTCGCCGAAGTTGCTGTAGTCCGCGCCGATCGCCGTACCGTTGTTGGCGTCCTTGGCGATGGTGAAGCCGGACAGCGCGATCGACGCGACCTGCAAGGCGACGGCGATCGCGATCAGCATGCCGACGATGCGGTACACGTTTCTCATGCCCGGCGCTCCGTCCGGCGCTTGCGGATCACGTACACGGCGGCGCCGATCAACAGGATCGGCAGGATCGGCGGGTGACCGCCCCCGAACACACAACCGATCGAAGCCAGCACGCCGAGCACGCCCAACAGCACCAGCAACGGCAACGGCATCCGCCCGACGAACCCACGCCCGGCCCATGGACGCCCGCCTGGACCAAATCCACCACTGCCGGTGCCACCGGAGGTGCTTGCCTGGTGAGGGCCGGGGAGGTCGGCGAAGGGTTCCCGGAGGTCTGCTTCGGTCTTGGCTTTGAGGACCTGGTCGACCCGGTCGGAGTGTTCCTCCGCGGTCAGCCGGCCGGCTTCGTAGTGTTCGCCGAGGCGCTTGACGGCGTCCTCGCGTTCGCGGTCGCCGATGCGGATCGGGCCGCCCGGCCTCTCCTCGTTCATCGTTCTCCCTGGTGGTCGAAGGTTCTCCGATGCCACCAAGGTTGTCGTCCAACACCCCTGTCCCGCGTCGCCTGGGCGGCGGCACCTCCGCTACCCCCGGAGGAGCACGCTGCACCGCTGGACGCAGTACGACGTACTCCCCCGGGCGTAGTGCCACCCAGGGTTTACCCTCAGCTGTTGACCGCCAGGATCTTGTTCACGTCCGCGTTCGCCTTCGCCAGCGACGACGGATCGGCCTCGAACGACATCACCGCATCCATCGCCGGCGTCATCACCGCGGTCACGTCCGCCGCGTTCGGGTTGGCCGGGTACGGGAACACGTCCCCGGCCTCGACCGGCTCGAGGAACGGTGTCACGTCCCACCCGCTCTTCGCGAACGCCGCCTTCGCCGCCGGCATGCTCGCCGCCACCGCCGGGAACACCACCCCCGCCTTCGCGACGATGTCCTGCGCGGTCTGCGACCCGAGGAACTTCACCCAGGCCCACGACGCGTCCCGCCGCGTCGTACCGGCCCAGATGGTGTCCGCGAGCCCGTTCATCATCGACATCCGCTTGCCGATCGGCCCGATCGGCAGCCGGGCCAGCTTCGTCTTCACCTGCTTCAGCGTGCCGTACGTCCCGAGCATCCAGGACCCGTTCGGCGTGATCGCGTACTTGCCCGCACCGAACGACGTGGTCACGTCCACCCCGGACTTCGCCTGCGCGTACGTCGGCATCAGGCCCTTGGTGATCAGCCCGCGCCACCACGCGATCGTCTCGGTGAACTTCGGGTCGCCGTAGAAGAACTTGGTCCCCCACGGTTCACCCTCGGAGTACTTCCAGCCGTTGGTCGCGGCGTACCAGCTCCAACTGGTCTGCCCGTCGCCGCCACCGGCGTCGGCGTACCCGAGTCCGTAGACCTTCACGTTGTTCTTGTCGAACCCCGGCTGGTCGCCGCGGCGGCCCTTGGAGTCGACCGTCAGCCGGCGGACGATCTGCTCGAACGTCCCGCCGTCCTGAGGGTTCCACGTCATCGAGTTGAGCTGCTCGGTACTGATCCCGGCCGCCTCGGTGAACGCGCTGTTGTAGAAGTAGACCTCGGTGTCCCAGTCCTTCGGCAACCCGTACCGCTTGCCGTCGGCGCCGATCCACCGATCCGCGAGACCCTTCTGGTAGATGCTCAGGTCAACCTTGTCCCGGGCAACGTAGTCGTCGATCGGCAACACCTGCCCCTTGTCCGCGAACAACGGGTACTTCGAGGAGTGCCCGGTGAACACGTCCGGCGCGGTGTCGGAGATGAACCCGGTGACGAGCTTCGACCAGTAGTCGTTCCAGCCGTACTGCTCGATCTTCACCGAGTACTGCGGATTCTGCTCGTGGAACACCTTGGCGCACTCGGTGTACATCGGTAGCTGCGCGGAGTCCCACAACCAGTAGATGATCTCGCCGTCGCCGCGGGCCGCGGCGCCGTTGTTGCAGGCGGCAACGGCCGGTACGGCGAGCGAGGCCAGACCTGCCTTCAGCAGGGTCCTTCGTGAGAGGTTCATTTGATCCCCGAGAAGCCGATGGAGTTGGTGATCCGCTTGGCGAACGCCAGGAACAGGATGATCATCGGCAGCGCCGCGATCAGCGTCGCCGCCATCAGTCCGGCCCAGTCCGGACCGCCCTGCGGCGTCTGCGACCGGAACACGCCCAGCGCGACCGTCAGCACCCGGACGTTCTCCTGCTGCCCGACGAGCAGTGGCCAGAAGTAGTCGTTCCAGGAGTTGATGTAGGTCAGGATCGCCAGCGTCGCGATCGGCGCCCCGCTCATCGGGATGATCAGGCCGAAGAAGATCCGCCGGTGCCCGGCGCCGTCGATCATCGCCGCCTCCTCCAGTTCCCGGTTGATGCCGAGGAAGAACTGCCGGAGGAAGAAGATCGCGAACGGCGTCATGAACGCGCCGGGCAGGATGATGCCGGCGAAGCTGTTCAGCAGACCGAGGTTCTTGATCAGCACGAAGTTCGGCAGCGTGGTGAAGATCGGCGGCACCATCAACGCGGCCAGGAACAGGGCGAACACCTTGTCCCGCCCGGGCCAGCGCAGCCGGGCGAACGCGTACGCCGCCATCGCGCTGAAGAACACTTGGCAGACCGTCGTGATGGTTGCCACCACCAACGAGTTTCGCAGGTACAGCCAGAAGTTCACAGCCGCGCCGGAACCGCCCTGCGCCTGCGCCTCCTCGATCGACGACAAACCGAGGACCCGCTTGAACGCGCCGAGCGTGGTCTCCACCGGCAACAGCGAATGCGGGTGTCCCGGGAGCTGCGTGTTGTCCGAGAACGCCGTCCGCAACATCCAGTAGAAGGGGAACAGCGTGACGATCAGCAGGATGAACAACAGGACCCAGGCGACGGTGCGCCCGACGCTCACCTGCCGTACTGAAGTGGACGTCGCGCTCATGCGAGATCACTCTCCCGCGCCCGCAGCAACCGCAGCTGGACGAGCGAGACGACCGCGAGGATGGCGAACAGCACCAGCGCCATCGCGGACGCGTACCCGAAGTCGAACCGGGTGAACGCGCGCTCGTAGATGTAGTAGTAGATGACCCGGGTCGCGTTGATCGGACCACCTTGGGTGGTGACCGCGACCGTGTCGAAGATCTGGAACGACCCGATCATGGTGACCACCAGGACCATCACCAGGACCGGCCGCAGCAGCGGCAGCGTGATCCGCCAGAACGTCTTCCACTCGGTCGATCCGTCCACCTCGGCCGCCTCGTAGACGTACGACGGAATCGTCTGGAGTCCGGCGAAGACCAGGAGTGCCGTGTAGCCCATGTGCCGCCAGACGTTGATGCCGGCAACGGTCGGGATCGCCCAGTGCGAGTCGCCGAAGAACGCGATCGGGTCGATCCCGAACCAACTGAGGAAGGTGTTCACGACGCCGACCTGCACGTCGAGCATCCAGTACCAGACCAGCGCGACGACCACGTTCGCGACCAGATACGGCGCCAGGATGATCGCCCGGACCGTGATCGACTTGGTCAGCCGGTACATCAGCATCGCGATCCCGACCGCCAGCACGGTCTGCAGGCCGATGTTGATCACGACGTACTCGACCGTGACGCCGAGCGCGTTCCAGAAGAAGCTGTCGTGGATCATCCGGTCGTAGTTGGCCAGCCCGTTGAACTTCGGCGGCTGCAGCAGGCTGTACTCGGTGAAGCTCAGGTACGCGCCGCGCAGCGTCGGCCAGATGTAGAACACGACGAAGCCGAGCGTGGCCGGCGCGAGGAAGATCATCGCGACCTTGAGGTCGCCCAGGCCGCGCCGCTTCCCCGGCGGTGCCGCCCGTCCCCCGTGACTTCGTTCGCTGGTCGGTGGTGCGTTGGTGGTGGCGGTCACGGGGGATCTCCTTCTCTGTGCTGCGGCCGGGTGGGCTTACCCGACTGCGGTGACGTCCAGCAAGATCGCGCTCTCAGGCCATTGCGCGGGCATCAGTACTCCGACCGAGGCGAGTGCGGCGCCGGTCAGCTGCACGCTTCCACCGTCGGCCGCCCAGCCCGCGGTCCGCGACTCGGGCCCGGGTGTCGTGACCAAGCCGACGCGGTACGTCGTCTGCGGGTCGAGCCCGGGCAGCCGTACCCGGCCGACGGCCGACGTGACCGACTGGGCAACCTGGACGACGCTGAACACACCGCGCGACCCGTCCTGCGCCACGACGCCGTGGACGAGCACGTCGGCGGGACCGCGGTCGGCGCGGACCACCCGGCCGGTGTGCAGCAACGGCCGCAGCTCCTTGTGCAGGGCCACCCAACCCTTCAGCTCCTCGCGCTCCTCGGCGCCGGCCGAGGCGATGTCCCATTCGATGCCGAAGTGGCCGAACAGCGCAGTGATCGCGCGGAACGACAGCGTCTGCGTCCGGCCGGTGGTGTGCGCCCGCGGCGGGCCGACGTGGCAGCCGATCAGTTCCGGTGGCAGCAGCAGCTGCGTGTACCGCTGGATCGTCTGCCGCTCGAGCGCGTCGTTGCTGTCGCTGCCCCAGATCCGGTCGGTGCGCTCCAGGATGCCGAGGTCGACGCGGGCGCCGCCGGACGAGCAGGACTCGATCTCCAGGCCCGGGTGCCGGCGCTTCAGCTCGTCGATCAGCCGGTAGACGGCCGCGGTCTGCTCGTGGATGCCCGCGGTTCCGGTGTGCTGGTTGCCGCCGTCAACGAAGTCGCGGTTGTGGTCCCACTTCAGGTACGCGATGTCGTACTCGTTCAGAATGCTGTCGAGGCGCTCGAGGATGTAGTCGTAGGCCGCCGGGATCCCGAGGTTCAGGCCCTGCTGGTTGCGGGCGGTCGGTGGCATCCGGTCGCCGGCCGCGAGGATCCAGTCCGGGTGCTCGCGGGCCAGGTCGGAGTCCGGGTTCACCATCTCCGGCTCGACCCACAGCCCGAACTGCAGGCCGAGACTCTTCACGTGGTCGACGAGCGGGTGCAGGCCCTTCGGCCAGATACCCTCGTCGACGTACCAGTCACCAAGGCCCGCGTGGTCGTCGCGACGCCCGCGGAACCACCCGTCGTCGAGCACGAACCGCTCGGCGCCGACCTCGGCGGCCGCGTTCGCGAGCGCCTTCAGCTTGTCCAGGTCGAGGTCGAAGTACACCGCTTCCCAGGTGTTCAGTACGACCGGACGCGCGTTGCTCGGGTGGTTCGGGCGCGCCCGCAGGTACTCGTGGAAGCGCTGCGAGAGCTGGTCGAGGCCGACGCCGTACGAGCCGTAGATCCACGGGGTGCTGTAGGTGCCACCCGGCTGGACGCGGCCCTCGCCCGGGAGCAGCAGTTCGCCGCCGCCGATCACGCCGTACCCGGTCATGCCGCGCTCGGCGTACGAACGGTGGTTGCCGCTCCAGGCGGTGTGCACGCCCCAGACCTCGCCGGTGCGGAAGCCGAAGCCCTCGGTGCCGGCCAGCAGCAAGAGGGTGGCGTCGGCGCCGGTGCGGCCGCGGCGGTTGTCGCGGACGTGCGCGCCCTGGGTGAACGCGTGCCGCTGCGGGTGCCGTTCGCCGATGTGCCGGCCGGTCATGTCGAGCAGCTCGGTCGCCTCGGTGGGCACCGGCAGCGCGAGGTACAGCCCGTCGACGGTGTAGGTCGTCGGACCGGTGTTGGTCAGGTCGGCCTTCGCCTTCACCAGGCCGGAGTCGGTGAGCTCGATCGTCAGGTTCAGCTCGAGCCCGGCGTCGGCGGCCTTCACCTGCACGGTGTTTCCGGTCTGGGCAGTGCTCATCAGCCGGAAGCTCGGGGAGAAGTCCTGGCCGTCGCGGTGCCCGTTCAGTCCGGGTAGCCCGAACCAGCCGGCCGAGTACTCCGGCACGATCGCGACCGGGAGGTCCTCGTTCAGGCCGCTGCCGCTCTGCACTGCTCCGGCGCCGCGGCGCAGTTCCAGCAGAGCGGTTTCGGTCAGCTCTCCCAGGTCCGCACCCCAGTGCAGGACAGACGGAAGGCCTGGACCGGAACAGTCGAGCACCAGGCTGACGCCCGCGGCCCGGAGCTGCAGAATCTCGATGTTCGCCACTGTTGATTCACTCTGCTTTCTGATTGATTTCAGGACGGAACTATTTACCCCGACGGGCCCGTTGTCAATGCTTCACGAAGTTAAGTAAGTAGCCTAGGTCTGGGGGACGATCTGGAGGGCCGATCGGTCATTGACAAATTTTTCTGTCAATTGGACGCTGGGCGCATGCTGCGGTACGTCGAGGAGCCCGACAAGGTGCGGTTGGCGTTGTCGCCGATCCGGCGGCGGTTGCTCGAACTGCTCCGGGAGCCGTCGTCGGCGACCCAGCTCGCGGCCGCGCTCGAACTGCCGCGGCAGCGGGTCAACTACCACCTCCGCGAACTGGAGAAGGCCGGCCTGGTGGAACTCGTCGAGGAACGGCAACGACGCGGTTTCACCGAGCGGATCCTGCGCGCGTCGGCCTGCCTCGTGGTCGATCCGGGAGTGATGGGGCGCGCATTCACGCAGATCCAGGACCAGTACGCCGCCGAGCATCTGGTCGAGGTCGCCGCCGGGACCGTGCGGGACGTGGCGCGGATGCAGACCGCCGCCGACGCGGACGGGAAGCGGCTGCTGACGTTCACGGTCGAGGCCGAGGTGCGGTTCGCGGAGCCGGGCGACGTCCACCGGTTCACCGACGCGCTGACGGCGGCGATGCAGCAGGTGATCGACGAGTTCGACAGCGCCGGCGGACGGCCGTACCGCGTGATCGCGGGCGGCCACCCGGCGCCCCGACGTACCGGATCTCGAAGTACCGGATCTCGAAGTAGCGAAGGAGAGTCATGAAGATCGAGGTGACGATCGCCGCTCCGGTCGAGACGGTCTGGAACGCGTTGCGAGATCGCGAGAAGATCCGGCACTGGCACGGCTGGGAGTACGAAGGCGGCCTGGACGAGGAGATCGAGCAGATCTACTTCACCCGAGCGGTCGAGGACGGTACGACGCTCCGCCTCGGCAACGGTGACGTCTTCGCCGTCGAGGCGGTCGAGGGCGGGTCGCGCGTCACGCTGACCCGCGCGCCCCTGGGCGCGGACCCCGACTGGGACGCGTACTACGAGGACGTCACCGAGGGCTGGATCACCTTCCTCCACCAACTCCGCTTCGCGGTCGAACGCCATCCCGACGACGTACGGCACACACTGTTCTTCGCCGGCGCCGGCCCCGTCTCCCCGATCGAGGACGGTGCGCTGGAGCTGATCCCTGCGGACAGCGAGATCTGGTACCGCTCGGAGCACCAGCTCGGGGTAGTGGTCGATGCCTGGGGCAACGGTCTGCTCGTGCTGAGTCATCTGCCGCCGAGTGATCAGAAGCCCGGCGGGGCGTCGATGGCGATCCTGTCGATCTACGGCGACACCGATCGCGACGAACTGGAGGCCCGCTGGCGGGCGTGGTGGACCGAGCACTATCCGGAGCAGGTCGACCTCCCCGGCACCTGACACGGCTCCCACACGGGCGCTGACACGGCGGTGACAGGGCGCAAAGGTGTCAGTACTCTGCGTCTACGGAGTGTTGTTACCGGGAAGTATCCCGTCGGGTGATCAAATGGCTCACCGAACTCCGGCGAGAGAGGTCTTCCGGTGCCAGTTCCCAGAAGTCGTCGAGTGTCCGCAGCAGTCCTTCTACTCTCCTTGACCGGGCTCGGCCTGGTCGCTCCCCCGGCGCACGCCGACGGTCCCGGTTCCGGGACGCCGTACGTGGTGACCGTTGGGGACTCCTACATTTCGGGTGAGGCCGGCCGGTGGGCCGGTAGTTCGAACGAGTCCGAGGCGCCGGCCGACGCGCTCGGTGCGACGGCGTACTACGACAACGCAAGCCACACTGCGGAGGTGATCCCGCGCTGCCATCGCAGTCAGGCGGCCGAGGCGTACATCGGCGGCGGAGTCGGCGGGCTCAACCTGGCTTGCTCCGGGGCCCGCACCACGACCAGCACCGGCGACTACTTCAAGCCCGGCATCGACTTCTACGACGACGGCGCCGGGCATCTCGGGCAGGCGAAGATGCTGCAGCAGTTCGCAGCCGGCCACAACGTCAAGCAGGTGGTGGTCTCGATCGGCGGCAACGACTTCAACTTCGCGTCGATCGTCACCCAGTGCGTACAGGACTTCCTGCTGTCGCCGTCGTGGAACCCGGACTACTGCAAGGACGACTCGTCGGTCGTCGCCAACTTCACGTCGACGAACATCGCCGCAGTCCGGGCCAAGATCGTCACCGCGTTCCAGAACCTGCGCACCGCGATGCGCAACGCCGGGTACGGCGACACCGCGTGGAACCTCGTCGTACAGACGTATCCGTCGCCGATCCCGACTGCCACCGGGTTCCGGTACAGCCAGAGCGGCTACACCCGGCAGAGCACCGGCGGCTGCGGCTTCTGGAACGCCGACGCCGACTGGGCGAACAGCACGGCGCTCGTCACGATCAACAACACGGTCCGCGACGCGATCGGCCAGTCCGGGCTGACGAATACCCGGCTCCTCGAACTCCAGTCCGCGTTCAACGGACGGCGCCTGTGCGAGAAGGGCGTCGGCCTGTACGAAGAGGTCGGTCTGAGCTCCTGGAAGCAGTCGACCGCCGTCGACAGGACCGAGTGGATCAACCAGATCCGCACCGTCACCACCGTCGGCTCCGACTACTACATCCAGGAATCCCTGCACCCGAACTACTGGGCCCAACTCGCCCTCCGCAACTGCGTACGCCAGACCTACACCCAAAACCGGGGCGGCACCTGCACCATCACCGGCACCGGCCTGGTGAACGGCGAACCCCGGATGACACTGGGCTGACGTGCGTCGGCCGCCGTACCCCTCGGAGGGGATACGGCGGCCGGTGCGTTGGTTAGGTCAGCTCAGGTTGAGGCCTGTGTCGTCGACGACGAACGAGGTCTGCAGGGAGCTGTCTTCGGTGCCGCTGAAGCTGATCGACACCGTCTGGCCCGCGAACGACGACAGGTTGAACGTCTTGAGCGAGTAGCCGCTCGCCTTGTTCAGGTTCGAGTACGTCGCCAGCGTGGTCGTGCCCGCCTTCACCGTGAGCTTGTCGAACTGCGTCGTCGTGGTGGTCTCCGCAGTGTCGATGTGCAGGTAGAAGGTGAGGGTGGCCGAGCAGCCGGCCGGGATCGTCACCGACTGGCTCAGCGTGTCGGTGTGGGTCGTGCCGTAACCGTCCAGCCACGCCTTCCAGGAGCCGCTGTGCGCGGGCTGGGAGGTGCTGTTGTCGATCACGCCGGCCGTTGCGGTCCACGGTGCCGCCGAACCGGTCTCGAAGCCCGGGTTACCGAGCTTCTGGCCGGGCGACGAGCAGCCGCCACCCACCGGGCTGACGGTGATCGTGAACGACGTGCTGCCGGATCCACCCGCGCTCGCGGTGGCCGTGGCGGTCACGTTGTACGTACCGGCGGTGGTCGGCGTACCGGAAACGGTGCCCGTGGAGGAACCGATGGTGATGCCGGCCGGGAGACCGGTGGCCGACCAGGTGTACGGCGCGGTGCCGCCGCTGGCCGACAACGTGAACGGCGCGATCGCGGTGCCGACCGTCGCGGTCTTGTTGCCCGGGTTGGTGACGCTGACGCCACCGGAGACCGAGCACGTCGGGTCACCCGACTGCGCCGGTACGCTCACCGCGTCCCACGCCGCCTTGACGGTGTTGAACTCGGTGCAGCTGCCCGGGTACAGGTTCTTCGCAGCGGTCAGCGTCCAGGTCCGGTACTTCAGGTACGAGCTGCTGCTGGTCTTCATCAGCATCGCGTTGTACATGATCTTGATGGCCTTCTGGATGCCCAGACCGGTCACCGTCGAGCTGTTGCAGGTCGGTACGTTCGGGTTGCCACCGCTGCCCAGTGAGAGCAGTACGAACCAGTGGTCGCCCGGACCGGCCGCGGCGTGCACCTCGGAGCCCGGGATCGAGCTCGAGTAGCAGTTCGGGTCGCCGACCTGCGACGGGTCGTACATGTTGCGGATCGGGCCCTGGCCGACCAGGTTGACCTCTTCACCGACGTAGAAGTCCGGCGGGTCATAGGCCGCCGGCTGGTTGCTGTACCACTCCGTGGCCGCGCCGAACGTGTCGGCGACGAACTCCTGGGTGCCGCTGCCGGAGATGCCACCCGGGGTGTGGTCGTCGATGCCGTGACCGAGCTCGTGGCCCACGACGTCCAGCGAACCGATCCACTGGTTGGCGTTGTTGTGACCGACCTGCACCTGCGTACCGTCGTAGTACGCGTTCACGTCGGCCAGGCCGACCCGGATCGGCCAGCCCCCGCCGTTACCGTCGAACCCGTTGCGGCCGAGCCAGTCGGTCAGCATGTGCCGCTCGGTCTGCGCGGTGTACAGCGCGTCGACGCAGCCGGTCTCCCTGCTGGTCGCGTTGCCGTTGCCCCACAGGTCGTCCGGGCCGGAGAACGTGGTGTTGTTCGCCGCGTCCTGGCAGGACAGGTTGGTGGTGTTCGGGTCCTTCATCGAGTAGGTGCTGCCGGACAGCGTGGTGTCCAGGTGGACCGGGTTCGGGCCGCTGTACGCCGCCTGACCGTCACCTGCCATCACGTGTTCCTGGGTACCGAGTACCTTGCCGGTCTGCGCGTCGACGTACACCGACAGGCTCGACGGCTCCTTGCCGCTGCTGCCGCTGACACGGGACTGCCAGGCCAGCTTCGGTGTGCCGTTCAGTGCGTAGACCGCGAGCGTCGGCGTGGTCGAGGAGTCGACCCGCTTCAGCTGCTTGTTCGCGGTCTTCTGCGCGGCCGCGGCGGTCACCTTCGCGGTCGTGGCCAGGTCCGGTACGGCGGTCGTCTGCGCGACCGAGGTCGCCTGCACGGCGCCCTTGTTGTCGGTCACGACGACGAAGTCGCCACCGACGACCGGGAGGCCCTTGTACGAGCGCTCGTACGGGACGTACTGCAGACCGGACTGGTCCGAGATCACCGGCTTCGCGATGAACTTGTCGTTCTTCGACGCGTGCAGGGCGCTCGGCCGGCCGGCCACCAGTGACGACGCGGAGTCGGCGGCGAACGCCTTCGACTGCGCGGCTGTGGGCCGGGGCGGTGCCGCACTCTGGGCCGCCGTGGCCGCACCGGCGGCCGACGTACCGAGTCCGGCGAGTGCTGCCGCGGCGAGGCTGGTAACCCCGATCACCACAGCAGGCTTGCGGGAACGCTGGAACAAGACCATTGGTAGTGGTCCCTTCACATGAATGGTGCTGGGCGGGTTGCGCGCTGGACCGGACTGCAGGCGGTGCACCACCTCCGCCTGGAACCTCCGGCCTCTTCATCCGGGGTCCGCCTCGGACAAGCCCCCCTTTCCATCCAACCCCGATGAATCGCGCGGCGTGACACTATGTCCGGCACCCCCGCCGAGCAAGGCGCTGTCGTGCCGTTGGCACCCCGATGACAACTGACCGCGTTGTCATCACTACCAAGCGCTGACAAAGCTTTGTACTAGCTGAGAATCATCACGACCTCGTGAGCACACCAACGCACAGAGTCCCAATGCTGCACAGTCAACGAACCACCAGTGGCCCACCCCACCCCCACCTGGCAGAATCACGCGAACGGGCCGGCTACTGCGGACGTGGCGGGTGGCCTGGGGAGGGTTGGCTGCTGCGGGGTGCGCCTCGGGTGGTGTGAGGGATCGCGAACAGGACGACGCGGGCTGGGGTGTGAGTGGAAACCGAATGCGTGCTGTCGCTCGGCAACCAGCGCTGGACGCTGCCGCCCGCCACCGACACAGACACTGACACGGGCACCGGCACTGGCACCGGCACTGGCACCGGCACCGGTACGGGCACTGGCACTGGCACTGGCACCGGCACCGGTACGGGCACTGGCACGGGTACAGGCACCCACAGCAACGCGGCCACCGTCACCGTCACGATCGGCCGCGCCTCGAACGCCGACATCCGCCTGCAGGCCGACGACCAGATCTCCCGCATCCACGCCCGCCTCACCCACACCGCCGGCACCTGGACCCTGCACGACGAGTCCCGCAACGGCACCGGCCTCAACGGCCACCGCATCACGGCCCCCACGCCCCTGACCCCCGGCGACCGAATCCACATCGGCCGCTCAATCCTCACCTTCCACCAATCCCGCACCCCCGCCACACCCTCCCCCTCCTCCGCGCCTTCCCCCACCCCCGCCACACCCTCCCCCTCCTCCACGCCTTTCCCCTCCTCTGCCGACCCGGGACAACCAGCCGACGCGCTCCACGCGAGCGGCCACGCCACCCCGGCCGACTTCCCACCTCCACCACCTGCGGCGTCGTACCCACCCGCACCCACGGACGAGCCGCGGCCATCGGGCTCGCCGTACGCCGTGGCGGAGGAGCCGTACGTCGGGTACGTCGATCCGTCACCCGAGCAGGCGCCCCCGTCGACGGAAGACCCGTACCGGCCCGCGGGCGACGCACCGGGTGGATACGGCGTTTCCGCGGACCCCGGTCGGCCGGACGAGGCCGTCGACGACGCCCGGGAACCCCATGAGAGAAACCCGTTCGCGTCGGACGCGTACGGCGCGCCGGGAGATGCAGCTGATAGGTACGGCGTACCTGGGGGTGCTGCTGACGGACACGGCGCATCGGGACATGCAGCTGACGGGTACGGCGTACCTGCGAGCGCTGGTGGATCTGCGGGGACCGGCGGAGACGTCGCGGAACCCGTTGGCGCGAGCCCGTTCGCGGCGGGTGAGTACGGCGTACCTAAGGGTGCTGCTGACGGACACGGCGCATCGGGACGTGCAACTGATGAGTACGGCGTACCTGCGGGTGGTGCTGACGGGCTTGGCGGGTCGGGACATGCCGCTGATGGGTACGGCGTATCTGCGGGCGCTGGTGGATCTGCGGGGACCGGCGGGGACGCGGAGGAACCGGTTGGTGTGAGCCCGTTCGCGGCGGGTGAGTACGGCGTACCTGCGGATGCCGCGGATGGTACTGATGGGGCTGGCATCGGTGGGATGGCGCCCGGGGTGGATCGGGGGTGGGCTGCCTATCCGTCGGCGGACAGTCCGGAGCCGGTGCGGTCGCCTTCGGAGATTTCGGCTCGGATCGATCAGTCCCAGTTGAATTGGAACGAGTCCGATGGCTGGCCCGCGGGTGCTGAGCGCCGCGACGGGACGGATCGCCGGTCCCCCGGCACAGACCGTCGTACGTTCGGTCGCGACCGGAGTCGTCGCAGCACCGAACGGTCCGCCCGCGGCGGGGACGGCGTCGGATCCGCTGGGGACGGCGGTGCGCCAGGTAGGGAGCGCCGTGGATTCCGGCTTCTGCGCGGCTCCGGCGGGGACCAGCCGGGGTCAGGCGCGAGCGCGCGTCCGCTCGGCGCGGAGCAGGCGGCGGATGGCGGCGTGGACCGGCCCTCGGGTGGCGGGGCGGGCCGGGCGGCGGTGGGTGCGAGCGGGGGACGGGCGGCGGCGGGGCCTAGCGCGGAGCGGGCGGCGGCCGGTGGGGATGCGGTGGGGTTGGTTCGGTTGGGGCGGGTGTTGGTGGCGGGGGGTGGGGTGGTTGGGGTTGGGCTGGTCGTCAACCTCGTGGCCACGTTCTTCAGTGACGGGCCCGGTGGGGTGTTGCGGTGGTTGGTGCCGCCGGGGATTGCGCTGGTGGTGGGGATGGTGGTCGCGTTGCTCGACGCGGCGGCGCCCAAGTATCGGCGGCCGGGGCGGTTCGACGTATCGGTGGTCATCGCGATCGCGGCCGTGCTCGGCGGCATCGGCGTCGGTGGGTTTGCGCTGACTGCGGGGACGGAGTACGTCGCCGGCTATCTGACCGGCAACGAGTCCGGCGCCGACCGCCTGGTCAAGCCGGTCGCGAAACCCGGCTCCGCCGCCACGATCACGGTCGAGAACGTCACCTACACCAGCCACTTCACCCGCATCGAGGTGCTGGTCGCGAACAACAGCAAGCAGGCGTTCACGATCCCGATCGACGGTACGACGTTCACCGCCGCGGACGGTACCGCGCTGCGCGCCGACACCGGCAAGAGTTCCTGGCCGAATCGGATCCCGGCGGGCGGCAGCAAGCACGGGACGATCACGTTCAAGGGCCACCTCCCCGACAGCGCCGACCAGGCCGTACTGACGTTCAAGTCCGGCAACACCACCTTCACCGTCTCGGGAATCCTGCTCACCCGATAGAAATATCGAAAATCGATGTATAGTCGCGTCCGTGAGTGACCTGGACGTCGACCGCCTGACCACGGTCATCGAGGACTTCAACACGATCTTCATCCGGCTGCCCTCGATCCGCCGGCTGAACTTCTCCGCGCTGTCGGTGCTGCACACCCTCGACCGCAACGGCCCGCTCCGGCTCACCGCGCTGCTGCCGACCGAGCAGCTCAAACAACCGGCCCTCACCAGCCTGGTCGCCAAACTCGAGGACGACGGCCTGCTCGAGCGCCGCCCCGACCCGACCGACGGCCGCGCCAGCCTGCTCTCCCTGAGCCCGGCCGGTCAGGAGATCGTGCACTCCCGGCACGCGAACCGCGTCGCGAAACTCGCGGCACTCGTGGACCGCCTCACCCCCGACGAGCGCGCCGTACTCGCGGGCTCGATCGACGTACTCCATCGCCTGACCGAACTCGCGGAGGACCAACCATGATCCCCACTCCCATCGCCGTACCCGATGAAGTTCTCGACGATCTCCGCACCCGGCTGCGCGCGACGAAGTGGCCGCGCGACGCCGGCAACGACGACGGTTTCTACGGCGTACGTCGTACCCGTCTGCAACCGCTCGTCGAGTACTGGGCCGACGGCTACGACTGGCGCGCCGCGGAACAGGCCATCAACACGTACGACCACTACCGCGTCGACGTCGGCGACGTACCCGTGCACTTCCTCCGCCGCCCGGGCGTCGGGCCGGCGCCGGTCCCGTTGATCCTGAGCCACGGCTGGCCGTGGACGTTCTGGCACTGGTCGAAGGTGATCGACCGGCTCGCGGACCCGGCGTCGTACGGCGGCGATCCGGCCGACGCGTTCGACGTGATCGTGCCGTCGCTGCCCGGCTTCGGGTTCTCCACACCAACCCGCCCGGACATGAACTTCTGGAAGATCGCCGAGGTCTGGCATGAGCTGATGACCGGCATCCTCGGGTTCGAGAAGTACGCCGCGGCCGGTTGCGACGTCGGCGCGCTGGTGACCGGGCAGCTCGGCCACAAGTACGCCGACGAGCTGTACGGGATTCACATCGGCTCAGCGCTGAAACTCGACTTCTTCAACGGCGACCGCGGCTGGGATCTGAGCGGCGGCCGGCCGATCCCGGAGGGCCTGCCACCCGAGATCCACAACGGGATCGTCCAGTTCGAACGCCGGTTCGCCGCACATCTCGCCGCGCACACCCTGCACCCGACGACGCTCGGCTACGGGCTCGCGGACTCACCCGCCGGCATGCTCGCGTGGATCATGGAGCGCTGGCTGAGCTGGTCGGAGAACGAGCCGTTCAGCGACGACGACCTGCTCACGCACGCGACGATCTACTGGGCCGGCAACGCGATCGACACCTCGATCCGCACGTACGCGAACAACAACCGCTACCCGTGGACGCCGTCCCACGACCGCACACCGGTCGTCGAGGCCCCGACCGGCATCACGTTCGTCGGCTACGAGAACCCACCTGGTGTCCACACCCCCGAGGAACGCGTCCAGAACTTCCTGTCCAGCGACCGCGCCTCCTGGTACAACCACACCAACATCACCGCGCACCCCAACGGCGGCCACTTCATACCGTGGGAGCTCCCAACGGAATGGACCGCCGACCTGCAACGCACGTTCCGTCAGCTACGACAGAAATAGTCGGCGGCTGCGTCGTGGGGGTGGCTAGACGCTTGGCTCGGACGCGTGGTGTGCCTTGCCCGCCTGTTGCGACTGCTCGACGATTTGGCGCAGGGCCGCGACGTGGGCACGCAGCACCTGGTGCCCTGTAGCGCTGAGGGTGAGCCATGTTCGCGGGCGCTTGCCCACATACCCCTTCTTGATTTCGATGTAGCCCCGACCGGCCAGATTGGTGATCTGCTTGGACAGTGCGGAGTCCGACAACCCGGCCGAGTCGCGGACCCAACTGAACTCGGCCCACTCGGTGCCGGCCAACAGCGCCACGATCGACAGCCGAGTGGGATCGAGCAGGAGTGGGTCCAGGTCAGCCGTCGCCATCTGCCGCACCTCCCGAGCGGCTGCGCCGGCTCAGCGCGGCCAAGCCTCGCCGCAGCTGCCGGCCCAACACGATCAGCACGATCGCCAGCACCGCACCCAGGATCGTGTTTCCGTACGGGATGTGCACGTGCAGCAGCGACAGCGCGACCGTCGCCGCGACCAGCAGGACGAGAACCAGCCAGACGCCGACCACGAACTTGGGCCGGATCGCCGACTTGTCCACTCGCACGCTGTGCCCCAGCCACGCGGCGCCTCGGCGGGTGCGCAGCAGTAGCACGTAGGCCACGACGAGCACGGCCAGCGCCAATCCCTTCCACTCGGCGACGCTGGGCAGGAAGTCCGCCGAGGCGAGGTACAGGAAGATCACGACGGCGAAGACGACGTCCACCCACTTCCCGCCCTGCAGGGAATCCATTGCCTGATCCCTGCGGCGGTCGACGTCCTGCAGGGCGCGTGCGGCCTCGTCGGCGGAGGGTTGTTCGGTCACAGCAGTCTCCTTGCCTTGCCGAAAACAGCTTTCCCAAGAGGAAAGTACAACATCACTTTCCCTCCAGGCAAGTACTGGCCCGACGGCAACGAGTACCGGTCTAACGGCCGAGGCGAACCAGGTACTGGCGGAGCTGGCGGGCGATCTCGTCCGGGGCGCTCTCGTCCGGGGCGTTGTGGTCGAGGCCGGGCAGAATCGCGTAGTCGGCCTGCGGGACGATCTTCGCGAGTCGCGGCAGGACGCCGGTCAGGTACGACGGTGTCTTCTCGCCGCCGAGGAACAGCGTCGGTGCGGTGATGCCGGCGTACCGGGCGCCGTCGGAGTCGAGGCGGGCGACCTCGGCGAGTTCGGCCGGGGTCAGCGGCATCAGGTCGCGCTCCTCACGGCCGAACATCAGCAGCAGAGAGATTGCCCAGAGCACCGGAGTCGCCTTGAACGGCAACAACTGCGCGCCTTTCAGGAACGTGGCCATCGCGGAGACGAACCGCCCGTCGGCCACCTTCCGGTTGAACGCCTCGAGCCAGCTGAGGTCGAACGACCCGTCGAGGCTGACGCCCGGCTCGTACACGATCAGCGCTTCCAGCTCCTGCCGCAACCCGGCGTGCAGCGCGATCAACCCGCCGTAGCTGTGCCCGAACAGCACTCGCGACCCGGTCTGCTCCAGCACTCCGAGTACGTCGTCGACCTCGACCTCGACGCTGTACGGCGTACCGCGCGCAGCGCTGGCGCCACGCCCGCGTCGCTCCACCACGTGCACCGTATGAGCGCCGGCCAGCGCCGACGCCAACTCCTGATAGTGATGCGCCCGCCGATTCGTACCCGGCACCACGACCACCCCTGGCCCGGAGCCGTACGTCTCGACCGCAACCCCACCCACCAGTTCAAGCTCGCCCACGGCGCCTCCCTCGTCCACAGCCCCATGGTTGCCAACGTCGCTGACACGGCCCTGTCTTCCCACTGGCACGAGATTCGTCCGCGGACTCGCCACACTGAGTGACGGTCAAGGCACGCACGGCGGAGCAAGGTAAACGGATGATTAACGGAGAGTGGCACAAAAGCGCCGCAAGGACTTCCGTAGCAGGCGGCAGGATCTCAGAATGGCGTACAGACGGTCATCATCCTGAGGGGGGCACGGATGACCAAGATTCTGGTGATCGATGACGAGCCGGACCTGATCCGCTTCGTTCGCCGGGCGCTCGAGGCCGAGGGCTATCAGGTGCTGGGATCGACCGACGGGCTGGGAGGACTCCGGCTCGCGCTCGAGCAGGCACCGGCGCTGATCGTGCTCGACCTGGTGATGCCCGGTATGCACGGCGAGGCCGTCCTGTCCGCCCTGCTCGCGCAGGATCCGGGGTTCCGGGTCCTCGTGCTGTCGGCCACGGCGGACATCCAGCTGCGGATCAGCTGCCTCGAGCAGGGCGCGGTGGACTTCCTCGCGAAACCGTTCGCGATCCGGGAGCTGATCGCGCGGGTCCGCGGCCGGCTCGGTGAGGACGTGAGCAACCGGCGCAAGAACCGGCTCCGGGTCGGCGACATGGTGCTCGACCTCGAGGCCCGGCAACTGCTCATCGACGGCCGGCCGACGGCACTGCCGAAGCGCGAGTTCCTGCTGCTGCGGCACCTGATGCGCAATCCGGATGTCGTCTGCTCCCGGCAGGAACTGCTGTCGGAGGTCTGGGGGTACGACTTCGACCCGTCGACCAACGTGGTGGACGTCTGCGTCGGCCGGCTGCGGTCGAAGATCCGGCCCGACCTGATCGTGACGGTGCGCAATGTCGGCTATCAGCTCCAGAGCGCCTGAACTGGCCGCGCCGCGGGTCGGCCGGCTCCGGCCGCCGGCGCGGATCGGTCTGCTGATCGACATCGCGGTGGCTGCCGTGGTCGTCGGCATGCTCGCGCTGATGATCGTCTTTCCCGGTCTTGAGGCGGGTCCGTTCCACCTGATGTTCCTGGCTGTGGCGATCGCCTACGGGTATCGGATCTGGCCGGTGGGGCCGACCGTGACCGCGACCGTCGCGTTCACGGTCCTGGGCGGCTGGTTGATGGTCGACCAGGCCGCCGAGGGCCGGTTGCCGTGGGCCGAGCTGGCCGAGGTCCCGTTGATGCCGATGGTGTTGCTGGTGATGATCTGGCACGTCCGGCGCCGGGTCGTGGCGGTCGAGAAGATGGAACAGATGACCGACCGCCAACTCCAGGCGGTGCAGCGCGAGCACGAGTTCGTCCGGGACGCGTCGCACGCGATCCGGACCCCGGTGACGATCGCCCGTGGTCACCTGGAACTGGTGGCCGTCGAGGACCTGGACGAGGAGGTTCGCTCCGACCTGTCCGTCGCGCTGCAGCAACTCGAGCGGATGACCGCCCTGTCCAATCGGCTGCTCGCGGTCGCCCGGCTCGACTCGGGCGGCGCGCTCTCCGAGCAGCCGACGAACCTGGGCAATCTGGTCCGCGAACTGGCCGCCAACTGGTCGGCGCGATCGGACCGGACCTGGCGGGTCGACTGCGAGCCGACCGGCTGGATCGCGGCGGACCCGGAGTGGATCGAGCTGGCCCTGGACGCCCTGGTCGAGAACGCGCTCAACTTCACCCCGGTCGGCGGCACGATCAGCCTGCACTGCTGGAGATCGGCCGACCACTGTGTCGTCGAGGTGGCCGACTCCGGACCCGGGATCGAGCCGGAGGACCTGCCGCACGTGTTCGACCGGTTCTGGCACCGGATGCCGCCGAACGGCCGGATGGGTACCGGTCTCGGGCTCGCGATGGCGCGGTCCGCCGCGGTCGCGCACGGTGGCCGGCTGTCCGCCCGGAACGGCCCGAACGGCGGCGCACTGTTCGAGCTGGAGTTGCCGGCCGACTGACCAGTCGATGACGGCCATGTCATCTTTGTTGCCACACCCCGGCCCCCGGGCCACCCTGCAGTGGGGAACCTGCTGCGTACGTCGCCCGAACCCGACGCACCCCACATGCTCCGGGCGCCGTTCCGGCCCCGGGAAACGACACCCCCTCGTCGTGACCGGAATGTCCCGGCCGGCCCGGCCTGGGGGCGTACGCAGCCGTTCTCCCAGCTGTTTCTCCCAGCTGTTTCTCAGTCGACCGGCACGATCTTCTACGTCGGACGAGCGATGCGGAGCGGCACCGAACCGCCGCACTCTGTGGTCATGAGGCTTGCGGTGCGGCTGGGGGGCGTACTCCTGGTGTCAGGAGCCGCACTGGTCTGTCCGCTCGTCGCTCGCGGCACGACGACGGTCCTGTACGTCGACCGTACGACAGCCGGCTGCTCCGACGCCGGCCCTGGCACGGCGATCACGCCGTACTGCACGATCGGCAAGGGAGTCGCGAAGCTCGCAGCCGGTTTCACGCTCTACGTCGGCAACGGGACGTACACCGAGACGATCAAACCGGCGGTCTCCGGGACGGCGACCGCGCGAATCACGATCAGCGCCTGGCCGGGCCGGCATCCGGTGCTCGATCCGGCGAGCTTCGGCGCGAACATCTCGTCGCGGGCCTACCTGACGCTGTCCGGGTTCACCTTCAGCGGAACGAAGTACGACGGCGTGTACGTTTCCGGCAGCCATGACATCACGATCAGCGGCAACACGGTCACGGGAGCCGGACACCCGGTGTCGGGCGAGACGGCGTACGGGATCAGCATCCGGTCCTCCTCCGCATCGGTTGTCAGTGGCAACAACGTGCACGACAACCACGGCACCGGCATCCTGATCACCTCGGGCTCGACCGGGATCCTGGTCAGCGGCAACGCGGCCAGTTTCAACGCCGACGGATTCCGACGGAACGCCAACGGGATCAACGTGGTCAGCGAGGGAAACACCCTGCTGCGCAACGTCACCCACGACAACGAGGACTCCGGCATCCAGTTCTACACCGGCGCCGACGACAACCTGGCCGCACTGAACGTCACGTACAACAACGGTGACCACGGCATCGACGACCTGAACGTCACCGGCGGCCGGCTGATCGGCAACACCGTCTACCGCAACTGCACGACCGGTATCAACGTCGAAGGGACGTCCGGCAACTACCTGGTCGTCAACAATGTTGCCGTCGACAACGGTGTGTACCCGGCCTACCACGGCATCGCCTGCACGCGGCGGGCCGGGAACATCGGCATCTGGGACTCGGCGCCGTCCTCCACGACGGTGGACCACAACCTGGTCTGGCTGACGAAGAGCGGAAAGATGTACGCCTTCGGTACGACGTACACGTCGCTGGCCGCGATGCACGCGGCGACCGGGCAGGAGGCACACGGCGTACAGGCCGATCCGCGGTTCGTATCCGCAGGTTCCTGGAACCTGCGCCTCGCGACCGGGTCCGCCGCGATCGACCGCGGCAACTCGGGCGTCTCCGGCGAGCAGTCCACCGACGTCACGGGCCGGACCCGAGTGGACGATCCGGCCACCGGGAACACGTTCGCGGAAGGACCACGGCGCTACGACGACCTCGGTGCGTACGAATACCAGCCGTGAGCTACCAGCCCCCGAACGAACGGGCCCGCAACGCCCCAAGATGACGTGAAGATGACCGAACAATGACGTCTGCCCGCTGCCCCTGCCCCTCGCGGTGGTGACGGTCTGTACTGGTCGGTGAAGACCGAGACGCGTGCCTTGGGGGGCTCGAGCGGGGAAACCGGGACGGATCGGTTACCGTCCGTGGTTGTCGAAGGCTTTGGCGACGTGCGGCCGCGGTGGGCGGCCGGTTCGGTCGGGACCTGAGGGGGGTCACCGATGAGCGCTGCCGACGTATCGCCGGCGAGAGGCGGAAAAGCCGACGAGCCGGAGCACCTGCTGCGGCTGTTCCACGATCTGCGGCAGTACGTCGCCGCGGGTCTGCACCTGTCCGAGGACACCGCTGAACTGGGCGGGCCGGCCAGGCTGGCCCTGATCCGCCAGCAGTTCGAAGCGATCGCCGAGATCCTGGAGGTCGAGCAGGCAACCACGCGGCGGATCGGTGGTGTCAACCTGACCCAGCTGGCCGGTGAGTGCGCCGACGTCGTTCGCCTGACCTACCGCGCACCGGTGATCTTCGAACGCGCCACCCGCGTCATGGTCGCGGGCGATCAGGCACTGCTGCGCCGCGCGATCGGCAACCTGCTCGACAACGCCTGCCGCGCGGCCGGCGGCGCCGGTCACGTCCAGCTTCGCGTGGACGTCGCCGATGGCGAGGCCTACATCGAGGTGTCCGACGACGGCCCAGGCTTCGGAGACGTCGCCGCCGGAACCGGTCACGGTCTGCAGGTGGTCGCCGCGGCAGCCCGCGCGTACGGCGGCCGGCTCGAGATCGCCAGCGTCCCCGGCTCCGGAACCACCGTCCGGCTCAGCCTGCCCGCCGGCCACCCGAGGGTGAGGTCGGTATGAGGCTGGCGATCTGCGAGGAGTACTGGCTCTTCGCCTCGGTGCTGGCCGCCGCCTTCGAGCGGCACGGCCACGAGATCGTTGCCACCGGCGACGATCTGCAACAGTTGTTCGAGGTCGCCGGTCGTTCACCGGACCTGTACCTGCTCGACGTGCCGGCCGCGACCGATCTGCTGCGGCACCGGGACCGGACACCGTACGTCGTACTGCTCGCGGACCCGCAGGACGACCGGGCCTGGCAGGCATTCGACGGTGGGGTCGTCGAGGGCGTGGTCAGTAAGGCCTGCAGTCTGCGCGCAGTGATCGAGGTCGCCGAATTGGTGGCCCGGGGCAATCATGTGGCCGAGGGCAGACCGTCCGCCGACCGACGCCGACCGCGACCGGTCGTCGACGCGCTGACCACCAGGGAACTGCAGGTACTGCGGCTCGTGGTGCAGGGCTACAACACCGAGCAGATGGCCGGCATCCTCGGCGTCAGCCGGCACACCATCCGTACCCACGTCCAGCAGGTGCTCCGCAAGCTCAGGGTGCACGGACGCGGCAAGCTGGCCCGCGCGGCCGCCGACGCCGGCCTGGTCGACGTCCGGGAACTCGCCGCGGACGGGCACCGGTGACCGCCCACCACAGCCTGAACGGCCCGAACGGCCCGAACGGCGCCGATGGCATGGACGGCACGACAGGCACCGACGGGGTGGCGGTGCTGCTCGTCGACGACCACCGCGTGTTCGCCGAGGCCCTGGCGAACCTGCTCGCGGCCGAGCCGGGCATCGGTCCGGTCGGTACCGCGTCGAACCTGGCCGGTGCCCGGACGCTGATCGCTGCCGGCCGCCCCGATCTGGTGCTGCTCGATCTGTCGCTGGCCGAGGAGTCGGGTTCGGACCTGCTGGCCGAGCTGATCGCCGAACCCGACCCACCGGCGGTGATCATGCTGTCCGGCAGCACCGATCCCCGACTGATCGTGCAGGCCCTCGACGCGGGCGCCCGCGGCTGGCTGGCGAAGACCACCCGGCTACCGGCCCTGGTCGCCGCGATCTGGCAGGTGCTGGACGGACATCTGTACCTAGCTCCGGCGACCTTGGAACCGGTACTGGGCCATCTCTTGGGCGACCTGCGACGGCAACGAGTGGCCGACGGTTTCGTGGACCGGCTGACGCCCCGCGAGCTCGACGTACTGCGCTGCCTGGTCGCCGGGATGACCCGGAACGAGACCGCCGAGCAGCTGTTCGTGTCCACGAACACCGTACGGACGCACATCCAGAGCCTGCTGCGGCGCTCGGGACAGCACTCGACACTCGCACTGGTCGCCTTTGCCCGCTCACACGGTGTGACGGGCGTCGACGAGAACAACGGGTCCGTAATTGCCGCGCGGCCCGGATCATCCTCTTGACGTAGGCGTTCTCGTCTCGTCGTCGGGCGCGGCCCGCGATCACAGCTCGTAGCGTCAAGGGACATCAGGGCCCGTGGGGGGCCTCGAGGGGGGCATCGGGATGACTACCCGAATCAGTGCTGTGCCACGTCCTGCGCCGGCCGTGGATCTCGCCGTACCGTTCGCGGACTGCCACATCACCTCCGACGCGCAGGCCGCCGTACTGCGGGTGCTGCAGTCGGGCTGGGTGACGACGGGCAGGGAGGTCGCGGCGTTCGAGACCGAGTTCGCGGCCGCGGTCGGCGCCGAGTACGCGGTCGCGGTGTCGTCGTGCACGCAAGGAATCGAGCTCGCGCTGCGTTCGCTCGGGCTGCCGCCCGGGTCGCTGGTGCTGAGCTCGACGATGACGTTCTGCGGCGCCGTCCAGGCGATCATGCACGCCGGGCACCAGCCGGTGCTGGTCGACGTCGACCCGGCGACCGGGCTGCCGACGCCGGCGACGGTGCGCACCGCGGTCCAGGCGTTCGGCCGGCCGGCCGCGCTGACCGTGGTGCACTGGGCCGGCGACGTGGCCGACGTACCGGCACTGGCCGAGGCGGCCGGCGTACCACTCGACCACGTGGTGGTGGACGCCGCGCACGCCCTCGGAACGTACGCCGGTGACGCCCCGGTCGGCTCCGGTCCCGGGGCGACCTGCTTCAGCTTCTACGCCACCAAGAACCTGCCGCTCGGCGAGGGCGGGATGATCACCACCGACGACGCCGCCCGCGCCGACTGGCTCCGCAAGGCCCGGCTGCACGGGATGACGGCCGACGCCTGGCGGCGGTACCTGCCCGGCGGGAGCTGGCGCTACAACGTCGCCGACGCCGGCCTGAAGGCGAACATGACCGACATCCAGGCGGCAATGGGGCGAGCCCAGCTCACCCACTTCCCGTCCTGGCAGCGCCGCCGCGCCCAGATCGCGGCCCAGTACGACGAACAGCTCGCGGGACTGCCCGGTGTCGGCCTGCCGCACCGGCCGGCTCCCGGGCAGGGCACCCACGCGTGGCACCTCTACCCGATCCGGCTGCGGTTGAACGGCGGGATCGACCGGGACGAGGTCATCGCCGCGCTCTCCGAACGCGCCATCGGCACCTCGGTGCACTTCATCCCGGTCCACCGGCTCGCGTACTTCAGCCAGGCAGCCCTGATCCCGTCGGCCGGACTGACCGGTGCCGACGCACTGTTCGGCCAACTGCTGTCGCTGCCGATGTATCCGCGGCTGAGCGGCGCACAGGTCGACGCGGTGTGTGCGGCGATCACCGGCATCGCGCATCAGGGAATCTCCGGAAAGGGAACGGAATGAGTGAGCCTCTGCTGCTACAGCACAGCGAGAAGAACCTGCTGCGGACCATCGTGGTCGGGGCCGGGGAGGCCGGGGTCGCGCTGGCCCGCGACCTGCGCCGGGTCAGCTCGTTCGGGCTGGAGCCGGTCGGTTTCCTGGACGACGACCCCGCCAAGCGCGGCCGCCGGTACGGCGGACGCCGGGTCCTCGGCACCTTGGCCGACCTGGAGGAGGTGCTCGAGCACAGCCGGGCCGACGTGGTGGTGGTAGCCATCCCGTCGATGCCGCCGAACGAGGTACGCCAGCTCGGCCGGCGCGCCGCCGCCCTGGGCGCGACCGTACTGCACCTGCCGCCGTTCCTGTCCGCGCTGCAGCGGCAGATCGCCGGTACCGACATGCGGGAACTCCAGGTCGGACCGCTGATCGGCCGGCCGGAGATGCACGTCGTCAGCCGGCACGCCCGGGAGGCGATCGCCGGCAAGCGGGTCCTGGTCACCGGCGCCGGCGGCTCGATCGGCAGCGAGTTGTGCCGGCAGGTGTACGGGTTCGGTCCCGAGCAGCTGATCATGCTCGACCACGACGAGTCCAACCTGCACCGCACCCAGCTCGAGCTGTGGGGCGAGGCGCTGCTGGACACCGAGAACACCGTCGTCGCCGACATCCGCGACAGCGAGCGGCTGTACCAGCTGTTCCGCGACTACCGTCCGCAGATCGTCTTCCACGCGGCCGCGCTGAAACACCTGCCGGTGCTCGAGCGGCACCCGTGCGAGGGCGTGAAGTCGAACGTTCGCGGTACCCAGAACCTGGTCGAGGCCGCGGTCGCGCACGACGTCGAGCGGTTCGTGCTGATCTCCACCGACAAGGCCGCGAACCCGACTTCGGTGCTCGGGGCAACCAAACGGCTGGCCGAACTCGTACTGGAGTCGCAGCAGCCGGCCACCACGGTGCTGACCGCCGTCCGGTTCGGCAACGTGCTCGGCAGCCGCGGCTCGCTGCTGCACGTGGTCCGCGACCAGCTCGCCAGCGGCGGGCCGGTGACGATCACGCATCCCGACGTCAGCCGGTTCTTCATGACGATCGAGGAAGCGGTCGGGCTGGTGCTGGAGGCGGCCCGGATGTCGCACGGCTCGGCGACGTACGTGCTGGACATGGGTGAGCCGGTGCGGATCGTGGACCTGGTCCACAACTTCGCCGGGCTGCTCAACGTCCGCGACGTCGACGTCAAGTACACCGGGCTGCGGCCGGGCGAGAAGCTCACCGAGGAACTGTTCGGCGCCGGCGAGGAAGCCACGCCGACCGACCATCCGCGGATCTCGATGACCGTGGCGCCGCCGCCGCCGGCCGGCTTCCGGGCCGGGCTGCGGGAGCTGTACGACGCCGCCGCGCACAACCGGCCCGACGAGGTCTCCCGGCACCTGCGCCGGCTGGTTCCGGAGTACAGCCCGACTCCCGGCCTGGTCTCGGCCGGCGCCCCGTACCCCGACGGCTTCTGACCCGACCGACGAACAGACTGCGAGTAGAGCATGACCACTGAGGCCACTCCAGAACTGCCAGAACTGCCACCACTGGACGTCCGCGTCCTCGACGGTACCGTCTCGGTCCCCCCGACGGTCTTCGATGACCCCACCCTGCTCCCCGCGGGCCGGGCGACGATCTCGGCGCTCGGACATCGGGTCGAGGGCGCGGACCTGGCCGCTCCACCGGTGGTCCTGCCGGACTTCCACCACAAGTCGAAGATGGAGCTGCCGTCGAGCGTCGCGGTCGCGACCCACGGCACGATCCGTACCGAGCTGACCAGTTCGTCGGTGAACTGCGGGATGGCGCTGATCGCCGTCGACTCCGAAGTACCGGACGACAAGGCCGTCGACACGTTCATGCGGGCGGTCCGCGAGCGCTATCCGTACCCGACCCGCGGAACCGCCGAGCTCAGCCGGCAGGAGGTCGTCAAGGCCGTCGGCGCCGGCTCCGAGTTCAGCGTGGACCGCTGGGGTGCGCCGGCCGAGGATCTCGAGCGGATCGAGGAGGGCGGCCGGATCGACCTGGAAAGGTACGGCGGCCTCGACCGGCTCCGGACGGAACTTCCGGGGGTCGCCTTCCAGCTGGCCCGGTACCGGTTCGGAACCATTGGCCCGTCCAACCATTTCGTCGAACTCCAGCGGGTCGAGGAGATCCTCGACCCGGAGCGGGCCGCCAAGCTGGGGGTCAGCGAAGGCCAGCTGACCATCCAGTACCACGGCGGCGGCGGCGTCTTCACCGGCGAGATCGGGCGGCTGTTCTTCCGGCGCAAGGACTACCCCGCCCAGATCAAGGCCGTGAACGCGGCGCTCAAGCCGTGGTTCCACCTGCGCTCCGCGCGGTCCTTCAAGCAGCTGCGCGCCCGGCTCGGTCTGTACTTCACCGCCGGCTGCACGCCGCTCCCGCTGGCCAGTGACGAAGGCCAGCGGTTGATGCTAGCGACCGCGGCCGCGATGAACTACGGCTTCGCCTTCCGGACCGCCACGTACGCCGCGCTCCGCCGGCTCGCGGCCGACTCGTTCGGCGGCGCCACCGGCCGGCTCGTCGTCGACTCGCCGCACAACAGCATCTACGAGGAGCCGGTCGGGGACCGCACCGGCGTCGTCCACCGGCACAACTCCTGCCGTGCCTTCCCGGCGTCGATGATGACGCCGGGTACGACGTTCGCCGAGACCGGACAGGCCGTGCTGCTGCCCGGTACGCACCGCACCTCCAGCTACCTGGCGGTCGCCGGCGATCGAGCGGCGACCAGCCTGTACTCCGCCTGCCACGGCGCCGGCACCGTTGTTTCCGACCTGGTTGCCCGGGGTGTGTCCGGCGACGACCCGCTGAAGCGCAAGACGCGCCGCTACCGGTACGACGACGGCGCGCCCACCGATGCCCACCACTTCGACGACCGTGGCGTGAACGCGGCCCTCGACGTCCTCGTCCGCAACGGCCTGGTCAAGCCAGTAGCCCGGATGCGACCTATCGCAGTTCTGCACTGACGACTGGGGAGACACCATGAACAAGCGGCTACGGAGTCTGGCAGCGGCCACGGTCATCAGCACGACCGCGGCACTGGTGCTGGTCGTGACGAGCAGCCCGGCGAACGCCGTCGGTACCGGCTACTGGGTGAACAACACTGTCGCGTGCAGCGACACCGGTGCCGGCACCCAGGCGGCGCCGTTCTGCACGATCTCCCAGGGCACCAAGAAGGCCGTACTCCCGGGCGACACCGTGCACGTTGCCCCGGGCATCTACCGCGAGCAGGTCACGGTCAACGCGTCCGGCACCGCCACCGACCCGATCACGGTCACCGGTGACGCACCGGGCGTCGTCGTACTCGGCACCAAGTCGCTGGCCGGCGCTGCGCTCTGGACCGCAACCAGCACGACCGCCTGGTCGGCTCCGTACACCCCGCCGTCCGCGCCCAAGCAGGTCTTCGTCGACAACCAGCGCCTGGCGACCGCCACCTCCGCCACCACGACAACGCCGAACAGCTGGTTCTACGACGCGACCGCCAAGGTCCTGTACGTCGACCTCGGCGGCCCGAACCCGGGTGACGGGCACCAGGTCGAGGCGGGCGCGCAGTCGTTCGGCGTCACCACCAGCAGCAAGCAGAACGTTGTCATCAGCAACCTCGAGTTCGACCGCGCGAACTTGGCCGGCGTGCGGTTGCTGTCGTCCTCCGCGATCACCGTCGACCACGTCACCACCTCGCAGTCGGCCGGAAACGGCGTACTCGTCGACACCTGCTCGAACAGCTCGATCACCGTCCGCTCCACGGCCGTGGACAACGCGCTGTCCACCGGGATCAAGCTGAACGCGTCCAGCGGGGTGACGGTCACCGCGTCCACCACTCACAACAACGGGCTGCACGGGATCGGACTGGGCACCTCGCCGAACAACCTGCTTACCGGCAACACGGCCTACGCGAACATCTCGCTGAACCCGAACGCCACCGCGAACGGCATCGACGTCGACACCAGCTCGCCGGACAACCGGGTGATCGGCAACATCACCTACCAGAACCAGGACAGCGGGATCCAGATCTACAGCAGCAGCCACCGCGCGCTCGTCGCGCGCAACATCTCCTACGGCAACGGCGACCACGGCTTCGACACGCTGACGTCGACCGGGGTGCAGTACCTCAACAACACGGCGTACGGGAACCGCCGGGACGGCATCTCGATCGAGGGCACCTCGACCGGTGCCACCGTTGCCGACAACCTCCTGGTCGACAACGGCACCACGGCGACCGAGTACGACCTGTACGTCGACGCCGGTTCGTACTCCGGCCTCACCGCCGATCGTGACATGGCCTACAACCACGTCGTCGCACCGAGCACGAAGGTCAACGGCGTGATCTACAAGACCCTGACCGCGTTCGCGACCGCGACCGGTCAGGAGGCGCACGGCCTGTCCCTCGACCCCGACTTCGTCAACCCGGCCGGCGCGGACTTCCGGCTGGTGGCCGGTTCGGCGGCGGTCGACTCGGCCGACTCGTCGGTGGCGAACTTCGTCGCCGCCGACCAGGGCGGCAACGCGCCGGCCGACGACGCGATTGTGCCGGACACCGGCGCGGGTACGCCGACGTACGCCGACCGCGGGGCCTTGGAGTACCAGCCGATCGCGGGTGCGACCGACTACCCGCCGCACGCGGCCGCTGTCCTCAACCCGGCTGCCGTGAACATGCCGCCGTCGACGCCGGTGACCGCGGACGCGAGCGGTTCGAGCGACGCCGACGTGAACGGCATCGCGTCCTACACCTTCGACTTCGGTGACGGCACAGTGGTCGGTCCGCAGGCGCCGGCGACCGCGACGCACAAGTACGCGGCGGCCGGTACGTTCACCGTGACCACGACGGTCACCGACACCGCCGGGCTGACCGACACCGCGACCGCCCAGGAGGTCGTCAGCCTGCGGCAACTGCAGACCTACTCCGTCGAGCAGACGAACCCGTCCTGCAGTGACACCGGCCCGGGCACCGTGACGACGCCGTTCTGCTCGATCGGCGCGGCCACCAAGAAGGCGTTGGCCGGCGACACGATCCTGGTCGGTGCGGGCCAGTACCGCGAGCAGGTCCAGCTCACCGCGAGTGGGGAACCGGGCGCTCCGATCACGCTGCGCGCGACCTCGCCGTCGGCCGTCGTCCTCGGCACGAATGACGTGTCCGATGCGGCCGGCTGGTCCGCCACGTCGACGAACGCGTGGAAGCACGCCTTCACCCCGGCACCGTCGCAGGTCTTCCTGGACGGGCAACCATTGGCCAAGGCAACGAGCAGTACAACGACCACCAGCGGCAGCTGGTTCTACGACACCCCGACCGCGACGCTGTACGTCGACATCGGCGGGGCGAACCCGGCGACCGGCCACACCGTCGCCGCGGGCGCGCGCAGCTTCGGCATCCTGCTCCGCCAGGTCACCGACGTGAACATCAGCGGCTTCGCGGTCCGGCAGACCAACCTGAGCGGCGTGTACCTCGACACTGTGCAGCGCGTGTCGCTCGACACCATCGACACGGCACAGTCGGGTGCGCAAGGCGTCACGGCGGACAACTCCGCCAACGTCACTCTGAGCGGCGTCCAGGCGTCGGCCAACCTGTCGATCGGGATCCGCTTGTTCAACACCACCGACAGCACCGTCAAGGCCTCGGTCACGCACGAGAACAACTTCCACGGCGTCAGCATCCAGGGCGGTGCGCGCGACACCGTGACCGGCGTGACGGCGTACCGGAACAAGCGGCTCTCGGCCCGGATCGCTGCCGGCATCGACGTGTCGTCGTCCGCACAGAACACCGTTGTCGACGGCAACCTGTCGTACAGCAACGACGACTCCGGCATCGAGTCCTATACCGGTGCGACCGGAACCCTGGTGCGCCGGAACGTGGTCTACGACAACGGCGACCACGGCATCGACAACTTCCAGGCGACGGGCTCACAGGTGATCAGCAACACCGTCGTCAGTAACGCCACCGCCGGGATCAACTTCGAAGGCGGCTCGAGCGGTGCCCTCACCCGGAACAACGTGACGATGGACAACGCCGTCGGCAGCACCCGGACGATCGGCGAGATCCGCGTCGACGAGACCTCCGGCCAGGGCACCGTGCTGGACCGCGACCTGGTGTTCCAGAGCAACGGCGGACCGCTGTTCGAGTGGGCGTCGCAGCCCTACACCACGCTCAGCTCGTACCAGGCCGTGAGCGGGGAGGAGCCGACGGGCAAGTCGGCGAACCCGAAGTTCGTCAACTTGACCGGGCGGGACCTGCACCTGACCTCGGCATCTCCCGCGATCGATGCGGCCGACACCACCCCGGCCGGCTGGAGCGGCACCGACAAGGACGGCATCGCGCCGATCGACGACCCCGCGGTCGCGAACACCGGTACCGGATCGGTCAGCTACGCCGACCTGGGTGCCTACGAGTACGTCGGTCCGGTCGCGCGGGCGACGGTCTCGCCGACCTCCGGCTTCGCGCCGGTGGCAGTCACGGTGGACGGCTCCACGAGCGTCGGGCAGTCCGCTCCGCTCGCGACGTACCTCATTGCCTGCGGAAACGGTACGACGATCGCGCAGGCGACCGGCACCTGCAACTACACCACTGCCGCGACGTACGCCCCGACGCTGACCGTGACCGACACCGCGGGCCGGACCGACACCTGGACCAGCGCTCCGATCGTGGTCCAGCCGAACGGCGTACCGACGGCACGGCTGACCGCCACGCCGGCACAGGCGTACGTACCGCAAACCGTGCTGATGGACGCCTCCAAGTCGTCCGACGCCGACGGCCGTCCGCTGGCCGGCTACACCTTCGACTGCGGCAACGGCACGACGACCGGCGCACTGACGACGTCGACGGCGAACTGCACCTACCCGACCGCCGGCACCTACACCGCGGCGGTGACGGTGACCGACACGGGCGGTCTGACCAGCCGGGCCACCACCCAGGTGAAGATCCTCGCCGACGTGCCGCCGACCGCAGTGCTGTCGCTGAACAAGACGACGGTCAAGTCCAAGCAGGCCGTCCAGGCGGACGCCTCGAAGTCGACCGACCCGGACAAGACGCCGATCGCGACCTACACCTTCAACTGCGGCAACGGCACGACGCTGCCGCCGCAGACGAGTGCAACCACGAGCTGCACCTACAACTCACTGGGGCTCTACACCGTGACGGTGACCGTGACCGACTCCATCGGCAAGTCCTCGTCCGCGAGCAAGACCGTACTGGTCCTGCTGTGATGCACACGAACCGAGGAAGGGCGCAGTCATGACGCTGGAGGAGATGTTCCGCCGGATCGTCCGCGCACACCTGGCGCTGATCCTGGTGTGCGTGCTGGTCCCGATCGCGGGTGCGGCGATCCTGGTCGCGAAGCGGCAGGACCCGACCATCGCCTCGATCCGGATGCAGGTCGTGGCCGGCTCGCCGAGCTCGGCGACCGAGGCCGAAGGCATGAACAGCCGGGTGCTCGCCGTCGCGACCACCCCGAGCCTGCTCGGTACCGCGTTGCAGGCCGCGAACGTACAGCGCGACGTCGACAAGTACGCGACCACGAACGTGGCGGCGCAGCGTATCGGCGGGTCCTCGGTCGTCGAGCTGAGCGTCAGTGACGACGACCCGCTCGCGGCCGGCCGGGTCGTGGTCCAGCTCGCCAACCGGGTGGCGCTGTTCATGAACCAGGGTGACCAGGCAACGTTCCGCGGCACCCTGGCCGACCTGACCAGCCAGATCGACGACGCGACCGCGCGCCGGGACAAGCTGGTCGCCCAGCTGCGCGGGATCGCCGACGTCACCGCCCGCGCCGATCTGGGGGTCCAGATCCAGTCCGCCAACCAGCTGCTGAGCGAACTCAGCGGCCAGCGGGCGCAACTGGTCGCGAAGAACGCGACCCGGGACCAGGTCGTACTGGTCAGCGACCAGCCGGACATCCGGCGCGAACCGAGCTCGATCCTGCCGCAGCTCGCGCTGGCGCTGCTGCTCGGTCTGGTGCTCGGCCTCACCGCGGCGACCGTCCTGGAGACCTTCCGTCCGCGCGTCAACGGCATCCGCGCGCTGGCCCGGATGCTCCAGGCGCCGGTACTCGGCAAGTCGACCGAGGACATCGAGTCGCTCCGCAACACGATGGCACTGGCAGCCCGGCGGCAGGGTGTCGACTCGGTGGTGCTGATGGGTGCCGACGCCGACGACGCGGACACCGTCAGCAAGCTGCTGTTCTCGTTGTCCGGACGGACCCATGCGCCGAAACAGGCGAAGCAACCGGCCGGTCCGGACGATACCGGGCCTGTCTTCGAAATCGATGGCTTCACCAACGTCCGCTTCACCGGATTGTCGGCCGTCACGCCTGAGGACGAGATGACGGCCGGCGTGGTCGTGGTTTCCACCGGCACCGTGCTGCTGCGCCGGCTGGACGACCTCGACGACGTCCTGAAGGCCGTCCGCTGGCCGGTGCTCGGGCTCGTCCACGGCCCGGCGCAGCGGCGCTTCGGCAGGCTGCGGTGACCACAAGGATGAGCAGCGCGCTACTCCACACGGCGGGACAGCGTGTGGCGATGCACGGTTCCGTCAACGCCGTCCGAGACCTGGTGAACGCCGCGGGTGGGCCGGAGCGACCGGGGCTGGTGGCAACGGATCCGCCGAACGTCGTGCTCGCGGTCGAGAACACTCGAGAGCCGTTCAGCAGGAGCGGCGCGGAGTTGATCACGCGAGGCGTCTGGGCGACGCCGGGTGGCGAGGTGGTGCTCACGAACGTCGGCGGTTCCGGGTACGACCAGCGATGGGCGATCGACGTCGACGGTCTGCGGGTCGCGAGCCGGTGGCGCCCGTCGTACCGGGAGTCCGCCGTCGCCAAACTGCTTCCTGCGCGGCAGCATGCGTTGAACAGCCAGGTCCTGCTGCACTACCCGGCGCTCTGGTTCGCGATGCAACAGGGGTTCGCACCGCTGCACGTCTCGATCGTCGAGGTCGGCGGGGTCGCGGTCCTACTGGCCGGACCGGGTGGTGTCGGCAAGTCGACGCTCGTCGCGCGGGCCCTGGCCGACGGTTCCCGGGCGACCTGCGACAACCTCGCGGTCTGCGACGGTACGACGGCGTACGGCGTGGCCGAACCGCTGCGGCTGCTCGACGGTACCGGGCAGCGGGCGCTCCACGGCCGCCGCGAGCAGGCGTGGACGCATCGGGTCAGGTCGTTGCCTCCGGAACTGATCGTCGTACTGCGCCGCGGGAACCAGGAGTCGCCCGAACTGCGTGAACTCACCCCCGCGGCGGCGGCCCGGCGGATCGTGGCCGGCACCTATGCGGCCGGCGAGCTGCGCCGGTTCTGGTCGATCGCGGCGCTGGTCGCGACGGCAACCGGCTGCGGGCCGGTGCATCCGCCGATCGAGGAGATCGCCGGCCGGCTCACCACCCGGCTGCCCGCGGTCGAGCTGCTGCTCGGCAAAGAGCCCGGCGCCGGGCTGACCGAACTGCTGCGGCGTCCACTGGCCGCCGTCCGGACCGGAAGGGCGAGCTGATGGGTGCCCAGGACACGGCACAGACCAAGGGGCAGATCGAGGTCGCGCAGATCGTGACCCGGTTCATCGCCGGGGCCGGTGGGGTCGCGTTGCGCGGTGTCCTGCCGCTCGACCCGGCCCGCTACCGGGTCACGATCATCACCGGGCAGGGCGGCCCGCTCACCGACCGCGCGGCCGCGGCCGGGATGCGGGTCCTGATCGAACCATCGCTGGTCTCACCGCTGTCCCCGAACGACGACCGCCGGGCGCTGCGGCAACTGACCGCGTTGTGCGCGGCCGGCCGGTACGACGTCGTCCACACGCACAGCGCGAAGGCCGGCGCGCTCGGCCGGCTCGCCGCACATCGCGCCGGCGTGCCGCGGATCGTGCACACCTACCACGGCTTCCCGTTCCACCAGTTCCAGAACCCGTTGCGGCGTACGGCGTACATCGCGATCGAACGGCGGCTCGCGCGGATCACCGACGACGTACTCGCCATCGGTACCGGGGTCGCGACCGAGGCCCTGCGGCTCGGACTCGCGACACCAAGCACACTGCGCACCGTCACGCCCGTCGTGGAGTCGGTGACCGTACCGCAGACGGAGGCCTCCCGGAAGGCGGCCCGGGCCGAGCTCGGAATCGGCCCGGCCGTCCCCCTGGTCGGCACCGTCGGCCGGATCGACTACCAGAAGGCTCCGGAACACCTGATCGCCGCGATCGCCGCACTGCGGCACACCGACGCCGTCGCGGTCTGGATCGGCTCGGGGCCAGGTGAGAACGAGGCTCGCGCCCTGGTCCGCCGGATGGGGCTCGAGGAGCGGTTCCTGTTCGCCGGCGAGCGGTCCGACGTACCGCAGCTGCTGCCGGCCTTCGACGTGTTCGCGATGGCGAGCCGGTACGAGGGTCTGCCCTGCGCGGTGGTGGAGGCAATGCGCTGCGGTCTGCCGGTGGTGGCGACCGCGGTCAACTCGGTGCCCGACCTGGTCGTCCCCGGCGAGAGCGGGATCCTCGTTCCGCCAGGGCGTCCGCCGCTGCTGGCCGAAGCCATTGACGAACTGCTCGCCGATCGTGGGAAGGCCCAACGAATGGCCCGGCGCGGGCAGGCAGCAGCCGGCAGCACGTACGACGCGGAGAGCCTGGCCGAGGTGCTCGATCAGGTGTACTCCGCCGGACGGTCCGGGGCGCTGGTGACGTCATGACGAATCCCGTCCTCGCCCCGGGCGATCGCGCACGCCTGATCTCGCCGTGGCTGCAGCTGTGCCCGCCCGGCACGATCGAGCACGATCTGCGCCGCGGGCCGGTCCGGCCCGGCGAGGTGTCCGCGGACGGCCCGGTCGTGCTGATCGACCAGCATCCGCGCAGCCGCCGGCGGCTGCAGCGGGCGGCGCGGGAGCTCGGCGTGGTCCCGGAGCGCGAGTTCGTCGTACTCCCGACGCTCGACCGGCCGATGGTGGTCGTCGACGACGTCGAGGAAGCGGTCCGGCACTTCTGGACCGCGGTGGCCACGGTGCCGCCCGGACTCGCGTTCGCCGTACCGGCGTCCGCGGCACTCGCGCTGGCACGGCTCGCGCCGTGGCGCTGGACCGGCGCTGTCGCACCGGCCCGCGTCCTGGTCGGGAGGCGGCGATGACCGAAGCTCCCAAGGCCTTCCAGCCGCGCCCGCGGTCGGTACACGACCTGTTGTTCGCGCCGGGCAGCCGCGGCGTACTGATCGCGACCTCGAAGGACCCCGACGCCAAGCGGACGTTCGTCGTCACGCCGCCGGCCGGCACCTACGTCGACGGCCCGGCCGGGCCGGTCGCGATCAAGATCCCGGTCACCGTCGCCGCCGCGGCTGCGATCACGCGCGAGACCCGGATGCTGATCGCGATCGGCAAGCTCGACCTCGGCGAGTTCGGCCGGACCGTGCCGCGCTACCTGGAGACGCTCGACAGCGACGGCCTGCCGGCGGTGGTCACGACCGTCCTGCGTGGCGTGCCGATGAGCGTCGCGTACCACCGCTGGCTGCACACCTCGCGGCCGCGGGCCGTGGCCGAGGACTTCGCCCTGGCCGGCGGATGGCTCCGGCACCTGCAGCTCGCGACCGCCGGTGCGCGGACCAGAATCACCTGGGCGCACGAGGTCGCCGGCGACGTACGGACGCGCTGGTCGGGGCACCCGAAGTTCGAGGCGGCACAGGTCCGGCTCGCCGCCGCGGACCGGCAGCTGCGCGGTTACCGCGCCGCTGCCACCGTCGTGCACGGCGACTACTGGTTCGGGAACCTGCTGGTCGACGACGGCCGGATCTCCGGCGTCGTCGACTGGGAGAGCGGTACCCGCTCCGGCTGGCCGCTGCGGGACCTGGTCCGGTTCGCGCTCAGCTACTGCCTCTACCTCGACCGCCACACCCGGCCCGGCCGGGAGGTCCGTGGACACCGCGGCCTGCGGCGCATCGGGTTCGGCGCGGGGATCAGGTACGGCCTGCTCGAGGCGGGTTGGCTGCCGGATCTCGTCCGGCTGTACCTGCGTACCGGGCTCGAAACGCTCGGGCTACCGACGATCCTCTGGTACGGCGCCGCGCTCGCCGGGCTGGGAGAGATCGCGGCGACCGCCAATGACGACGATTTCGCCGCCCAGCACCTCGAACTGCTGGCCGGTCTCCCGTACTGGCCGCTCACCGACGGGACCAAACCGCGATGACGACCACTACGCCCATCGAGCGGCAACCCGGCCTGCACGGGCTGCAAGGCATGCCACGCGGTGACGCGCTGGTGGCGGTAATGGGCCTGACGACCTGTTTGCTCCCGTTCCTGACCCCGGCCGGCCCGGGCAACACCGCACCGGCGGATGCGGGCATGCTGCTGTGCATCGTCCTGGGCCTGCTGTGGGCGGGCCGTGAACACCTGCCGATCAGACTCCCGTACTCCGCGGGCGTGGCCGGGCTCATGCTCGGCGGCGCCTTCGCCGCGTACCTCGCCGTCGCACCGGTCGGTACCGGGCTGGTGCTGATCCAGGACCTGCTGCTGCTGATGTGGGCTGCGGCGCTCGCCCTCGGCCGGCACAACCCGGCGATCGTCCGCGCCGTCACCGTGTCCTGGTGCCGTACGGCCACGATCTACTCCGGCGTCATGGCGGCCGCGTACCTGGTCGGCTTCAACGCGCTGACCGGAGTGTCGGCCAAGGACGGTGTGCGCGCGCCGTACACGTTCGGCGATCCCAATCTGGCCGGCAACTACCTGGTCGTCTCGCTGTTCGTCATTGCCGCGTGCAAACACCCGCGCTCCCCCGGCGTCCGCCGGATCGCTTATCTGCTGGTGCTGCTCGCGATCGGGTTCACCGGCTCCAACGGCGCGATGCTCACACTGATGGTCGGCCTACTGCTGGCCGTCGCGGTGACCACGTACCGTCGCCGGGGCGCCGTCGCCGGTGTGGCCGTGCTCGCGACCGCCGCGCTGGCGGGCGGCCTGATCGCAGGTTTCGTCATGCCGCGCATCGACCTGACCCAGCTCCGTGAAGCGGCGGCCGGCAGCATCCCGCTGCTGCGCGACTCGTTCGGCCGCAGCGCGAACTCCAGCGGCGAGCGGGCCACGATCGTCCGCGAGGGCGCGAACCTGTTCCTCGAGGGGGACGCCGCCGGCTACGGACCGGCCCGGACCAAGGCGACCCTGGAGGCCACGCAGGCGCCGTACGTCAAGGAAGCCCACAACGACTACCTCGCGACGCTGCTGGAGCGCGGCGTGATCGGCGGGATCGGGTTGCTGGTGTTCGGCGTCGCCCTGTTCGCGCGCTGCGTGCGGCTGGTCTTCGGGAACCTGCCGAAGGGATACGCCGAACTCGTACCCCGACCGTGGCTGCTGGCAGTCATCGGACCGGTGATGGCGACCGCCGCCGGGTTCTACGAGGTTCTGCACTTCCGGCATCTGTGGACCTGGCTCGGCCTGGTCGCGGCGCTCGTCCTGGCGATGCAGGACCACCGGCACGAGGAGACGTCATGATCCGCTCCGTCCTGTCCAACACCTCCGCGCGGCTGCTCGCCATCCTCGGACTGACCCTCGCCACCGTGCTCGTCGCCCGGACCGGCGGACCCTCGGCGGTCGGCGAATACGCACTGCTCCGGATGCTGCCCGGCCTGGTCGGCGTGCTGTGCGTCCTCGGGCTGCCCGGGGCGCTCGCGTACTTCCTCGCTGTACCGCGCCGCGACCTGCCCCGGCTCTGGCCGACGCTGATGGCGATCGGTGCCGCCGGAGCGATCGCCGGTACGGCGCTGTGGGTCGCCGCGTCGCCGCTGCTCGCCAAGGTTTTCTTCCCGCACGAGCCGCCCTGGATGATCGCGGCCGCGGGTGCGACCGTCGCGAGCCAGCTGCTGCTGACGATCGGCAAGACCGCGCTGCAAGGACTCGAGGACCGGCGCGGCGGTGACGTGGTGATCGCGGCCGAGGAACTCGCGTTCCTGCCCTGCTTCGTGCTGCCGCTGTTCGTCGGCATCCACGGCATCGGGGCGATCATCATCGGGCTCGGACTCGCCGACCTGGCCGTCGCGGTCGACGCCTGGCGGCGGGTCGGCCGGCGGCTCGGGTGGCGCCGGCTCGGTCTGTCGAGCTGGTGGGGACGCCCGGACAAGGACCTCGCGCGCCAGGTGGCGTCGTACGGTCTGCGCGGTCAGGTGGGTGGCCTGATCACGTTGCTGAACCTGCGCCTCGACGTCGCGATCCTCGGCGCGCTCGCCGGTCCGGCGATCCTGGGTGGCTACGCGGTCGCGTCGAAGTACGCCGAACTGCTCCGGCTGCCCGGTACCGCGCTGACCTGGGTCTTCTACCCCCGGCTGGCGAAACTCGACCAGCAGCGTGCGGCTGGGCTCGCCCGCCGGCTGATCCGGCCGACGCTCTTGGGCGTCGCGGTCGCCGCGATTCCGGTCGCGGTCCTGGCAGGTCCGGTGATGCGGCTGCTGTACGGCGCGTCGTTCGGGTCCGCCGTCACGCCGGCGCGAGTGCTGGTCGCGGGCATGGTGCTGGCCGGCGCATCCGGCGTCGCGAGTGCGTATCTGTACGGACGCGGTACGCCGGGGCTCAACTCGATCGCGTTCGGCGCCGGACTGGTCGTCACGGTCGTGCTCGACGTCACGCTGATTCCGCGGCACGGAGCGATGGGCGCGGCGATCGCGTCCACCGCGGCGTACCTGACGACCGATGCCTTGCTGATCGGCCTGTTGTTGCGGCTCAGCGCACCGGCAGCGCGGCACCGGGCGACCGTTGCTGCTGTTGGGGAGGGAACACCGTGAAAGCGATCGCGATCGGCGCCGGACTGGTGATGCTGCTGGCCGGATGCTCCAACGGCTCCGCGGCCGGTCCGCCGACGACCTCCCCGGACCACGGCCCGCCGATCAGTACGCCGTCGGACCCGACCGAGCCACCGCCCAGCAGTCCGAGTCCCGGCACCGCACCGGCACAGCTACCCGGTGACCGATACGTCGCTCTCGCCACCGCGCTGCACCAGCACGGCGTGACTATCTGGTGGGAAACCGACCTGGTGAAGCGCTGGCTGGACGGTCCGGCCGCGTTCGACGGAGCGATCGCCCGGCTCGGGCAGCTGGCCTCGGTACCGGGGACCGCCGGGTTCAAGATCTCCGACGAGATCGGGTACGGCGACGGCCTGACCTCCCCGGGACAGGCCACCGATTTCCTCCGGCAGGCGCGCAGCAGTCTGGCCAAAGTTGCCCCGGGCAAGCAGATTCTGGTCGACGCGGTGGTCCCGGAGCTCGGCTGCCTGCCGTGGCGCGGCGGCAACCAGGAAGGCTGCGCCCAACGGGTCCGGCTGAAGTACCCGGCGGCGAGCGCGGCGGCCGTCGAGGGCTACCTGCGGGCGCACTTGATCGACCGCCTGGATCTCAGTACCGGGCTGCTCAGCCCTGGTACCTACGCCGGCTGGGGTCTGGACCAGCAGACCGCACAGACCGAGATCTGGAACCGGGTACGTGCGCAGGGGTGGGAGGGGATGACCATCCTGCAGTCCCGCAAGGCGCTCGCGGCCGCCGACGGCTACCAGGGATCCGCGGCCCAGGCCGCGACGGACACGGCGACGTACATCACCACTCCGGTTTCGGCCGGGGCACAGGCCGTCGACATCTGGACCTGGCGGCAGCACTACCAGGGCAAGGTGTTCAGCCTGCTCCCGCCCGATCTCGGCAGCAACCCACTCTGGGCCTCGCTGGTCCGGCAACGGCGGCTGGGCGTGCGGCTGATCACCCACATGACGCCGTCGATGATGCCCACCGACCCCGCCGCGTTCGCGCACGAGTGCGACCTCGCGGCGCAGGCGTTCACCGCGGTTTTCGTTGCCGCCGGCACCGGTTAGGAGACAAGGATGGCTATGCGGGTCGGACCTGGCAGGCGGCTGCTGGACCTGGAGATCGGCGGGCTGTTGCTGATCGTCGCGTTGCCGCTGCTGCTGGTCGTCGCCGTGCTCGTGCTCGTCACCAGCGGCCGGCCGGTGTTCTTCCGGCAGGTCAGGGTGGGAGAGAACGGCCGGCTCTTCAACCTGTACAAGTTCCGCACGATGCGGACCGTTGCCTCCGGCCCCGAGGTGACCGCGGCAACGGATGCCCGGATCACCCCGATCGGCGCGATCCTGCGCCGGACCGCGATCGACGAACTACCGCAGCTGTGGCATGTGGTGCGCGGGCAGATGACGCTGGTCGGTCCGCGTCCGGAGAGCGCGGCGCTGGCTGCGCGCTACCCGGACGAGTGCCGGCCGGTCCTGCTGGCGCGGCCCGGGTTGACCGGTCCGGCGCAGCTGCGGTACCGCGAGCGTTCCGCCGTACCGCTGGAGGGGTGGACGGACGTGGAGCGCTGGTACCTCGAGGTACTCGTGCCGCTGCGGGTGGCGGCCGACCGGGAGTACCTGGACCGGCCGACGATCCGCCGGACGTTGTACTACGTACTGGTGACCGGGCTGTTCGTCGCCGGGCTGGCGGACCTGCAGCAACCGGTACCGGGTCAGACCGCCTCTTCCGCGTAGTCCGCCGGCTTCACCAGCACCGGGTCACAGCGGGCGTTGAGGCAGGTCCCGTCGGTCAGGTCGAACTCGAAGTTGTGGCCGAGACAGCGCAGTACGCCGTTCACCACCACGCCTGTCTCGGCCAGGTCCTCACCGGCGTGCGGGCAGTACCGGCTCACCCGCAACTGCTTGCCGCCGACAACGATCGTGGTGGTTTCCTCCGGGTCGCGGGCGGCCTCGAAGCGCTCGACCGCCCGGAGCGCCGCCCGGTCGGCGTGCTTGAGCAGGCCGACCAGGTAGTCGTTGTACCGGTCCGGTTGCCGGCGCGCGGTGAACCGCATCGACAGCAGGAGTTCCTCCCAGCGGGTCCGGCCGGACACGACACCGTCGAGCCAGCGGCCGTCCATGGTCAGCCGGTAGTCGGCATGACCCGCGCCGCCGTCGAGATCGACGACCACCCGGTCCGGTCCGATGTGCGCGTCCCAGACGCCGCCGTGCGGTCCGGAGACGTCGAAGCGCAGCGTCATCCCGATCCTGGCGAGGAAGTACTCCGAGAGCGTGCCGAGCGATTCCAGGTGGGTCTTGAAGCGTTGGGCCAACCCGGGCCGCGACACGGGGTTCGCGGCCCAGGCGGCGTCGATGGCCGGCCGCCGGCGGGCGGCGTACTCGGTCAGGTACCGCCTCCGCTCCTCCGGTCCGGCGTCGAGCCGGAAGTCCTTCCAGTGCGGATCCCTGGTGGTGCTGAGGTCGTCCAACCGGATCTGGTCGCCCGGCAGCAGGCAGACGCCCGGCTGGTCGGGGATCCGGTCCGCGAGCCACGCCAGCGCCTCGCCCTGGTCGGGGAAGATGCCGCCCGGGCGCAGGCCGCTGTTCAGCTCGAACAGGTCGTCGTCGAGGAAGCACGGCGGACCGGCGTACGGCATCACCAGCCGCGGCCGGACCTGGCGGACCAGCCGGGTGACGGCCTTGAACTTGCCGACCCGCTTGATCGTCGCGATCCGCTCGCGCTCGACCTCGTCGTACTCGTACCGGACCGGGTGCCAACTGGCACCGGACATCTGCACGCCCATCACGTCCAGCGGCCCGCCGACCTCGGCCATCGCCCGGCGTGCCTGGGACAGCGAGATCCGGGCGTCGTTGGTGTGCAGCACGCTCCGCTCGCCGAGCTTGAACAGGACGGCGGCGTCGTGGCTCATCGGGCACTGCTCGGGGATCACCGTCAGCCAGTCGTCGCCGTTCAGCGGATACCGCTGCCATGCGTCGAGTACGACGACCCGGGTCCGCCCGATCGCGCGCAACCGGCGCTGCATGATCGTCGACGGATACCGCGGGATCACCACCGGCACGCTCTCCGGCAGCCCGGCGAGCAGGTCCAGGTCCAGGTGATCGAGATGCTCGTGCGACACCACCACCAGATCCACGTCGAGCAACTCCGGCGTCACCAGATGCGAGTTGTCCGGAAACGGAAACCACGCCCCCAGGAACGCGCCACCGGCGGACAACCACGGATCCGCCAGAATCCGCACCCCACCCGCATCCACCCGCAACCCGGCATGCCCCAGCCCCGTGACGGTCCCCTCACCCATACCCCCAGCCTCCCGACCCCCACACCCCCCGGCATCCCCCACCCGCACGAAAACCCCTACGCCATTCAGCGGTCGACGTGAGTTCTCGCAGGCGCATGGAACGATGGTTGCCGGAGATGAGGAGGAGACGATGACAGCGATCCCACCGCCGCCCGCCCATCTGCTGACCGTGCGCGAGTACGCAACACTCGGCGAGGACGAGACCGGCAGGTCGGAGCTCATGGAGGGCAACCTTGTGATGTCCCCGAGTCTCAGCCCGGATCACAACACGGCTCGGCTGCGGATCGCCCTGCAGTTGATGCCGCAACTGCCGCAGGATCTCGAGGTCATCACCGATGTGGACATCGACCTGGAGCTCGCGCCGCCCGACCAGCCCGGGTTCTCCCGGCGACCCGACGTCATCGTGGTGCGTCGCACCGCCAGGCCGCGAGTCCGGAGCGAAGGCGGGCTGATTCGCGCATCGGAGGTCGCCCTCGTCGTCGAGATCGTTTCTCCGGGTTCACGTCGTACGGACAACGTGGTGAAACGGGCCGAGTACGCCGACGCAGGCATCCCGCACTACTGGATCGTCGACATCGACGAGCCGGTCTCCCTGCTGGCATGTCACCTCACCGACAAGTTCGGCTACCTCGACGCCGAAGTCGTCGGCGGCACCTTCACCGGCACCGACCCGTTCCCGATCAGCCTCGACCTGGAGGATCTCCGCTAGCTACGGGCGATGCGGGCCTTCGGGCGCGGTGGGGCCGTGCCGCCAGCCGATCTCCACCCCGGTGAACGGCATCTCCTCGTCTACCGGATCCAGGCCGGCGAAGCCGACGAACTCACCGGTTGCGCGTACCTCGACCGCCCACCAGCCGAAGCCTCGCTGTCCGAACTCGGCCTGGAACCGCGCCACCGGGGCCCGCCCACCCAACGCGACGACCCGCTGCAACGGCAATCCATTTTCTGCTGCGGTCACATCGGGGGTTCGGGATACGACCTGGGGGTGTAGGGGTGCAGAGTGAGGAGTGGGCATGTTCGACGTGACGGTCTGGGTGGCTGAGTGGTTTCTTGCGTTGTTCTTCTTGGGGGCGGGGGTGCCGAAGATTGCCGGGCGGGGGATCGAGCGGTGGGTCGGGTTCGATCAGGTGCCGCGGGTGATGACGATCGGGATCGGGGTCAGTGAGGTCGCGGCGGCCGTCGGGCTGGTCGTACCGCTGCTCGTCGGTACGGCGGAATGGGCAACACCGCTCGCCGGGCTGGGGATCGCGGTCATCTCGTTGATGGCGACCGGTTTCCACATTCGCAATCGGGAGTGGCTTCCGGCGCTCGAGACGGCGCTGTGGGCTGCGCTGGGAGGCACGATCGCGGCCGCCCGTTGGAGTCGCTTCAGCGGCGGTCCGTCGATTTCCCGCGATGCGCTCGTAGGGTTGCTGATGGTTCTGGTACCCGCGCTGATCGTCAATCTCGTCGTACTCGCGAACACCACCGCCCGACCCGACCTGGTGGCCGAAAGGGGCTGAGATGGGCGACGAACTGTGGTTCGCCGAGCAGTTCGAGGCGCGCCGGCCGCGGTTACGAGCGGTCGCGTACCGGATGCTCGGTTCGCTCAGCGACGCCGACGACGCGCTCCAGGAGGCCTGGATCCGGACGACCCGCTCCGACGGCGCCGCGATCGAAAGCATCGACGGCTGGCTGGTCACGCTGGTCGGCCGGGTATGCATCGACATGTTGCGCGCGCGGCGGGCGCGGCCGGAGCAGCCGACCGGTACGTGGCTGCCCGAGCCGGTCGTCAGCGTCGACGGGAGCCTCGACCCGGAGCACGCCACGCTGGTGGCGGATTCCGTCGGGCTCGCGCTGCTCGTGGTGATGGAGAGCCTGGATCCGGCGGAGCGCCTCGCGTTCGTCCTGCACGACATGTTCGGCGTCCCGTTCGACGAGATCGCACCGATCGTGGACCGTTCACCGGTGGCCGCCCGTCAGCTCGCCAGCCGGGCGCGGCGCCGGCTGCGCGGTACGTCGACGATGCCGGATGTCGACGTACCGACGCAGCGCCGGGTCGTCGACGCGTTCCTGACCGCAGCCCGGGCGGGCGATTTCGACGGTCTCCTGCAGGTACTCGACCCGGATGTCGTCTTCCGGGTCGACGCCGGCTCCCGCCCAGGTCTGGCTCCGGCCCTGCTCACCGGCGCTGCCGACGTCGCCGAGCACACCGCCGGAGTCGGCCCCCGCTTCGCCACTCTCTGCGAACCGGCACTCGTCAACGGCGCCGCGGGCATCATCGCCCGCTCCGGCTCGGCCGTGGTCGCGGTGGTCGGCCTCACCGTCGTCGCCCACCGAATCACCGAGATCGACCTGGTCCTCGACCCGGACAAACTGGCCGGAGTCACGATCAGCCAGTGAAGGGTGGCGGCCCGGTGATCGTGCAGCCCAGCGGATCCAGGATTTGCTGAAGCTTGGCGACGCCGTCGGGTGGTACCGGCCCGGGGATCGGCAGGTCGCCCGTGAACGGCTCGGTGACGAGTACGCCCGAATCGCGGAAGAAGCTCTCGAAGCCCGACGGGGTGATCAGGGTGTAGTAGCGCGCGGACGCCGACGCGACGCGAAAGGCGTGCGCCCGGCCGGGCGGTAGGTAGATCAGCGAACCGGCCTCCACCAGCGTGCTGCGGCCCTCGCTCCAAGCCTCCAGAGCGCCGTCGAGGACGATGAAGGTCTCGGCCTCGCGGGTGTGGACGTGGCGCGGGGTCATCGCGCCGAGCGCGGCGCGTTCCTCCACGAGGGCGAACGCGCCGTCGGTGTCACGCCCGTCGAGCACGATCCGGCACAACATGTCGACATGGTTGTAGACGGGTGCTTCCTGCGGTGCGAGCACCGGTGATCCGAGCTGAGTCATACCGTCCAGGGTGGCGGCGGGTTCGCCGTACCGGCCATCCCCGGATCGGGGGATTCAGGCCCTACGCTGGGAGCTGTGACCGCGATCCGGGCAACGGGGCTTGCCGACCGGCTGGCACGCGCCATGTCGGCGATCGACTCCGGCACCGACACCCGCACCGACTCCGGCACCGACTCCGGCATCCTCCCCGGCGCCGACCCGGCGCGGACCGCCCAGCGGGTGCTCGACGAGTTGCTGGCCGCCGTACCCGGAGCCGCCGCCGGCGCGCTCGTGTTGATGCATCCCCAGACCGGGCTGTTCTGGACCGGCGCGGTGACGGACCTGCCGCCCGAGAGTTGCCACCCGTTCTTCGGCATCGAGCATGCCGCCGCGGACGACAGTTTCCGCCGGATGGCCGCCGCCCGGTCCGGCGCGCGGGCGTTACGGCTGCGGGAGAGCAATCCCGAGATGCTGGCCACGGTCGTCGAGGCGTTCGATTTCACCGACGAACTGCGGGCGGTGCTGCCCGACGGCGCGGTCGCCTGGGGTGGAGTGTCGCTCTGGCGGCGCAGCGGCGCGTTCACCGCCGACGACGAGACGCTGCTCGACGCGGTCGCCGACACAGCGGGCGCAGTACTGCGTCGTGCTGTGCTGGCCGATCTTCGGACCGGCACCGCCGGCCACGGCGCCCGCGGCATGCTGGTCATTGCCGACGGCAAGCTTGTCGAGTTCACTCTCGACGACGCGGCGTTGCGCACCGAGCTGGAAACCAGGCGATTCGACCAGTACCGCCACATCGACCATCTGGTAGCGCTGGCCACTGCCGATCCGCGCTTCTCGACGGTGCTGCGCACAGCCGACGGCCGCTGGCTCAGCGCCCACGGGATGGAGCTTCCCGAAGGCCGTACGGCGGTCGTCCTGACGTCGGCCACTCCGGCCGAACTGCTCGGCCCGCGGGTCGTCGGCGCCGGCCTCAGTGCCCGCGAGATCGAGGTGACCCGCTTGCTGTGCCGCGGCCTGTCCGACGCCGAGATCGCCGCCGAACTCTTCGTCTCCCCGCACACCGTCCACGACCACGTCCGGTCGATCCGCACCAAACTCGGCGTACGCACCCGCGCGGCCGTCGTCGCCCGAGTCTTCGACGACACCTACTTCGACGCGTTCATCACCCACGCCGCAATCCGGCACGCCTAGCGAACCAGCGGCGGGACCAAGCCGCGCTCGGTGAGTTCGACCCAAAGCGCTGGTGGGACAGCCGACCCGAGGTGGGCCAGGTTCTCGCGAATCTGGCCGGGATCGGCGGCACCCGCGACGACCGAGATCACGCGGGGGTCGCGCAGCGGGTACTGGAGGGCGGCGGCCGGAAGCGCGACCCCGTGCGCAGCGCAGATCTTGTCGATCTCGACTGCTCGGGTGAAGACGTCCTCGGGCACGGTCTCGTAGTCGTACTTCGCATCGCGGCGTGGTGACGACGCGAGCAGGCCGCTGTTGAAGACGGCCGCGGCGACGATGCGTACGCCGTACTCGTCGCAGGCCTGCAGCAGTTCCGGTACGACGCTCTGGTCGAGCAACGTGTAGCGGTTGGCAACCATCAGTACGTCGGCCAGCCCGGTCCGAGCGCTGGCCAGCAGCGCGTCGACGCCCAGCGAACCGGTACCGATCGCCGAGACGGCCCCTTCGTCGCGGAGCTCCGCGAGTGCTGCCATCGCGGACTCGGTCGCGCCGGGCACTCCCGACCGCTCCGGGTCATGGACGTACAGGATGTCGATCCGATCCAGGCCGGTTCGCTGCAGCGATTCCTCGACCGACGCGCGGACACCGGTTGCCGAGTAGTCGAGCTGTCGCCGGACCCGCGCAGGCACCACGAAGCCGTCGTCGTCCATCGCGGCTCCGTCCCACGACGGGTTCTCCCGGATCAAGCGGCCGACCTTCGTCGAGACGACGTACTCGTCGCGAGGCTTGGTCGCGAGGAAACGGCCCAGCCGCCGCTCCGAGAGCCCAAGGCCGTAGTGCGGCGCGGTGTCGAAGTACCTGACGCCGCCCGCCCACGCGGCCTCGAGAATCGCGTCGGCCTCGGTGTCGGAGAACTGCCGGAACAGGTTGCCGAGCGGCGCGCAGCCCAGACCGAATCGCGGAATGTCGATCACAGCAGGACGCTAGACATCATATGTTTGGCCTGTCAAGCTGGTCAGACTCGGAAGAATTCCGCGAGATCCTCGACCAAAGATCAGATCTAGGAGCATTGATGAAGTTCGCCCGCCTGGGTCCCGCCGGCGCGGAGGTGCCGGTCGTCCTGACCGATGAAGGAGCCCGCAGTCTCACCGGCATCACCGCCGACCTCGACGCCCGGTTCTGGGAGTCCGACGGCCCGGCCCGCGTGGCGGCCGCGCTCGCCGCGGGTGAGCTGCCGCTCGTCGAGGACGCCGACGGCCTGCGGATCGGTCCACCGCTCGCCCGGCCGGGCGCGATCGTCTGCATCGGCATGAACTACGCCGCGCACGCGGCCGAGTCCGGCGCCGAGCCACCGTCGACGCCCGTGGTCTTCTTCAAGGCCCCGAACACGCTGGCCGGTCCGAACGACCCGGTCACGATCCCGCGCGGCAGCGTGAAGACCGACTGGGAAGTCGAGCTCGGCGTGGTGATCGGCAAGCGCGCGTCGTACCTCGACTCGCCGGCGGAAAGCCTCGATCACGTGGCCGGGTTCGTGGTGGCCAATGACCTGTCCGAGCGCGCGTTCCAGATCGAGCAGTCCGGTGGCCAGTGGAGCAAGGGCAAGATCGCTGCCGGCTTCAGCCCGGTCGGGCCGTGGCTGGTGACGCCGGACGAGGTGGAGCACCAGAAGCTCGGTCTGCGCAGCTTCGTGAACGGCGAGCCGCGGCAGAACTCGAACACCGCCGACCAGATCTTCGACGTGGCGACGGTGATCCACCACCTGAGCCAGTACATGGTGCTCGACCCGGGCGACCTGATCATGACCGGTACGCCGGAAGGCGTCGCGCTGTCCGGCCGCTTCCCGTACCTGCGGCCCGGTGATGTCGTCGAGGTCGAGATCGACGGCCTCGGCCGCCAGCGCCAGGAGTACCAGGCTTACGAGGCGGGCCGATGAGCGAATTCAGTGGTCTGGTCGCGATCGTCACCGGCGGCGGCTCCGGCATCGGAGCGGCCACCGCCCGCGAACTGACGACCCGCGGTGCGCGGGTGGCGGCGTTCGACCTCGACCCGTCCGGCGCCCCGGAGGGCACGCTCGGGATCAAGGCCGACGTGACCGACGACGAGAGCGTCCGTACGGCGGTTGGCCAGGTTGTGGAGGCCTTCGGACGGATCGACGTGGTAGTCAACAACGCCGGCATCGGCGCACAGGGAACGGTCGAGGACAACCCGGACGACCAGTGGCACAAGGTGTTCGACGTCAACGTGATGGGCGCGGTCCGCGTCAGCCGCGCCACGCTTCCGTACCTGCGTGAGTCGCCGGCCGCCGCGATCGTGAACGTCGCGTCGGTCGCCGCGACCACCGGCATCCCGCAGCGGGCGTTGTACTCGACCACCAAGGGCGCGGTGCAGTCGCTGACGCTCGCGATGGCCGCGGACCACCTCCGCGAGGGCATCCGGGTCAACTGCGTCAACCCCGGTACGGCCGCGACGCCGTGGGTACAGCGCCTGCTCGACGCCGCTCCGGACCCGGAGGCGGAGCGGGCCGCGCTCGACGCGCGCCAGCCGCACGGCCGGCTGGTCTCCGCGGAAGAGGTCGCGCTCGCCATCGTCTACCTGGCCGGGCCGTCGTCGGGCTCCACCGCGGGTACGGCGCTCGCCGTCGACGGCGGGATGGCTACGCTACGGCTTCGTCCCAAAGACTGACGGCTTCGTCCACAACGACTGCGAGGTGCTGGATGGCGCTGACCGATGTGGCGATCGAGAAGATCAAGTCGATGATCCTCGACGGCCGCCTCAAGCCGGGCGACAAACTGCCCCGCGAGGCGGACCTCGCGGAGCAGCTCGGCATCTCCCGCAGCCCGCTGCGGGAGGCGGTCAGCGTCTTGTCCATGCTGCGCATCCTCGACGTACGGCGCGGTGACGGTACGTACGTGACCAGCCTGACGCCCGATCTGCTGCTGGAGACGATGAGCTTCATCATCGACTTCCACCAGGACTCCAGCATCCTCGACCTGTTCGAGGTACGCCGTGCACTCGAACCGATGGCCGCCGAGAAGGCCGCCCTGCTGATGAGCTCGGAGGACGCGGCAGAGCTTCTGGAACTGCTCGAAACCGTCGGCCCGGACAGCTCGATCGCCGAACTGGTGGCCAACGACCTCGAGTTCCACCACCGGATCGCGGCGGCGGCGAACAACAAGGTGCTCTGCTCCTTCGTCGACAGCGTCGCCGGCCGCACCCACCAGGCTCGGAGCTGGCGCGCCGTCACCCAGGAGAACGCCTTCGACCAGACGCAGCGCGAACACCGCGCGATCGCCCTCGCGATCCGCGACCGCCAGCCCAGCATCGCCGCCGCGCTCTCCCTGTCCCACGTCGCCGGCGTCGAAAACTGGATCCGCCGCAACCTCGTGCCCTAGGCGCGGCTGAACCGGGGCTCGCGTTTCTCGGCGAACGCCGCTCGTCCTTCGGTTGCGTCCTGGGTCGCGAAGCAGATCGTCTGGACGTCGCGTTCGTAGGCCACTGCCTGCTCGAGCGGCATGTTCAGGGCCGCCGCCACGTTCGCCTTCGCGGTCTCGACGCCGATCGGCGCGCGGGAGGCGATCGTGGTGGCGAGCTTGAGCGCAGACGGCAACAAGGCCTCCGGCTCCACCACTTCGCTGACCAGACCCCAGCTCAAGGCGCGCTGCGCGTCGATCGGGTCGCCGGTCATCAGCATCAGCGCGGCGTTGCCCGGACCGATGTTGTGGGTCAGCAGCGCGGACATCCCACCGCCGCCGATCCAGCCGAGTTTCACCTCCGCGGCCGCGAAACTCGCTGCCGTGGAGGCGATCCGGATGTCGCAGATCAGTGCGGTCTCGAGTCCGCCACCGAGCGCGAAGCCGTTGACCGCGGCAACCACCGGTTTCCGCAGCACCTTCAGCGAATCGCAGTAATCGGCCCGGTTGCGAAACGCCCACGGAGTCGGGTACTTGTCGAGCTCCCGAATGTCCGACCCGGCGCTGAACGCCCGCCCGGTGCCGGTGAGGACGACGGCTCGTACGTCGTCGGACTCGTTGCACTCGCGAGCCAGCTCCACGAGCGTGTCGGACATCTCGGCCGTCACCGCATTGAGCTTGGCCGGCCGGTTGAGGGTGATGATCGCGACGTGTTCCCGCCGCTCGAACAGTACTTCGTCACTCATGAGGCGATCCCCTTCCACAAGGCCGCGACCCGATCGAGACCGGCGCTCGCCGAGACGACCCCGTGGACGACGTCCCGGATGACTGCGCTCGCCGCGGATTGGAAACCGATGTACCCGGGGCGGCGCGGCCGAACCCACGCCGAGCTGATCGTCGCCAGCGTGTTCCGGTAGAAGTCCGCGACCGGACGGTTGACCTGGTCCGACCTCCAAGCACTCAACCCCGCAGGCTGTCCGGAGTGCGAAGGGATGAAGGATTCCTGTGCAGTTGCTGACAGCAACCACTGGAGATGGGCCCGGAGGTCCGGCGTGACGTCGCAGCGGTTAGTGATCGCCAGGCCGGTGCCACCGATCGTCGAACCCGGCCGGGAGCCCAGCCATTCCGACGGCGCATCGGTGAACGTCACGCGGCGGTCCAGGGTTACGGACGCATAGTTCACGTAGCCGTAGACGAGCGGGCAATGCGCCACGGTGTCGTCCGAGACCATCTCGTCGAGCAGCCCGATCGGATCGAGCTCCACGCAATGACGCGGGGCGCGGGAGGTCAGATCCGTCATCACGTCGAGGGCTCGGCGACCGGTCGCCGTCGGCGTGAACACATCCGGCTCCTCGCCCAGCGCGACGCAGATCGACAGGTACGTGAGCAGCGCGTGCGGCCCCGCCAGCGACAGCGTCACCGGCGCGACATGCGACAGTGCGATCACCTCGGACCACAGTTGTGGTGGCCGACCGGCCAGGTCTACACGGGTGGCGGCGACCTGCGTGGCGGCGTCGAGCGGTAGCGCCCACAGTCGGCCGTCCATCCGGTACGACGCGACGCTCGGTCCGACGAACTCGCCGGACAGCAGCTCGTCGACCGGTCGCAGGTACGGCATCGCGTCACCGAGGTGCGGGTGGTCGATCACGATCAGGTCGTACTGTTCGGCGAGCGCCGCGATCGGCGTGGACTCGAAACCACTCAACGGCTGCACGTCCCAACTGAGGTCGATCCCACCGGCCTTGGCCGCGGCGATCAACGGATCCCGCCCGCGCGGATGATCCCAGGTGAGCCCCAGGTACGACGCCATCACCACACCGCGCCGGTCAGATCGTCCCCGGGATGCGCATCAGTACTAGCGTCCGCGGCGGCGTCGCCGGGCGGCCGGCGGGTTTCCGTGACGACTCCGTCGGCGAGCAGACTTGCGACCTCGTCGGCGGTGAAGCCGGCCTCGGACATCACCTCGCGGGTGTGCTCTCCCACGAGCGGCGCGCCGCGTTCGATCGTCGCGGGTGTCTTCTCGAAGCTGTACGGGAAGCCCGGCGTCTTCACCCGGCCCTCAGTCGGATGGTCGTACTCGACGAACGTCCCGTTGTGCCGGATCTGCGGATCGTCGACGAGCTGCTGGTAGTCGTACACCGGCCCGCACCAGATCCCGGCGTCGGTCAACGCCGTCAGCCACTCGTCCGTCGTCCGCGACAGCAACCGCTCCGCGGTCCGCCGGAAGATCCTGTCGCGATGGGTCCAGCCGTCAACCTCGGAATCCATGCTCAGGAACGTCTCCTCGCCGATCACCTTCCCGAGCGTCGGAAGATCCGGCATCGCCAGCGCCAGGAACCCGTCCGCGGTCTTGAACGTCCCGTACGGCGCTCTGATGTAGACGTGGGCGTGTGGCTCCGAACCGCGCTGCTGCGGCACCCCACCCGCCGTGAACACCGACAGCTCTTGCATCTGCAGGGTGGTGATCGCATCCAGCATGTTCACCTTCACCAGCTGTCCCTGGCCGGTCCGCTCGCGATGCAGCAGCGCCGCGAGCACCGCTTCGAACGCCGTCGACGCGGTCACAGCGTCGACCAGGTACTGCCCCGCGGGCTGCGGCGGTTCACCGTGCCGCCCGGTCGACAGCATCGCCCCGGATCTTGCCTGCAGCAACAAATCCTGACCGGGCAGATTCCGGTGCGGCCCGTCCTCGCCGTACCCGGACATCGAGACGTAGACCAGGTGCGGGTTGATCGCGGACAGCGTCGCGTAGTCGACACCGAGCCGTTCCGCGACGCCGGGGCGGTAGTTCTGCAGGAACACGTCCGCGGTCTCGACCAGGCGCATCAGCACCCGCTTGCCGTCGGCCGCCTTGAGATCGACAGCGAGCGAGCGCTTGTTGCGGTTCAGCGAGAGGAACGACACGTTGATCGCGTTGCCCTGCGCACCACCGGCGGCGGCGTGGCGCTGCCACTCGCCGGTCACCGGCTCGACCTTGACGACATCGGCGCCGAGATCGCCCAGCCGTTGTGCGGCGAACGGTCCGGCCATCGCGATCGAGCAGTCCAGCACCCGGTAACCGTCCAGGATCCTCATGCGTCGTTCCCTTCGGGCTGGCCGGCGACCCGGCGGATGGCATCCCGGGTCGCGGTCGTGGTCTCGGCTCCGTCGAGGATCCGGATAGTCGTGCGGTACGCACGGGACTCGCCGTGCTCGAGCCACGTCATCGTCCCGTCCGAGCGAGCGGCTGCGTCACCGCTGACGTGGTGCGTCGACGGTTCGAGACCAACGGCGTACTGGCCGCTGCGAAGGTTCTGCCACTCGAAGAAGCATGGCATCGTGGCCGCGTCCCATGTCACCTCGACCCCGAACGTGCTGTCACCGCGGATCAACGCGACCCGGTGCCGCCCCTCCGCGTCGGCGACCAGGCGGTGCTCGTGCACCTGCTCCACGAACCCGGGCTTCGGGTCGGGCTGGACGCGGTACGAGACGCCCTGTTCGGCCACGGAATCGCTCCGCCAGACGGTTTCCGCGATCGGGGCGACGAACTCGGTGCCCGCGTCAACCACCGGCCAGCCGAAGTTCAGGTGGTACAGGAACATGTGCGGCGTACGCTCGAATCCGAGGTTGTCGACGACGTCGTACAGCCGGAGCTCGCGACCGTCGACGTCGAGCTCGATCGTCCGCGTCAGCCGCAGATGCTCACCGAAAGACGCCGCCTGGACAACCTCGCCACGCACCCGCAACGTGCACCGGTCGCCGTCCCAGACCTCGCCCGCCTCAAGAAGCCGGCCAGGGATCGCCGTGAGCCGTCCGTGCAGACCGTGCGACACGGTCTGCTTCGGCGGATAACCGTACTGTTCGGCAGCGACCTCGCCGCCGAACAACGTGTGATCGAGTCCGCCGGACACGAGCAACCCGTCGAGCGCCCGCAGCCAGGACAGACCGCCCTCGTCATTGTGCTCGTGCAGCCCGGGATGCCGGAAACCGTTCCCCGAGCGCCACCCGAACGGTACTCCGCGATACCGCGCGACACCCAGATCCAGCGCCCGGTCCACCAGCACCTCGACCTCGAGCCCTGCCGCCGTCCGCAGTTGCACTGCCCGCACACCCCGCTCGACACCGTTGCCCAAGACAACTTCACGGACGCCGGCGACACTCGCCAGGTCTCCGGTCCGTTCCCGCAACGCCGCCATGGACAGCTCGTCCCCGAAGACGTTCACTCCATCACCCACCCTCCGTCGACGTTGATGGTCTGACCCGTGACGAACGACGCGTCGGGGCCTACCAGGAACGAGACCACCGAGGCGATCTCGGACGGCGCACCGCGGCGCTTCAGCGACTGGTGCTCGAGGACAAACGCGTTGTACGCCGCCGGATCCTCGTGGATCGTCTCCGCCTTTGTGGGGAACGCGCCCGGCGAGACCGCGTTCACGCGGATACCGTGTGGCCCTAGCTCCCGGGCGAGCGCACGGGTCAACGAGACGGCCGCGCCCTTCGTGCTGACGTAGCTCGCCAGCTTGTCCCAGCCGCCGTGCCAGGTGATCGACGCGACGTTGACGATCGAACCGGCGCCTCGCGCGCGCATCGAGCGGGCGGCAGCCTGGGCCGCGACGAAGTACGCGCGCTGGTTCACCGCGACGACGTCGTCGTACTCCGCGAGCGCGATGTCGAGGAACGCCGTCGCCGGGTAGATCGCGGCGTTGTTCACCAGTACCTCGAGCGGCCCCAGCGACTCGGCCTCCGCGATGGTCCGGACGATCGCCGATGCGTCGCGCAGGTCGATCGCGAGTACGGCGTACCGCCCGCCCTGTGACTTCAGCGCGGCCGCGGACTCGTCCAGCCCGTCGCCGGGCAGATCGAGCAGCGCGACGCCGAACCCGTCGGCGGCCAGCCGGAGCGCGATCGCCCGGCCGAGCGAGCCCCCGGCCCCGGTCACCACCGCCGAGGTCATCGCGTCTCCGATCGGATCGCCGGCTTGCCGACCAGGCGACGGCCGGCCCGGTCCGGCCGGACGTGCGGTCCGGCGTCCTCGCCCCAGCCGGCGGACGCGCCGAGCCGCGCGATCGCGTCCTCGTCGAGTGTGTACCCGAGACCGGCCGACTCCCCGAGCACGAGGTGGCCGTCGGCGAGCTCTTGGTCCGCGGTGATCCCGACCGGCGTCGCGAGGTCCTGGATCTCGATCGACAGATGGTTCGGTACGACGGCAGCGGCGTGCGCGAGCGGGTTGGCGTCGTAGCCGACCGGGCTGACCGGCAGGTCGAACGCGTGCGCCAGCGCGGACACCCGCAGGAAGTGCGTGATCCCCCAAACGCTGCCGGTCTGTACGACGTCCACCGCATTGGCGGTCAGCAACGGGCGGAACTGTTCGAGCCCGGTGAGGTTCTCACCGGTCGCGACCGCGGCCTTCACCGATCGGGTGACCATCCCGAGCCCATCGACGTCCCAGCGCCGGACCGGCTCCTCGACCCAGGCCAGGTCGACGTGCTCCTCGATCCGGCGGATGTGCCGGACCGCCTCCTTGCGCGACCACGACTCGTTCGCGTCGAGCATCAGCGCGGGCGTGTCCCCGGTCTCGTTCCGGTAGAGCTCGCCGAGCAGATCGAGCCGGCGCAGATCCGCCGCGACGTCGAGCCCACCCTTGAGCTTGGCGGCCTGCAGACCGCGTCCCGCGAACTGCTTGTGCAGAGCAATCAGTTCCGCATCGGTCAGTGGTCCGTCCAGGCCCGACGCGTACGCCGGCAGGACGTGATCGCGGGCGCCGAGCAGCCGCCACAACGGCTGTTCGGCCGCCTTCGCCTTGAGGTCCCACAACGCCATGTCGAGCGCGCCGATCGCACCGAAAACGGCGCCGGCATGACCGCGCTTGAACACCCACGCGAGCATCCGGTCGTACAGCGCGACGACCGCGCGCGGATCCTGTCCGTCCAGGGCGGGGAACAGCGTGTCCACGCCCTCGTGCGATCCGAGTCCGATCCCTTCCAGGCCGGTATCGGTGCTGAGCACGACGATCGGTACCGAGGTCCGGCCGGATCCGACCGCACCGTTGGCATCACCAATAGGTCTGCCCCAGTCGTGCACCGTGGTCAGCGTGCGGTATCCCGTGATGCGCATGGCTGGCTATCCCTTGGTCGAGCCGGCGGTGACGCCGTCGGTGATCTGGCGCTGGAAGAACAGGTAGATTGCGATCACGGGCAGCGCCGCGACGAGCACTCCACCGGCGAACAGCGGGATGTTGTCGGAATACTGGCCGCGCAACGCGGTGACGCCGACCATCAGCGTGCGGTGCTGCTCGGACTGCATGACGAGCAGCGAGATCAGCACATCGTTCCAGCAGAACAGGGCGTTCAGAATGCCGACCGAGAGCAGCGCCGGCCGCCCGAGCGGCAGCATGATCCGCCGGTACACGCCGAGCGTCGTACTGCCGTCGACCCGTGCGGCCTCGACGATCTCCGCGGGGATCCGGGAGTAGAAGCTCGTCATCAGGAAGATCGTGAACGGCAGGAACTGGCCGGTGTAGGCGAGGATCAACCCGAGGTACGTGTCGAGCAGGTGGATCTGGCCGAGCACCCGGAAGAACGGCACCATGATCACCTGGAACGGGATCATCAACGCGCCCAGACAGACCAGGAAGAGCCACTTGCGGCCGCGGAACGTCAATTGGCTGAACGCGTACCCCGCCATCGAGCCGAGCAGCAGCAACAGCGCGACCGATCCTGCGGTCACCAGGACCGAGTTGAACGTGTACCGGCCGAGCCCGGTGGTGTTCCAGGCGTCGGCGATGTTCGCGGCGGTCAGGTGATCGGCCAGGGAGAACCGGTTCAGCACGTACTCGCGCCGCGACTTCATCGCGACGTTCAGCGTGAACAGCATCGGATAGATCGTGGCCAGTGCCAGGAGGCACATCGGGATCGCGACGATCCAGCGGCCGATTCCGCGCTCGCGCATCGCTCAGACCTCCTTGGTGGCGCGCTTGATCAGCCGGATCTGCGCGAACCCGACCACCAGCATCAGCACGAACAGCACCATCGACGCTGCCGACGCCAGCGCGGGACTGTTCAGCTGACCCTGCGTGACCCAGATGTAGAACTCCGGCAGGTACGTCGCACCGCCCGGGCCGCCGGCGGTCATCACGTACACCAGGCCGAACATCCCGGTCAGCATCCCGATCATCGTGGTGACGAAGACGAACTGGATCGTCCGGCTCAGCTCCGGGATCACCACGTGCAGCACGGTCTGCGGGAGTGTCGCGCCGTCGCAGCGAGCGGCGTCGAGCAGCGACTGGTCGAGCGTGGAGAACCCGGCCATGAAGATCACCAGCGCCATCCCGAACGTCGCCCAGATGTGCACGCCGATCACCGACAGGATCGCGATGTGCGAGTTCCCCAGCCAGTCGACCGGCGGGATCCCGGCCTTCCCGAGCAACTGGTTCAGCGGTCCGTCGAAGGACAGCAGGATGTTGAAGATCGCGCCGATGATCACCGGCGACAGCACGACGGGGAAGAAGTACACGCTGCGGTAGAACCGATGACCGGGCACCTTCAGGAACAAGAAGGTTGCCAGCAGGCCAGGTACGGCGACCGCGATCGGCAGCGCCAGGAACAACAGCCCGACGTTCTTGATCGCGGTCCGGAAGACCGGGTCCGCAGCCAGCGTCCGGTAGTTGGCGAGTCCAACAAACAAGCCGTTGCGGTCGCCGTCCCCGGTGAGCGAGTACTGCGCACCGAGGACGAGCGGCACGATCCGCAACCCGACGATGATCAGCAGCGCCGGCGTCACCAGTACCAGCGCCGCCAGCTTGTGCTCGTTCCAGCGCCACCGGCGGGTTGCCGTCGTACGACGGGCCGCCGGAATCGGCACGCTCTGTTCTCCGGACGCGGTCACTTGTCCGACGCCGCCAACTGGGTGAGCACCTGGTCGACGGTCACGTCACCGCTGATCAGCTGCTGCGACAGCCGGTGCATCAGGTCGAGCGTCTTCGCGGACAGCGCGGTGTGCAGCAGCGGCTTGCTGTCCGGCAGCCAGGACACGATCTGGCCGGCCGCCGGTACGTCGACGGACTTGGTGTCGATCGTCTTGTCCGCCGCGATCGCGCCGGCCTTCTCGAAGAACAGCTTCTCCGCATCCGTACTCGACAGGCTCTTCACCAGGTCGACCGCGAGATCCGGGTCCTTCGTCCACTTCATCACGCCGTACCCGATGCCACCCTCGGCCGGCAGGAACGTCGACTTCACCGTGCCCGGGTTCGCGATCGGTGCCTGGTAGACGCCGAGGTCCGGGCCGAGGAACTCGTCGAACGACTTCCAGTGCGCGGTGTCGGAGATCAGCCCGATCACGTTGCCGCCCTTGCCGCCGGAGAACATCGTGAACTGGTCGTTGAACATGGCGGTCGAGTTGACGCCCTTGTTGTACCAGCCGTCGTCGTTGGTCTGCTTCCACAGCTGGAAGATCTGCCGGACCTCGGGCGACTTCCAGTCGCGCTTGCCCGCCAGCCACGCGTCGTACTGCGCGGGGCTGAAGACGCCGGGAGCGAAGCCGGACAGGAAGAACTCGATGCCGAGGCCCTCCTTGTTGCCGAGGTTGAAGCAGGCGTTGCCGGACTTCTTGATCGCGGCACAGTCGGTCTGCAGCTCGGCGAGCGTCTTCGGCGGCTTCTCCGGGTCCAGGCCGGCCTTCTTGTAGACGGCCTTGTTGTAGTAGAACGGGAAGCCTTGCAGCGTGACGGGGACGGCGTACGTCGTGCTTGCCTGCTTGAAAGCGTCCCAGCCGACCAGCCGGTCCTTCAGATCGCCGACCTTGTCGTCCAGCGGCAGCAGGGCCGAGACCCGGTCCCGCAACTGGGCGCCGCCGTTGAACATCGAGATATCCGGGCCCTTGCCGGCCTGGATCGCCGTACCGAGCAGTGTGTAGTACTGGTCGTAGGGCTGCGCGACGAACTCGACCTGGACGCCCGGATGCTTGGCCTCGAAGTCGGACCTCGCCTCCGCGTAGTAGTCCTTGGTGGTCGCGTCCCCGGAGTGCCAGTCCCAGACGACCAGCTTGTTGCTGCCCGAACTCGCGCCGCCACCGGCCTGGGTCTGCGGCGCGGCCGCACCACAGGCGGCGGACACGAGTGCCAGCGCCGGAACGAGGGCGGCGGCGATCCAGCCGCGCCGGGACTTGATCCCCCGGATGGTGGGGCTCGAGGCGCTCGGCATCATGGCGCCCTCCTTCTGTCGAGTTCGTAGTGGCTTCACACTGTGGCATGATGTTAGTTGTCTGTTGTCTGTTGTCAAGAGTTTGTTGACTGCTGACGGATGGGCGACAATCCGTGTACGCATCGACTCGGGAGGCAAGCGTGGACCCCGTACAGGCAACCGTGCGGTTGGCACCGGCTGCGGCGGCACGCCGGCCGGCGCGCTTGGCCGACCTCGTCGTGGAGTCGATCGTCGACGGGGTGGTCTCCGGCTCGATCCCGCCGCACGCCGCGCTGCCACCCGAATCGGCGCTGTCCGAGCAGTTCCAGGTCAGCCGGATCACCGTGCGCGAGGCGGTCAAGCTCCTCGAGGCCAAGGGACTGGTCGAGGTCCGCCGCGGCGTCGGCGCGGTGGTGAAGGACGACACCCACTGGAACCTGCTGGATTCCGACGTGCTCGCCGCCGCGGTCCGCAACGACGCGAACCTGAGCATCCTGGACGAACTCGTCGGTGTCCGGATCGCCCTGGAATCCAACCTGGCCGGCCTCGCCGCCGAGCACGCGACCGACGAGGACCGCGCGGAGATCGAGGCGATCTTCCACCGGCTCGAGGCGGACACGTCCCGGCCCGAGGTGTTCATCGGGATCGACGTGGAGTTCCACGACCGGATCATGGCCGCGTCCGGCAACCGGCTGGCCCGCTCGATCGTCAGCACCGTACACAGCCAGGCCCGGACCAGCATGCGCTACCAGGGCCACCCGAGCGTGGACGACGTCCGTACGACGAACTCCGAACACCGGGTCGTACTGGACTACATCCTCGCCCGCGACGCGGCCGGCGCCGCCGAAGCGATGACCAACCACATCCGCTCCGCCTGGCAACGCCGCCGCCCGCTACCACCGACCTGACGGGTTGCGGGTTCCGGTCGCGAAACCTTGACGCCGTACGTCATGGACTTCTACGTTGCTGCTGTCAGATGTCAGACAACAGACGACAGAGGAGTCTCCGATGACCCGCCCTCGTCCCCTCCGCTTGATCGCCGGTGCAGGCGCGCTTGCCCTCGGCGCCGCCGCCCTGTCCTCCCCGAGCTTCGCTGCCCCGCCGTCGACCGACGTCATCCTGGTCGTCCCGGACGGCAAGAAGCCGAAGAATCTCGACGCCGACCAGGTCGTTCGTACCCTCGACGCCGCCCAGGCCCTCGTCCGCGCCCGCACCGCGACCACCGACGTCCGCGTCCTGCTGGCCGGCGGCACCTACGAGCTGACCGCCCCGCTCCAGTTCGGCGCCCGCGACGGCGGCCGCAACGGCCACACCGTCAGCTGGCAGAGCGTCCCCGGCCAACACGCCGTACTCTCCGGCGGCTCGAAGATCACCAACTGGACGCTGACGGATCCGGCCAAGAACATCTGGTCGGCAGACGTGCCGGCCGGCACCCAATCACGCCAGCTCTACGTCGACGGCAAGCTCGCCCAGCGGACGCAAATGCTGCTCGCCGAGTCCAAGAAGACCCGCGGCAACCTGGTCTTCAGCCAGCGCGGTCTCACCGTCGACGATCCGGCCCTGGCCGCGCGCATCGCCGGCCTCTCGAACCCCGGTGAGCTCGAGATCGAGGAGCTCGGCTCGTTCACCGACCGGTACTCCCCGGTCCAGTCCGTCGACGGCAACACCCTGGTGATGGAGCAGCCGGCCTGGGACAACAACAACTTCGGCTACGACACGCTCAAGTCGCCCTACGCCCGCGGTGCGATCTACCTGAACAACGCCTACGAACTGATCTCCGGTCCGAACCAGTGGTACCTCGACTCTGCCAAGGGCAAGCTGTTCTACCGTCCCGCCGACGGGCAGTCGATGGCGTCCACCGACGTACGCCTGCCGCGGCTGGAATCGCTGATCCAGGTCAGCGGGAGCTACGACCGACCGGTCGAGAACCTTGCCTTCAGCAACCTGACGTTCGCGCACACCACCTGGAACTTCCCGAGCGGGCCGCAAGGATACGTCGATCAGCAGAGCGGAGCGCATGTCGTCGGGGAGTACGCGAAGCCGGCCGACTTCCTGACCAAGTGCCAGAACGGCTGCCCCGAGTTCGAGAAGACGCGCAACGAGTGGCACCAGATTCCCGCTGCGGTGCAGGTTTCCGCGGCCGAGCACGTGAGCTTCGCCGGTAACAGCTTCGAGCAGCTCGGGTCGGTCGGGCTCGGACTCGGCATGGACCCGAACGCACACGCCTCCCGGATCGGGTACGGCGCCGCCGAGATCGATGTCCTGGGCAACAGCTTCACCGACAGCGCCGCGTCGGCGATCGTCGTCGGCGGCGTCCAGCCGGACGCGCACCACCCGCGGGACCCGCGGATGACCAACCACGACATGCGGATCGCCGGCAACACGATTGCCGGCGTCTCGAAGAACTACCGGGACAACGCCGGCATCCTGTCGACGTACGTCACCCGCGCGACGATCACCCACAACACGCTCACCGATCTGCCGTACGACGGCGTCGACATCGGCTGGGGATGGGGTATCAACGACCCGGGCGGCAACCAGTACTACCTGAAGGCCGGGCTGTACAACTACCAGCCGATCTACCGGACGCCGACGACGTTCCGCGAGAACTACGTCGCGTACAACCTGATCCACGACACCAAGCAGTCGATGCACGACGGCGGCAGCATCTACACGCTGTCCGCGAGCCCGGGCACCGTGATCGAGCGCAACTACGTCTACGACAGTCAGACCACGTTCGGCGCGCTGATCGACCAGGGCACGCGGTACGTAGTGCTGCGCGACAACGTCTTCCTGGGCAGCAGCAGCTGGGTCTACGTCAACTCCGACGCCGGCAACCCGGACACCTTCAACACCAAGGACAACCTGATCACCGGCAACTGGTGGGACATCGGCTCGGCCCGCAACCCCGAAGGCCCCGGCTACAACAACCAGCTGATCGGTAACACCCAGATCACCGACGGCAACGTCCCGCCCGGCGCCGCACGCGTCATGACCGAGGCAGGCGCCCGCAACTGACCCGACCCAGACAGCAGAACGCCCTGGCCGGACGGGTCCGGTCAGGGCGTTCTCTAGGGGTGGAGGTGGCGGGAATCGAACCCGCGTCCTTCGGCGTTGCTTCAAGGCTTCTCCGGGCGCAGTCTGAATGGCGCTTTTCTCAGCCCCAGCGTTTGTACAGACATCTCGCTGACAGGCTCAGTCACTGTAAATGTCCCGTGCTAGCCCCGTGACCGGACTAACAAAGCAAGCTCCCTAGCTGAGGCCAGGAGCCGGGGCGGGAGCATCCCCGGGCTGACCGCTTCTTTAAGTGCTCAGGCCGTCAGGCGGCGAGAGCGAAGCTACTGCGCTTGGAATTGGCAGTTATTGGTTTCCAGAGATCGTTAACGAGATAACCCTGGATCCTCGGCCCGCTTCCCTTGGAACACACGTCCAAAGTCGAAACCGTTCACCCCCTGTTGAGTTGTCAAACTCCCACCCGTACCGCTCGGTGGAAGCTCCACACTATCAAGTCCAACCAACCGCCCGCACCCGACATTCCCTCAGTCCGCCGGAGCCAGCGCGAAGACGGCGGCCGCGGCCGCGACCACGGCTCCCGCGAGGGCGATCACCCAGCCGATCGTGACGCGCAGCAGCAGGGCGCCGGCCGCAGCGCCGGCGAGCATCGCGAGGATCGAGCCGACGCGGCGGTACGGGCTGGCCGCTCGCCCGTTGCCGAGCACGTTGTCCGCGGCGAGGCCGGTGAGCGTCAGCGTGAGTACGGTCGTGGTCATGTCCTTCGGGGCGACCTGCCGTACGGTCGCGTTCTGCAGTCCGAAACAGGCCGCCAGCGCGAGGATCAGGAGGTACGACGTACCGCCCGATTCCCGCAGTACGCCGACCCCGACCAGCAGACCGCACAACAGCAGCACCGCGGCCTGCGTGGCGAAGACGATGCCGAGCCAGCGCCGCGGCCGCGCCTCGAGTACGCGCGCCGCCCGGCCGCCGAGCACCGAGCCGAGAACGAAGCCGGCGACGGCGACCACCGGCGGCCCGAGCCGGAATCCCGACCCGGGCGCGACCGCGAACCCGAGGAAGACCACGTTCCCGGTCATGTTCGCGACGAAGGTATGTCCGAGCTTCAGGTAGCTGACCGCGTCGATCAGCCCGGTCGCCGCGGTCAGCCCGAGGAACGCACCGACCTCCCACCGCGTTGATACGGGTACGCCCACCGCAGCAGGGTAGGGCCTACTTGATCAGGCGGATGGTGAACGGGTAGCGGAACTTGCCGCCGGCCGCGGTGGCGAGGCCGCCGATGCCCGTGAGCAGGAACCAGAGGATGCCGAGGATCGGGAACAGGAACCCGAGCAACCCGTGCGTGAACCCGGTCATGATCCCGAGCAGCGCGAACGCCCCGGCCGCGGTCAGCTGGAAGTTCAGCGCCTCGACCGCGTGGCGGCGTACGGCGGGGTTCCGCTGGCCGGCGGTCGCGACGACGAGCGCCGGGCCGACGAACGAGGTCGGGTACCCGAGCCAGTGCGCGACCGTACCGAGCCCGCGGCCGTCGCCGTGGTAGGTCTGCAGCGGCGCGGGCCGGGTGAAGGCGGCCGGCGCGAACGTCGGCACCGGGCGGGAGACGAGCCCGTCGAACGTGCTGTTCAACTCGGCCCGGGTCCGCGCGTTGAGCGCCTTGTCCAACCGGAGGTCGAACTCCATGTGGTCGAGGCGGCCGTCGGCGTACATCTCTTTGAGGATCTCGACGGCCCGATCCCGCTGAGCCGACGTCACCAGCAACTCTGAAGTGGACATACCCCCACTCTGCGCGCCCGACTCCATCCACCCCATCGGGTTCAGCCCGGACCAACCCCTGACCGAACCCCAGTCGGTCAGCCGCGGTGGCGGTCGGAGAGGGCTCTTTGGGCTTCCCGGTTGGCTTGGCGTTCGGCTAGGGCGTGGCGTTTGTCGTAGTCCTTCTTGCCTCGGCCGGTGGCCAGCTCGACCTTCGCGTAGCCGTCCTTGAAGTACAGGGACAGGGGGATGAGGGAGACACCCTGTTGTTCTACGGCTCGGATGAGTTTTGCGACCTCGTCCTTGTGCAGGAGGAGCTTGCGGGTACGGCGTGGTTCGTGGTTGGTCCACGTGCCGTGCTTGTACTCCGGGATGTGCATGCCCTGCAGCCACAGCTCGTTCCCACGGACGGCGGCGAAGGCGTCGACCAGGGAGGCCCGGCCCTGCCGCAGGGACTTGACCTCGGTCCCGGTCAGCACCAGCCCGGCCTCCACCACGTCCTCGATGTGGTAGTCGTGTCGCGCCTTACGGTTCTGCGCGATCGGCTTCTCCCGGCCGGACTGTTTCACCATCCGACCATTATCGCAGGTAGCTCACAGCCACCCCATGGGATTAACCACGTTGCCGTCCTTGTAGACCATGAAGTGCAAGTGGCAGCCGGTCGAGTAGCCCGTCGTACCGGACCAGGCGATGATCTCGCCGCGCTTGACCCGTTCACCGACGTGGGCCTTGTACTTCGACAAGTGGTTGTAGACCGTCGTGATCGAGTGCCCGCCGATCACCCCGTGTGAGATGAACAGCCGGTTCCCGTAACCACCGTTGTAGTACTTGTCCGTCACCACCCCGTCGGCGGCGGCGCGGACCGGCGTACCGCAGGGAGCGCGGAAGTCCGTACCGTCGTGCAGCTTCCAGATGTGCAGCACCGGGTGGAACCGCATCCCGTACGGCGACGTGATATAGCTGCTCACCGGGTACCCGAGCCGTCCGTCACCCGTCGACGGCGGATCCGGGATGTCCCGCGGCTGCCGGTGCTCCTTCCGCGCGCGAGCCCGCTCGGCCGCCTCGGCCGCCGCCTTCCGGCGCGCTGCGGCCGCCTTCTCGGCCTTCGCCTGGGCGATCAGCATCTGCTGGACCCGGTTCCGCTCCCGCAACAGCGAGTTGTACTGCGCGAGCTCGGTGTTCTTCTCCTTCTCGGCCGCCTTGAACGCGGTCAGCTTGACCGCCGCGACCGCTGCCGCCTCCGCTCGGTCGGCCGCGACCTGCTTGGTCAGCTCGGTGACCTTCTGCACCGTGGCCGCGGCTTCGGCGCGAGCCGTCTCGGCGTCCTGCTCCGCGGCGGCCATCTTGACCTGCTTGCTGGCGAGCTGCGCCTGCGCGTTGTTCAGGTTGGTGATCGCGTTGCTCTGGATGCCGAACACGTTGCGCTGCACCTGCATGCCGGTGGCGATGTCGGCCGGCGCCGCACCGCGCAGCGCGATCGACAGCCCGACCAGACCGTTCTGCTGCTGGTACGCCGACCGTACGGCGCGCCCCGCGACGGCCCGCTTCTCCGCGATCAGCTTCTCACCGGCCGCGACGTCCGAGGCCGCCGTACGCAACGCCGCCTCGGCCGCGACAAGCTTGCCCGCGGCAACCGCGTCGGCGGCCTTCGCGGCGGCGAGCTGCCCCTGCGCGGCGGCGTAGCGGACCTGGACGGCCTGGTACTTCGTGACGGCTTGGTTGTACGCGGCAACGGACTTGCCGAGCTGGTCGGACGCGTCGTCGAGATCAGCCTTGGACTGGTTGATCTGCGAGTCGAGTTGCTTCTTCTTGGCGGCCGGGTCCGGCGGCCGCGCCTGCGCGGACGGAGCGGACGGGACCGCGGCCAGGACGCCGGCGGACAGGGACAGGACGAGGCAGCAAGCGGTAACCACAGTCTGCCGGACCACAGATCGACCCTTTGCTCTGGACGAGGTTCTCGTACGGTACAGGAGTGACTGTTGTTACTCCTGTTACTGCACGATAAGTCACCCGGGTCAGACTTTGAGGTATTTCCGCGTCGTCAGGAATGTCGGGACGACCGCCAGCACCAGGCCGACCACGACCATGATCAGCGTGGCCCGGAAGGTTTCGGTGGCGCCGACCCACTGCCAGACCCGGAACGTCTCCTGCGCGCGCTGCATGATCATGAAGTACACGATCATCCACAGGGTGCCGCAGGCCAGTACGGCGCCGATGATGGCGGCCAGTACCGCTTCCAGCAGGAACGGCAGCTGGATGTAGAAGTTCGAGGCACCGACCAGGCGCATGATCCCGATCTCACGTCTGCGCGCGTACGCCGCCAGCCGGATCGTGTTCGCAATCTGCATCAGCGCGGCGACGAGCAGCAGGCCGGCTCCGGCGTACGAGCCCCACTGCAGCCAGTTGAGCGCCTTGAACAGTGGATCGAGGTACTGCCTGAGGTCCTGCACCGTGTCCACGCCCGGCAGGCCGGCCACCGCGCTGACCAGGTTCTGGTAGCGCTGCGGGTCCTTGAGCCGGATCCGGAACGACTCCTGCATCTGGTCCTGGGTGACCGTGCTGACGATCGGCGAGTCCTTGTACAGCTTCTTGAACGACTCGAACGCCTGCGCCTTCGACTCGGTGTACACGCCGTCCGGCGCGGTGTCCGGATTCGACTCGATCACCTGCTGGATCCGGTTCTTCTGCTCCTGGGTCACCTCGGCGCCGGAGCAGCCGCGGCCGCCGGAGTCCTTGGTGCAGAGGAAGACCGAGATCTGGATCTTGTCGTACCAGTTCCCCTTCATCAGGTTCACCTGCTCGTGCGCGAGCAGCGCGCTGCCGAACAGCGACAGCGAGACCCAGATCGTGACGACGACCGCGATCGTCATCGAGAGGTTCCGCTTCAGACCGATGCCGAGGTCGGAGAGGATGTAGTTCAGGCGCATGTCAGTCAGTCAGTCCCTAGGAGTCACTGTGCTCGGCGGTCAGTGCTGGTAGCCGTAGACGCCGCGCGACTCGTCGCGGACGACGTGACCGTTCTCGAGCTCGATCACTCGTTTGCGCATCTGGTCGACGATCGACACGTCGTGGGTGGCCATCACGACCGTCGTACCGGTCCGGTTGATCCGGTCCAGCAGCTTCATGATGCCCACCGACGTACCGGGGTCGAGGTTTCCGGTCGGCTCGTCGGCGATCAGGATCATCGGCCGGTTCACGAACGCGCGCGCGATCGCGACCCGCTGCTGCTCACCGCCGGACAGCTCGTCCGGGAGCCGGTCCTCCTTGCCGTCCAGACCGACCAGCTCGAGCACCTCGGGCACCGTCTTGCGGATGTGCGAGCGGGGCTTGCCGATCACCTGCAGCGCGAACGCGACGTTCTCCGCGACGGTCTTGTTCGGCAGCAGCCGGAAGTCCTGGAACACGGTGCCGATCTGGCGGCGCATCTGCGGGATCCGCCAGCTGGCGAGCCGGTTCAGGTCCTTGCCGGCCACCATGATGTGACCCTTGGACGTGCGGTGCTCGCGCAGGACCAGACGCAGGAACGTCGACTTGCCGGACCCGGAGGTACCGACCAGGAAGACGAACTCGCCTTTCTCGATCTCGACGTTGACGTTCAGCAGAGCGGCCTTGGTCTGGCCCTCGTACGTCTTGGAAACATTCTCGAAGCGGATCACGGATTCATCCGGCCGTGGTCGGGAACAGGGAGCGACGCGACGGTAACCACGAAGTGCACCGTACGCCACCGGAGCGGCCGGCAGTCAGTCTAGGGCTTCCACGGCGTGCCGCCGACCGGACCTGCCAGTCCGTACGCGCCCGTCCGATACCCGGTGCGTTTCAAACGGGCGTACTAGGCGTCGGACTGGCGGGCGATGGTCGCGGAGGCGCGGCGGACGATCGGCACCGGGCCGGCCGGGAGTACGTCGCCGATGAACGCGTAGTGCCGCAGGATGTCCGGGTCGACGCCGCCGGGACGGTGCCGGCTGTGGTCCCGGACCCAGTCGATGATGTCGCCCCAGCCGGGCGCGGCGAGCGATCCGCCGAAATGCTGCACGGACAGCCCGGCGCACAGGTTGCCGAACGCTAGCCGGTGCGCCAGCGGCCAACCGCGGAGCGTTCCGAGCACGAGCGAGGCGAGAAACACGTCGCCGGCCCCGGTCGGGTCGTACGAGCGCACGGGCAGCGCCGGTACCTGCTCCTCCTCGCCGGTCGTCTGGTCGATCGCGAGTACACCGTCCGCGCCGTTCGTCACCACGGCGAGCGGGACGCGCTCGGCGAGCTTGTGCAGGGCGGCCTTCGGCGTGTCGGTGCGGGTGTAGGCCATCGCCTCGCCCGCGTTCGGGGTGAACGCGTGGAACCCGTCCAGTACCTCGAGTACGGCGGGTGACCACTCGTCGGTCGGGTCCCAGCCGACGTCGCCGAACAGCAGCGCGCCGGACTCGCGAGCCTCGACCGTCCAGCCGGGCAACTCCTCCGCGACCGGCACGATCGCGGAGCGGGTGCTCAGGCCCGGACCGACCAGCTTGCTCGGGTCGCCGGGCGCCTCGTGGGCGTGGGTGACCATCGCGCGGTCGCGATCGATCGACATCGACACCGTGACCGGGGAGTGCCAGTGGCCGATCCGGCGCGAGTGCGACAGGTCGACACCCTCCTGGTCAGCGAGCGTCCGCCAGCAGAAGTCGGCGTACACGTCGTCGCCGAAGACCGCGGCCAGGCCGCTCTTCAGGCCGAGCCGGGCGGCCGCGATCGCGAAGTTCGCGACGCCGCCGGGGCAGGACCCCATGCCCTCGGCGAAGATCTCGGTCCCGGTGATCGGGGCGGACTCGAGACCGGTCATGACGATGTCGTAGAACACGGTCCCTTGTACGAACACGTCGTATTCGCCCTGCTGCTCCGTCACGGTGACACTGCTCCTTGTCATCCTGGCCTGTCGGTACTGGATGGGATGCTCCTTCGTAACATGATCGACCGGTCAAGACCATTTCTTTGGAAGGAATCGGGAGGCGACGATGATTCCGACCTGGATCTCGGTCGTCGGCGTGGTGATGACTGTGCTCTCACCGCTGCTCGCTCTGGGTGGTGTGGTGCTGGGCGCGTACCTGACCCGCAAGTCCGACCGGGAACTCGACACCTGGCGGCACCGCGAGGAGACGATGCGGATGGTGCGCTGGGCGGTCGAGCAGATCCTCGAGGGCGCGGACGCCGGGACCGACGCCGGCGTAGTGACGCTGCGTTCACTGATGCGGTCCGAACTGCTACAGCCCGAGGACTACGACCTGGTCGCCGCGCTGACCGCCGCCGTGACGATCGACCGGGTCGGCGCGGACGCGTACGCTGATATCGCGGAAGCTGACATCGAAGTCGTCGAGGGAGACAGTGCCCATGGCTGATAAGCGGACCGTCAAGGTCTCCCGCCAGGTGATCGAACTGGCCCGCCTGCACGTCGAGGCCGCCCGCCGCGCCGGCCGCAAGCCCGACGAGGGCGTCGCCCGGATCGCCAACGCCCACCCCAACCCCAACAACGACTCCGCCACCCCCGCCCCCGCCTGATCTCCGCAGCTGGAAATGCCGTCGACGTAGGCCGCCGCGGTCGTAAGGTCGTGTCCTGGACGCAGGCTGTGGGACTGCGGTGAACGGAGGCGGCACATGAGTGGGATGACGCGGCGGCGGTTGCTGGGGATCGGCGCCGGCCTGTCGGCGATGGCGGTGGCAGGCTGTGGGTCCAACAGCGGACGGCCGTCCACGAGCAGCGGCTCCAAGCCGACGCTGCAGCAGTGGTACCACCAGTACGGCGAAGCGGGCACGCAGCAGGCGGTGGAGCGGTACGCCAAGGCCTACCCGGACGCCACCGTCACGATCCAGTGGTCGCCCGGCGACTACGACAAGAAGGCCTCGACCGCGCTGCTGACCGATCAGGGACCGGACGTCTTCGAGTACGGCAACGGTCCCACGATCGACATGATCAAGGGCAACCAGGTCGTCGAACTCACCGACCTGCTCGGCGACGCGAAGTCCGACTTCAACCCCGCCCTGGTCGAGCGGATGACGTACCAGGGCAAGCTGTACGGCATTCCACAGGTCGTCGACATGCAGCTGCTCGTGTACCGCAAGAGCCTGCTGAGCGCGGCCGGCGTACAACCCCCGCAGACTGTGGACGAGCTGCTCGACGCGGCGAAGAAGCTGACCACCAACAAGGTCAAGGGTCTGTTCGTCGGCAACGACGGCGGCGTCGGCGTGCTCGGCGGGCCGGCGTTGTGGTCGGCCGGGCTCGACTACCTGACCGCCGACAACCAGTTCGGCTTCGACGATCCGGCCGCGGTCGAATCGCTGCGCAAGCTGCGGGAGTTCTGGACCGCGAAGGTGCTGTTGCTCGGGGCACCGACCGACTGGTCCGACCCGTCGGCCTTCACCCAGGGTCTGACCGCGATGCAGTTCACCGGCCTGTGGACGCTACCCGCGATCGAGAAGGCGCTGCCGGGCGACTACGGCGTACTCCCCTGGCCGAAGCTGAACGCCACCACGGGCAAGCCGAGCGTCCCGATCGGCGCGTACGGGTCGTGTGTGAACGCGAAGTCGAAGAACGTCGACGCGGCGAAGAAGTACGTCAAGTGGCTGTGGGTCGATCAGACCGACGACCAGCTCGACTTCGCGCAGTCGTACGGCTTCCACATCCCGGCCCGCAAGAGCCTGGTCGAGAAGGCGGACAAGCTGAAGTCCGGCCCCGCGGCTGACGCGGCCAAGCTGGCGACCGAGAACGGCCACGCGCAGACCCCGATCCTGTGGTCGCCGAAGGCGGGCTCGGCGTACTCCGACGCGCTGAACAGGATCATCCGCAGCGGCGCCGACCCGGCCACCGAGATCAAGACCGTCAAGTCCGTGACCGAGGCCGAGCTCAAGCGGATCACCGGCTGATCCGCGGGGGCCGGCCCGGCATAACCGGGTGATCCGCGGCGCCCGCTCGTGCGAAGGTAGCCGTATGTTCACGCTGCAACCGCTCACCGACGACGACCGCGAGCTGATCGAGCTGGCCCGCCGCACCGTCGACGCGAACACCGACGGACCCGACGGCGTCCACACCATGGGCGCCGCGGTCCGCGGTGCGGACGGCCGGATGTACGCCGGCATCAACCTGTACCACTTCACCGGCGGCCCGTGCGCCGAACTGGTCGCCCTCGGCCGCGCCCGCGCCGACGGCGCCCGCGAACTCACCACAATCGTCGCCGTAGGCAACGAAGGCCGAGGCGTCGTCGGCCCCTGCGGCCGCGACCGCCAGATCCTCGTCGACTACCACCCAACAATCCGCGTCATCCTCCCGTCCCCCACCGGCCCCGGCTCAGTCCCCGCCCCAGCCCTCCTCCCAGGCCCCTACCGCTGGACCCCTTGACGCGCGACAGGCAGTGTGGTCAGGCGACCTTCCACGTCCGATCGCCAAGAGTCGCGACCAGGTCCACGCTGCCACCCAGAGCTGTGACATACGCACGGATGACGTCAATACCGGAGATCTCACCACTCTCGATCTTCGAGATCCGCGCTTGAGAGACCTGCAGGAGCTCAGCAAGGGCGGTCTGCGTGACGCCCGCCGCTTTGCGCATCTCCGCCAGCTGGTGTCCACGGACATACGCCTCGCGCCGCTCACGAGCTGCCTGCTTGCCGGCGGCGCGCTCGGCGGGCGACCGGGAGTCTGCAGCCTGCGCCTTGGCCTTGACATCCTCCCACTTCGAGTATCCGTTCATCGTCATCCCTCCTCCTTCAGCGCGATCAAGTGTTCCGCGAACCGCTCGTCCGCCAACGGAATCGCCGTCCGATACCAACTTTCCCATTGCCCGGATTTGTCCCCTGCCACAAGGATGATAGCTTCGCGCGCCGGGTCGAAGGCGAAGAGAATCCGGATCTCGCTCCGGCCCGACGATGCAGGACGCAGCTCTTTCATGTTGTGGAATCGGCTACCTTTCACACGGTCCACCAGCGGCCGACCGGCTGTCGGTCCCTCATCGACCAACTGGTCGATCGCGTCCTCGATGAGATCTCCGGTCTCCGGCTCACGCTCGCACAGGGCCAAGAACCAGTTCTCGACCTCCGGATGGAGGGTAATCTGCCAACCCATCCACAGAATATAACATATTTGTCATACGTGGAAGGACGGGATGATGTCCTTGCCGTACGACGTGAGGGTTTGTTCTTTGGCGTCGTGTTGGAGGTAGAGGGCGAACTGGTCTACGCCGAGGGACTTCAGGGCGGCTAGGCGGGAGAGGTGGTTCTCGGGCGGGCCGAGGATGCAGAAGCGGTCGACGACCTCGTCGGGGACGAAGGCGGTGTGGGTATTGCCGGCGCGACCGTGTTCGGCGTAGTCGTACCCTTTCCGCCCCTCGATGTAGTCGGTGAGCGCCTTCGGCACCGCGCCCGACGCGCCGTACCGCGCGACGATGTCGGCCACGTGGTTGCCGACCATCCCGCCGAACCAGCGGGTCTGCTCGCGCTGGTGTTCCAGGTCGTCCCCGACGTACGCCGGCGCCGCCACGCAGAACTTGATCGCCTCGGGATCGCGGCCCGCCTGCTCGGCGGAACGGCGTACCGCACCGATCATCCACTCGGCGATGTCCGGGTCGGCGAGCTGGAGGATGTACCCGTCGCCGACCTCACCGGTTGCCTGCAGGGCGCGCGGACCGTACGCCGCCACCCACACGTCCAGCGCCCCGTTGTCGACCCAGGCGAACTTCAGCTGCTGACCGCGATACTCGACGGTCTCACCACGGGCCAGTCCGCGGACCACCTCGACGCACTGCTTCATCTCGTCGATCGTGCCGGGCTTGGCGCCGAGCGTCCGCAATGCCGAGTCGCCGCGGCCGATCCCGCAGATCGTCCGGTTGCCGAACATCTCGTTCAGCGTGGCGAACTGGGACGCGATCACGGTCCAGTCCCGGGTGCCCGGGTTCGTCACCATCGGCCCGACGATCACCCGCTGCGTGGCCGCCAGGATCTGGCTGTAGATCACGAACGGCTCCTGCCAGAGCAGGTGCGAGTCGAACGTCCACACGTAGGAGAACCCGGCGTCCTCCGCCTTCCGCGCCAGCTCCACGACCGTGGACGCGGGCGGATCACACTGGAACACCACACCGAAGTCCACTTGTGGGCCTCCCCTACATCAGGTAAGACGACAGACCGCGCTTGAGGAACTTCCCGCGCCCCTTGCGACCGTGGTAGTTGCCGTCGGCCACGATCACCTCGCCGCGGGAGATCACCGTACCGACCCGGCCCTGGATCTCGACCCCTTCGTACGCCGAGTAGTCCATGTTCATGTGGTGCGTCTCGACCCCGATCCGGGTGGTGCCGTTCGGGTCGTAGATCACCAGGTCCGCGTCCGACCCCGGCTCGACGACGCCCTTGCGCGGGTACAGCCCGAACATCCGAGCCGGCGTGGTCGCGATCGTCTCCACCCAGCGCTCCAGGCTCAGTTTGCCGTCGACGACGCCTTGGTACAGCAGGTCGACCCGGTGCTCGACGCCGCCGATCCCGTTCGGGATCTTGGAGAAGTCGCCGAGGCCGAGCTCCTTCTGGTCCTTCATGCAGAACGGGCAGTGGTCGGTCGACACGACCGCGAGCTCGTTGTTCCGCAGGCCCTTCCACAGGTCGCGCTGGTGGTGCTCGTGCTTGCTCCGCAGCGGCGTCGAACAGACCCACTTCGCGCCTTCGAACCCGGGCGCCCCGAGCTGGTCCTCCAGCGTCAGATAGAGGTACTGCGGACACGTCTCGGCGAACACGTTCCGGCCCGCGTGCCGCGCGGCCGCGACCTTCTCGAGCGCCTCGCTCGCGGACAGGTGGACGATGTACAGCGGGCAGTCGCGGGCCACCTCGGCGAGCGCGATCGCCCGGTTCGTGGCCTCCGCCTCGAGCGCGGCCGGTCGGGTGATGCCGTGGTAGATCGGGTCGGTCTCGCCGCGTTCGATCGCCTGCTGGACGAGGACGTCGATCGCGATCCCGTTCTCGGCGTGCATCATGATCATCGCGCCGTTCTCGCGCGCGGTCTGCATCGCGCGCAGGATCTGCCCGTCGTCGGAGTAGAAGACACCCGGGTAGGCCATGAACAACTTGAAGCTGGTGATGCCCTCGTCCGCGACGAGCTGGTCCATCGCCTTCAGCGCGTCCGCGTCGACGCCGCCGAGGATCATGTGGAACGCGTAGTCGATGTGACAGTTGCCGTCGGCCTTCGCGTGCCAGGCGGCGAGCCCGTCCTGGACCACCTCGCCGGTGCGCTGGACGGCGAAGTCGATGATCGTCGTGGTCCCGCCGTACGCCGCGGCGCGGGTGCCGGTGTCGAACGTGTCGCTGGCCGCCGTACCGCCGAACGGCAGCTCCATGTGCGTGTGCGCGTCGATCCCGCCCGGGATCACGTACTTGCCCTCGGCATCGATCACCTGGTCCGCGGTGATCGTCGGTGTGAACGACGGGTCCAGGACCGCGACGATCTTCTCGCCGTCGACGAGCACGTCCGCCCGGCGGGTCCCGGTCGATCCGACGACGGTTCCACCCTTGACCAGCAACGACATTCGGGGTCCCCTCTACGGTTTCGTCAGGTCTCCGTACGCGTCCGGGCGGCGGTCGCGGTAGAACTGCCAGCGGTCCCGGACCGTGTCCAGCAGGCCGAGGTCCAGGTCGCGGACGATCAGTTCCGGATCGTGGTCGTGCCCGACGTCGCCGACGAACTTCCCCTCCGGGTCGACGAAGTACGACGTACCGTAGAAGTCGTTGTCGCCGAACTCGGACTCGATGCCGACCCGGTTGATCGCGCCGATGTAGTACTCGTTCGCGACCGCGGACGCGGGCTGCTCGAGCTTCCACAAGTACGCCGAGAGGCCGCGGCTGGTCGCCGACGGATTGAACACGATCTTCGCGCCGGCCAGCCCGAGCGCCCGCCAACCCTCGGGGAAGTGCCGGTCGTAGCAGATGTAGACGCCGATCCGCCCGACCGCGGTGTCGAAGATCGGGTACCCGAGATTGCCGGGACGGAAGTAGAACTTCTCCCAGAACCCCTTCACCTGCGGGATGTGGTTCTTCCGGTACTTCCCCAGATAGGTGCCGTCGGCATCGATAACCGCAGCCGTGTTGTACAGCACCCCCGGCTGCTCCTGCTCGTACACCGGCAGCACCATCACCATCCCGAGCTCCTCGGCAAGGGCGGCGAACCGCTCGGTCGTCGGCCCCGGCACGGCCTCGGCGTACTCGTAGTACTCCGCATCCTGCTTCTGACAGAAGTACGGCCCGTAGAACAACTCCTGAAAACAAATCACCCGCGCCCCTTGGGCAGCCGCCTGCCGCGCGTACTCCTCATGCGCCTTGATCATCGACTCCTTGTCACCCGTCCAAGAAGTCTGCACAAGCGCCGCCCGCACAACCTCCGCCACAAGAACCTCCCCAAGTAGCCGAGCCCCCATGCTCCATCCACCCCACCCCACCCGTCAACGGATGCCCGCGATCCATGCGGACCGCCGTCCGGGGCGCCGGCACCGAGTCCTCGATCCGCCCGGCAACCGTTCAGCTGAGGTTCTCTCAGCTTTGTCGGCCAGGTTCCGGGAGATATCGCACGCCAACTTGCTTACCGGAAGACGGTCGCCCGGTCGGCCGCCTCGCGCTAGGTACGTCGCCGGAGTGCATCCAACTGGGCCGTGCCGGTCTGTTCGATCGCAGAGAGGTCGGCTTCGATGGCCTCGAGTGCGGTCTGTACCTCCCGGCTGGACAGCGACGGATTCTCACCGCCTGCCTCCTCGACCGTCACACCGTCCGTCGACGGCCGCCCGGCGTACTCCGCCGGGCCTCAAACACCTGTCGCGCCGCCCACGCCGCACGCTGCGAATCATCGCCCAACCAGACGTCCACGGCGTAAGCGACCGCGATCGCCCCGTTCTGCCCGTACGCCAACTCGGGCACCCAGGCCACCACGTCCTCATCAGGAACCATCCGGTCCAGGACGGCCGGTGCATCGGTCAGATCACCGCGCGGATCCTCGAGCACCCCCCAACCCGCTCGACGATCCCGCGCAACACCTCCAGATCGCCGTCGCCCGACCCGTCCACATAGCGCCTGTACAACGGCATCTCGGCGCAGAGCACGGCAAAGAAGGTCTTGGATTCCCGCCCAAGCCCACTCAACCGCCCAACCAGATCCCGCTCGTCATAGGTGATCACCCGACAAAGTGTTCCTCTCCTAGGACATCACCCGACTTCACCAGCGCCGTCTGCGCTGGATCCCGCTCCACCGGCCAGGACTTCCTTGCCGCGGAGCCGGTGCAAGAGCAGCTCGCCAGCTCAGTCGTCCCGGTTCGGCAGCATCCGCGAACTCGACGAGGAGATCGTCGTCGACGACGAAGGGCCGGAGAAGATCTCGCATCACAGCTGGGTTGCTTCGAACCAGCCTCCTAAGTGCAGGATCCTCCCGGAGCCGCCGCCGCAACACCAACGCGTGCTCCTCCCGGCCGCGCCACACCAACCACGATCGAAGTCGGGCGACCTCGCTGGATCCTTGCTCGGCCAGCCTTCGCTCATGTTCCGCGATCAAATCGACGTGCAACTGCACCACGAACGGAGCGGCCCAAATCAGCGGATCGTTCTCGAGCGCTGAGAACCTCGCCTCATGAATGGTCTTGATGAATACGCTGAGGTCTACGTCTGACAGCGCAGAGAGATCCACGTTGCTACCTTAGAAGGGCATCGACTCGCGGATGAGCTCGGTTCCCTGCGGCACCCGGGAGTAGTCTAGGCCTGCTGCAGCACGACTGCCCGGGGTATCTGGTCTGCGACCTGCTGGTATTCCGCCGGGGTCAGCTCCAGCCAGGCGTCGTTCTCCTGGGCCACCGTTCCGAGCACAGCCGCTCCGTCCGGCCTCAAGGTCGTACGGCCGACGATCTGAGCCCCGGGCCAGACCTGTGGATCCATGGCATCAATCAGGTCCCCCCCGAGCCGCCAAGTACCTCATTGGCCGGCCAACGGTTGTCACGAACAGGTCTTCCCAGCGGGATTCAACCGCATATGCGATCGCCATCCGCATGTCCGGAATCTCAACCTCCGGCCCAGCCGGAACGAGAGCGCCATCCCGGTACGTCCTTGTCCTCGGGTTTGCTCAGGAAAGCGGTGGTTGTCGGGCCAGGACGTGCGGCACCTCGCGGGTCGCCGAAGTGTTGCCTGGCGCGTGGTGGCGACCTGAGTGGCGGCGTCCGCCGCGACCAAGGACATGCCATGCTGGTCGGCTACCACCGCGGTGACTACTGTCGCTCGGAGATGATCTTCTGGACCTCTTCGACGCTGGGACGATAGTTCCGCCGGCTCTGCATGCGCAGCTCTCGAAGCTGCGGAAGGTCGGCGATCGGGCGCAGGTCGCCATCCGAGATTCTCGTAGAGCCGGACAACAGGAGCTCCCGCAGTTTCGTCAGCGCACGCAGCGGTTCAGCACTCGAGAAGCTCGCGCCGTCACTCAGGTCGAGCACTTCGAGATCACCACACGTTGCAATGTCGTCGAGGGTGGTCACCTTCTTGCAGGCTTCAAGATGCAGTTCGCGCAGCATCGACCCACGGACCGCTCCGGTATCCGAGAGCCGCGCGGCGAGATGGACGCCAAGATGCCGAAGACCCGGGAGGGCTGCCAGCCCGTCGAGCGACTTCAAGCGCGGCCGGTCCTTCAGCACCAGCGTCTCGAGGTCGCCAGCCGGCGCAAGAGCCCACAGATCATCCTCCGTATATCGTCCCGCGAACAGTCGCGCGAGGTGAACCGCAGAGCGGAACGTTTGCCTGATCTGGCCCCAGTCCGCCTGGATCTCGGTCAACTCGGGCAGTCGCTCGAGATCGACAGTCAACGCGGGATCCACGGTGAGACTGATGTTTCTCAATGTCGGTGCAAGGCCGTAGATCGGATCGAGCGACTGCAGGCGCCGGTCGATGACCACCAGGTTCCGCACCGGTAGGCCGTCGAGAAATCGCAGGTCGGCCATGTCGAATCCGAGGGCGTAGTTCAGCACGAGGGTGTCGGCGCCCTCTTCGACGAACGCCGCGCCGGCCTGATCGGACCACGACCCGGTGACCACCATTTCGATGGTCCCATTGGGTCGCGGCCCGACCGCGAACGTCTGTCCTGTCATCGCGAATAGGGCTGATTCGGCATCAAGGGGAACCTCTTCGGCCCGATCGGGTTGACCACGTTCCGCAGGTTGTTGATCCCGCCCAATCTGTCGATCATCATCTGCTCCGCGATCTCCCGGCTGGTCTTGTTCCCGACAACGCCCTGGCGTGCGGCGTTGTCGGCCTCCGCCTGGGTGAACTTCCCGTCCCGCACGTGCTGCGCAAGCCGTTTCGAAATGTTCTTGGACTGTCCGACGTAAACACCTGCCTTGGAGTTGACAATATATATCCCGCGGTTGCAGGTGTTGTGGACCAAGACGGCCCGGTCGCCCACATGGTAGGTGTGAATCCCCCGAACGCTGAGGTTGTAGGCCAGCGCCTGACGCTCGGTACCCTTTTTCAGTCCCGACACCGTCAGTACGCGGCCATCGGCACCGAGTACCTGTTCGCCGCTTCCAAGCTGGTCGGCGCGTTCGAACGCCTGGTCGGTGACCGACCAGAACGGGTGATCTTCGGTGGTGGTGACGACGTCGCCCTCGACCACCAGGTCGGTGACGACATCGCCATGGACGAACACGTGCTCGACCGGCTCCGCGAGCTGCTCACCCGTTTCCGGGTCCGTAGCGACGACCTCGTCCCCGATCCGGACGTCCTGAATCTGCTTCTGGCTGCCGTCCGCCATGAGGACCGTGGTGGTCCCGGAGAACGAACAGGCACGAGCCGCGGTGTTCGCGACTGCCTCGCCGGCTTCCGCACCCGCTCCGGACGCGACCTTCGCCAGGAGGGTTTTGCCGACCGCACCGACCAGCTTGCCCCCAGCGCCGCCCACAGCACCCGATACGCCCCCTATGGCCACTTCTTTGGCAAGACTGGCTGTGCTGAATGACAGGTTGTCGTCCAGAGCGACTTGGGCGCCGTACCCGAGCCCTGCTCCCGCGGCGCCTGCGACGGCTCCGGCGACAACCAGGCATCCGATGCCGGCTGTCGCACCGCAGAAGGCTGCGACGCCGACGACCGCCACCCCGATGGCGACCGCCTCGCCGATTTCGGAGGCGTGGGCTTTGGCCCAGTCGTGGGCCTCGTCTACCTTGTCCTTCGCGTCGTTGACGCGCTTCTTGAGCCAGCCGCCGATGCCGCTCTTCTTGTGGTGGCCTCCACCGTCGTGGTTGCCACCGCCACCGTTGCCGTCGTCGTTGTTGGTGCCGCCGTCGTCGTCGGCGCGGTGGGGGTGGGGGTTGTCGTTGACGGCGCCGGCTACTGGGTAGAGCGTGTCGACGTCGTCGTCGGTGTAGCCTCCGCCGCCGTCGCCGTCGGCGGCGTTCTTCAGGCCGGTCGGGTCGGAGCCTGATGTCGGGTTGTCGTTGGCGTAGGTGTAGCCGAGCATCTGCTGCGGGTCTGCGATGTCGAGCACCGGGTCGACGCTCAGGAAGCGGCCGATGGTCGGGTCGTACTCGCGGGCGCCGACCGTGGTCAGGCCGGTGTCCTTGTCCTCCGGTTTGCCCAGGAAGCCGTGGTTGTCCGGCCAGGCGCCCGGCGCGACGCCGCGTGGGTCACCAAAGGGCTTCGCATAGCGCTTCGTCGCGGTCAACGTCGCGGCGTCCACGGCGACCTGCGACGTCTCGTGGTAGTCGGTCACCAGCCACGAGAAGTCCGAGGTCGCCGTCCCGTTCGCCGAGCGGACCGCGATCGTCTGCCCGTTGAACTCGTACTGGCGCTTGCCGAGCACCTGCCGGGTAGCCTTGTTCAGGGTCAGCTCGAGCTCGCCCAGGAAGAGCGTCGTCTCCGTCGGGCCACGGCGGACGAGCAGGTTGCCGTCGGCGTCGTACACGTAGTTGGTGTCGCCCGCCGAGCTCGTCAGCTTGGACAGCTTGCCTTGCGCATCCCAGTTCAGCGTCTGCCCGGGCCGAACGGTCGTGTTGCCGCGTGCGTCGTACTGGTAGTCCTTCTCGGCGCCGGCACCTGTCACCTTCGCCAGCGTGTGCGGCTGGTCCGTGTTGTAGGTGTACGTGCTGGTGACGTCACCGCTCGCCGAGTGGTCTGTCTGCGTCTGCCGCAGACCGGTCGGCGTGTACGTCCACGACTGCCAGTACGGCGCGACGCCGCCGAGTGCCGTCGTGCTCGGGGCCTTCGTGCAGTCTTTGTCGCCAGGTGTCCAGGCCGAGGTCAGCCGCGTGTGGCCGTCGTAGCCGAAGCACTGCGTGTCGCCGCCGTCGACGAGGTTCTGATCCTTGGTGACGTTGCCGACCGGGTCATAGGTGTACTGATGGTCCGAAACCACCTGTACGTCGCCCGCCGAACTGCGGCTCAGCCGACGGGTCCCGTCCTCGTAGATGTTCGCAATGAACATGTCGGCGTTGGATCCGAGGTCGTACAGCGTGACGTCACCGAACTGGTTGTAGTCGACGTCATTCACGTACGTGCCGCGGGTGCTGTACATCCGGGTCGGCAGACCCAGCGGGCTGTAGTCGAACTGGACGTCGTCGGCGCCCAGCCCACCGCCGCCGGAGTAGCTGATCAGCGCCGGCGTCTTCGCGTCGGGCTTGTACGCGTAGTTGGTCCAATAGCTGCCGTCGATCTCCACGCCCTCGACGGACGGGATGTCCCGAGTAATCTGGGTCGGTTTGTAGAGCACGTTCCGGCTGTTGACGATCATCCGGTACGCCGGACCGGTCTTGCCGGCCGTGTAACTGGTGGACATCGCCAACTGCCCCAACAGACCGGTCTTGTCGTACATCCAGTCGGCGAGCAGGTTGGCCGGGTCGACGCTCGACTTGTACAACGCAGTCTTGCGGTCGAGCGCGTCGTACGTCGTGACCAGCGTGTTGTTGGTCGAGTCCGTGGTCGACACCAGCCGGTCGCCCTCGTCGAAGGTGGAGGTCGTGGTACCCGAGTCCGGATCGGTGCTCTGGATCTTCCGGCCGCGCAGGTCGTAGGTGTACGTCCAGACGCCGCCGGCTCCCTGCATCCGGGTCATCCGCCCGTCCAGGTCGAACGTGTACGTCGTGACGTCCGGCGTACCGGTGGCAGCGTTGCCGTCGTACTCGCGCCGCTCGATCACCTGACCGCGGACATCCGTCACGGTCGAGGTAGCGCTCCCTCCGGCCGGCGGCAGAACAGTGGTGGTGTCACCGCCGTACACCGTCGTCGTGGACCACTTCGGCTGCAGCATGCTCATGAACGTCGACTTCACGACCCGGCCCGTGCCGTCGTACTCGTTGTAGGTCTGGTTCGGAACCGAGGCGTTGGCCACGTTCACCAAGGCCGCCGCGGGCGCGCCGGAGTCCCAGATGTCCTGGTTGGCGTAGGTCACCTGGCCGCGCGAGTCGTACCGGGATTCAGTGATCACCCGGCCCCCGTTCGCTCCCGGTGCCTGCGTCTGCCGGGGTCGCAGCAGCGAGTCGAACTGGGCGTACGAGGTGACGTATCCGTTCGCCTCCACGTTCAGCTGATCGGTCCGGACGGTCGAGGCAGCGGTCTGCGACAGCGTGTAGGTGTACTTCGTGTTCGCGAGCATCGTCGACGCCGGGGCCTGGCTCGGCAACCACACCGCGGTCAGCCGGCCCAGCGCGTCGTACGCCATCTCGGTGACCTTGCCGTTGGGGTCGACGGTCTTGGACGGCAGACCCCACTCGGGACGGTAGGTAGTCGTGGTGGCGAAGTTCGCCGGAGTTCCGCTGTAGGTGTTGACGGTCGGTTGCTTCACCACGGTCTGCGTGAGCGGACCGGTCGCGGCGGGTGTGTAGTCGGTGGTGGTGATCCGGCCGAGTGCATCTCCCGTGGACGTGGCCCGGCCCAGCGCGTCGTACGCCTTCGTGCCGGTGGTCTGGTAGATCGGCAGACCGTTGGTGTAGTGGTGAACGCGTTGGACGGTCGTAGCGTCACCCTTCGAAGCGTCACCGTATGTCAAGCCGTCGTAGAAGGTCCGCACGTCGGAGAGCACCCGGTTCTCGGGCGGGTTCGCCGAGGCGGCGTCGCAGGCTCCGGTCGAGGTGACGATCCGCATCGGGAGCGCGACCAGCCAGGGCACCGTCTTCTTCGCGTACGCCGTGATCGTGCAAGTCTCGTCGACCTTGGTGGCATCGCCGTAGTCGGTGACCTTGTTCGCCAGGCCGTTGTCCGGGTCGTACGTCGTGGCGACGCTCCGGATCAGGTCCGGCCGGCCGCCGTCGCGGTGCACGCGGCTCTGTGTTGCCGACGCACCGACGAAGTTCGACTGCAGCGTTCCACCAGGCACGGCCTGCACGGCCTTCTGCGTGACGACGTAATCGGTGATGACGCCGGACACCTCAGTGTTGGAGTTCTCGTTCTGGTAGGTGATCTGCTCGCGTGGGCTGCCGGACAACGGAGCCAGATCCGCCCGGAGGGTACCGGTCGTGTCGGCGACGTCGACGTTCTTCACGGCCGTCGTACCTTCGAGCTTGTCGCCGTCCATGCCTCGGAAGTACTTCGTGACCGACCGGCTTCGGGGCGCGGGATCGGTGGGATCGCCGGTGTACGTCGTGACCGTGCCGTAGCCACGCCAGTCGGACCACGTTTTGTCGTTGTCCTTGAGCATGGGCGACTCCTGGTAGTGCCAGGCGGCACCGCCGGAATACAGGTACTGCGTCATCATCAGGGCACCGTTGCCGGTCGGATCCGACGTCACGACGTTGTCCAGGACGTACTTGTGGAACCAGTCCTCGCGTTCGACCTCACGCGGCGGCGTCCACTTGACCGGGTAGCAGCGCTTGGTGTTGGAGTCCTTCGCCGGCCGCTCCCCCGACATGCACTCCGGGCCTGCGTAGTTCACCATCACCTTTGCGCCGGTCTCGGTGGTGATGTCGTGGATCCGGTAACGGACCAGTCCGTTGAGACCGTCAGTGCCGGAGTCGACCCGGTTCGCCATGCCGATCGGGCTGAAGATCACGTTCGGCACGCTCAGCGCCGTACCGGCCTTGCCGCTGTGCGAGATGCCTGCCAGCCACATCGGCGCGCCCGTGCTGCCGTCGTTGGTGGACGGGAAGGTCAGATTTGTCTGCCAGAAGTCGACCGGCTGGTACGTCGTGCCGTTCAGCACCTGGGTCTGGATCTGGTAGAGCCGCTCGCGGCTGAAGAACGTCGGGGAAACCTTGTTGGTGCACGCGGTCGAGCCCTCGCACACCTGGTCGAACGGCACGTCCGGCCAGTTCGCCTTCGTCGTACTGCTGAGGACGGAGCAGTTGGCGAGGCAACGCTCCGCGGTTGTGAAGACCACCTGTTGCGGAGCCTTCGCGGTCGCGAGCGTGCTGTCGCGCAGGCCGTAGTCGATGCGGTTCAGGTAGCCGCCACGGACGTACGGCGTACCGGGAGAGGCGACGCCGTTCTTCGCGTAGTTGTTGGTCTCCTTGGTGTACCAGTACGACATCGCGTTGCCGTGCAGGTCGACGACGTAGTCGAGGTTCCAGCGCCAGCCCAAGTTGCAGAACGACGTCGCGAACGTCGACGCGTGGCAGGGTTCGGCCGCGTCGTCACCGGCGACCGGTACGGTGTAGACCGAGTTCGTGTACGTCGTCATCGACGAGTTCAGCTGGTGCTTGCCGAAGTAGTACTGCGTGCCGTCTGTCGTCGTGACGCGCCAGTACTCCTTGCGGGCGTCACCGTTGTCGACCGTTCCGACGAGCTTCTCGACCCGGGAGCCGTCGTCGTTCTTCAGTTTCCAGGTGCTGGCTCCGGTCACATCGCCGGTGGCCCGGACCAGTTCGTTGGACTTGCCGTTCAGGGTGAGCGTCGCGTTGTCGTACTTCCAGCATTGGTCGTACTTCCCCGCGTTGCCGTCTTCGTCGCAGCTGGTGTACTTGCGCTCGATGTAGGACTCGGTCAGGTCGAAACCCTCACCGACCCAGGAGACCTGGTTGTTCGTCGCCGAGGTCCGCCCGTCGATTGACTGAGCGGAGTACTGGAAGGCCAGGCTCGGCGTCGGTCCGGCCGCCGCCGGCGGCATGCGGAGCGGATACGACCAGGTGAAGTCTCCGCTCGCGCCGCCGCCGGACCAACTGGACGCGGCCGAGAGCTGGGTCGCCGCGTAGTCGCCGGTGCTCGAGTCCGAGGCCGCGGTGAGCGCGAACACCGACGGTTGCGCGGTCACCGGCGTCGTCGCCGATACCGTTTCCCGGCTGGTGTCGTTGTGTGCCTGCAGCGGGGTGCTCGTTGAACAGGCGGGCACGTTCGGCGTGGTCAGAATGCAGGCCGGCAGCGCAACGACGGTCAGCCGCGCGGCCCAGTCCGCGCCGAAGGCATTCGCGAAGCCGGAGTAGTCGAAGGACAGCTGTACGTCGGACCGCGACGTCGGCGCCGTTGCCTTGACCAGGACACCGCTGACGCCGGCCCGGGCACTCGCCGCCTGGTCGAGGAACTCGACGTCGACCGTGGCCGTCGTACCGCCCTTGAGCGCTCGGGCGGTAACCGGTCCGTCGGCCCGGGTTCCGGCCGGTTGGACGACCACGCTGCGGTGCGCTGGTGCCGGCCAGGTGACCGGCTTGTTCGCCGCAGCGATCGTCTTGTCGACCGCCCGTTTCAGGTCCGGGGACTCACTCGGTGCAGCTACCGGTTTGACCGGTTCGACGTCCGCGTCGTGCGGCGCCACGGGCTTCGGAAGGGCGGAACTCCCGGAGGACCGTGCCTCGGCCCACGACACCCGACCGGACACCGCCACCGTGGTGGTGAGCGCCAAGCCGAGAAGTACCGGTAGGAAACGGGAACGAAGTACGCGCATGGTTGGCCTCATCAGGAGCAGCTCGATTCGTTGCCGAGGTCGGTGCAGAGCTGGCGTTGCGGTACGACGCCCGCGTAGATCCGCAGGTCGTCGACGAGACCGTTGTAAGGGCTGAGCCCGGCCGCCTGGCCTCCGACAACCGTCTTGCCCGTCGTGAACGGCGTGGTGAAGCTGTCGATCCCGCCGTCACCGGATCGGTCTGCGACCTGGAGGACGATCTGGCCGCTGGCAGCGTCGTACTTCGCGACCAGCGCGTTCCAGTCGTCGGCGGTGAACTGGTTCGTCGGCTGTGTCACCTCGGTGACCGTTCCGGTCGACAAGTCGGCGGAGGAGCGCGAGAAGACCCACACGCCGGCGTCGTCGACGGTCGGCCGGTACTCCAGCCGCCACGAATCCTTCACCGATCCTGCCTGGCGGACGATCACCTGCGGTTTGGTGGTGTCCGTGATCTTGACCCAGGCCGTCACCGTGAAGCTTGCCGAGGCGTCGACCAGAGGCCGGGGCAGCGAGACGCCTTCCGTGCTCTTGCCGGTGGTGGCCAGCACCCGCCCGCGTTCGAGATCCTGGACGACGGCCGAGCTCTGGTCTGTCGTATCGCCGAAGCCGCTGACGATCATGTTCGACCCGTAGACGGACTCACCGGTCCGCCAGACCCCGTCGGTACCGGCCGAGACGTTGTCGAACGGGTAGTACGCCGTCAGCCCCGCGACGGGTTCGTCGTTGCCGGACGGGCCGGTGCGCGGGTCGGCTGCAGCCCGTGCCTCGGCGGCAGACAGGACGCGTGGGTAGATCTTCACGTCGTCGATACCTCCGGGGAAGACGCCTTTAGCGGTACCGACGCGGTAGGAACCGACCTCGACCGTCCCGGCGGCTTTCCACGGTGTGTGGGTGAACGTCGACGTACCTTGCAGGCGGCCGTTGACGTAGAGCTGGACGGTCTTGTTGCCTGCGTCGACCACACCGAGCAGATGTGTCCAGGCAGACATGACCGGCGGAGCGATGGAATCGACTCGCGCCTGTGCAGCAGTCCAGGAGTCCGAGACGTTCTGGTAGAACGTCCATCGACCGGCGGATGCGGCGTACCTCAGGACCCCGCCGTACGCAGCGCTGCCGGTGATCGCCACGATGCCGGAGTCGTTCGCCGCGGTGGGGCGGACCCATGCCGAGATGGTGAAGCTTCCTGACGTGTCGACCACCTGTCCGGCGACACTCGCCCGGTTGTCACCACCATCCTGCCCGTTGAAGACCAACGATCCACCGACGCGGCCGGCGTCGTCGAACTGCGCACCTGTGACGGTCAGCGGATGATTGCTGTTCGAGGAGTCAGCGGCCGTTCCCCCGCTGCCCTCGTCGAGGGACCAGGCCGCGACCGGAGGCAGGCCAGGACCGACGTTGATCCGGAAAAGCTGGTACCCACTTTCGTGGGCCACAGCGTCGTGGCTCTTGGCGTTGAAAGCCACCCACCCTTGTGCCGGTGTAACCAGAGAGACCGTGACGGACCGGCCGTTGACCTTTGTCAACGACGCTCCGTCGAATCCGTAGCTGAGGGCAACTACATCGGTGCTCGTCGAGGAGATCGTGTAGGTGACCTTCGCACCGAACGGAACAATCTCCGGGCAGACGCCGGCCTGTGTGGGGTCGAGACAGTCCGTCAGCGAGGTGCCGTTGTAGCTGGCCGTGATGGTTGGTTTCGGCGGTGGTGTGGTGTCGATCTTGAAGTAACACGTGCCCGACCAGGCCGACGCCAAGGTGCCCCCTTCGATGGCATAAAGGGTTCGGGCCCGGTAGGTGTAAAGGGCCCCGGTCGAGAGGCCGGTCGGCGCAAGCGGCTTGACCAGCACGCCGGGCAAGACGGTCGTGCTCTGCGTGTACCAGATCTGCTGGGACTGGCTGATGATCTGGAACTGGACGACGATCGCGGCACTGGTGTCACCGGTGCCGACGCGTCCCTTGCCGGACAACTGCGGCCGCAGCGAGCCTACGACCATCGGGTTGGTCGCCGTCGCGCACGGGCCCGGTACATCGGACTGTGTCGCGGAACCCAGCTCGTACGCGGGAAGCGGGTACGCGACGTACTTGATCGTGAGCAGGCCGGTGCTGTCGAACTGCTTCCACGCGATCTCGTCCGTCTCGTCGGTTGCGCGCAACCTGAAGGTCGCGGTCCGGCCGTTGGCGGTCGAGGTGTACTGCACGGAGTTCGTCACGTCGACCTCGACGCCGGCGTCCGGACAGCTGGAGTTGTAACCGTGAGCCTCGTTGAACGACGCGACATCCGCCTGACTCGCGGGTTGCTGGTTCCAGGTTGTGGCCGACGAGATCGGGCCGGTCCGGGACACAGTCACCGAGCGGGGAGAGCAGCTCGCGGAGTGCACCTCGTAGGTCTTCAGCGATGCCGAGAGAATCTTCTTGTTGGTGTAGGGCGAAACGTCGAACTGGAAGAACGAGCGGACGATCTTGTTCTGCTCGAAACCCTCGTACCCGACCCCGAGGGTGTGACTGGTCTGCCAGAACGACGTGGTCGGGTAGAGCTGCCACGCGGCCGTCCAGCCGTTCCGGTTGACGGCCTTGATCATCGGATCCAGCACCACCGGGAAGACTGTCGCCGGCCCGGCCAGCAGTTCTTGATCGGGGACGAAGGTGAGGCCGTTGCGGCTGCCGTCGAATCTCATCAGGGCCCGCTTGGCCTGCCCGCCCGGCCCTTCGGCGACCGTCGCGGCACTCGACCGGGACTTGCTCGCCGCCGAACCGGTCGAGTCCCACATCATCGCCTCGCCGGTGCTGAGCACTTGCTTGCCGGAGGCATCGACGTACGCCGGCCGGCCCGGCTGGGTCGCTCGTAGTTCGAGATTCTGTGTCGCCACCGGGAACGTCACGCTCCGCAGTGCCGGGTTCTCGGCGGCCGACCGGGTCTTGACGACCAGGTTGTAGCTGAAGCCTTCCGCGGTGGCCTCGACGACCAGGTCGACTCCGTTGAGAACGTCGTCGTACGTGGCCTTCGAACCGTCGACCGTCGGAGTCGGCAGCGACCACGGCGACTTCAGCTCGAACACTCCGTCGGCGCGGTGAAAGCGCGCGAGTACGCCCGTTCCGCCGTTCGAGAACGCCACATCAGTGGTCGAGGCGCGCGGCGCGAGCATGCCGTCCTGCCGCACCGCGAGCGTCGTGTCGATCGCAGTCCAACCCGAGTCCTTGTGGACCCGCACCGGGCGGTTCGAGAGCTCGGCGCTCAACGTACCGCCGGGATTCGCGACCGTCCGTGAGTACTCCGTGGTTTTGTCCTCGATCTCGACCGGCGCGTTGTACTGCGCCGCCAGCCGGGACGCTTCGCCGATGCTCTTCGCGGACTTCGGCGGACTGGTCGGCTTGGCCGCTTGGCTTGCCGGAGTTGCGACCAGAGCGGCAGTGAGAACCGCCAGGATCGACAGCAGACCCACCTGCCGCGTGAATGCGCGCAGGGACCACCTGTTGGACGTCATGAAACCCCACCCCTGAAGTGACAACAGCCGAACTGCCAGCACCCCCGAGGTGCGCCTCTCAGGAACCTGAGGGCATGCTGAGGATCACTGATGACCACTCAGCGAGTCAACAAAATTGCAGGAAGTGACATAACTCGCCGAGAGCGATGGCGTTCGGCGCGGAATTGTGCTTGTCGCGAGTTGGCTATGCGCAGATCGCGGCGCTAGAGCTTGAGGGTGCGGGGTTCGGCGGGGGTCACTCGGCCGCCGACTGTGGCGTGGGTTGGGGGGTGCCAGGTGGTTTGGAGGTGGGAGCCGGCGCCCTGGATGACGTGGAGGGCGCGCCTCAGGTGGGCGGTTAGTTGGGTGACCGCGGAGCCGGTGGCTTCGTCTTCTTCTACGTTCATGGCGGGGGCGAAGGCTCGGGCTCGGATGATGGCGGCGGGTTTGTCTTGCCAGGACCAGAGGTAGGTGTGGCCGGCCGTGTAGGAGAACGGGGTGGCTGTGAGGACGTCCTCGGGGGTGGGGAGTTCGTGCCAGTCCCAGGTGCTGCCCCAGGTGGTGTTGGCGCGGACGGAGAAGAGGTCTCCGGTGCGGGTGACCTGGATGGGGCCGGCTGGGACGTGGAGGGTGCCTACCGGGTGGCCGTGGGTGTGGAGGTAGGCGGCGGCGCCGACGGTGGGGTGGCCAGCGAAGGGCATTTCTCCGGTGGCGGAGTAGATGCGCAGCGTGCCGGTGGCGGCGTCGTCGACGTACACGGTTTCGCTGTAGCCGAGGGCCGCGGCGACCGCCTGGCGGTCGGGCTCGGGGACGAGGGCACCGTCGACGATGCCGAGCGGGTTGCCGAACCGGCCGTCGGGGTCGGTGAAGACCCGGACGACCTCGACGTGCAGGTCAGTCAACTATTCGGTCAGTTAGAGGACGGCGATCGCGGCGATGACGGCGATCAGGATCACCACGGCGCCGATGACCGCGAGGATGCGGCCGTTGAGCTTCGGCTCGGTCCTGGCCTCGGTCTGGCCCTCGTTGACGAAGGCGCGGAACATCTGCGTGCTCGCGCCCGGGTCCTGCTCGTTCTCCGTGTTCTGCAGGTTCTGCGGGACGTTCTGGTCAGCCATGGCCCAAGACCCTACCTGCCGCCGGTGGACAGCCGCAGACGGCCCACCGAAGCCTCACACAGACCTGATGTACCATTTGGTACATGCGCTTCGATCACTCCACCACGATCCAGGCCGCGCCCGAGCGGGTCTGGGAGGTCTTCAGCGATGTCGAGCGGTGGCCCGACTGGACCCCGACCGTCGATTCCGTCGAGCGGCTGGACGCGGGCCGGATCCACGTCGGCGCCCGGACCCGGATCCGCCAGCCCAAGCTCCCGGTGGCGGTCTGGGAGGTAACCGAACTCAAGGAAGGCGAGTACTTCGAATGGGTCTCGAAGGCTCCCGGCATCAAGACCACCGGCGGCCACCGCGTGATCGGTACGCCGCAAGGCACGGTCGCGACCGCGACGATCATCCAGGAGGGCCTACTCGGCTGGCTGTTCGGAAGGCTCTACGCCAAACTCACCAAGAACTACATCGCCACCGAGACGACCAAGCTCAAGGAGATCTGTGAGTCGCGACAGTCTGCTGGCTGACGCGGTCGAGCACTTCGCGAAGAACGGGATCGGCGACGCGAGCCTGCGCACTATCGCGACCTCCATCGGTACCAGCCATCGGATGCTGATCTACCACTTCGGCTCGCGGGAGGGCCTGCTCGCCGAAGTGGTCCGTACCGTCGAACAGCAACAACGCGACCTGCTCGCCACCTTGGCGGACCTGCCCGTCGAGGAGCAGGCCGAGCAGTTCTGGCGCCGCGTGACCGAGGCCGCGCTCGTGTACGGGCCGCTGTTCTTCGAGCTGAGCGCGCACGCGATGCAGGACCTGCCGTACACCGAGTCGCTCAAGGCGGACCTGATCAACGTCTGGCTGCCGCCGCTGATCGAGCTGTGCATCCGGGCCGGCCTCCCCGCCGACCAGGCACCCGCGTACGCGCGGCTCGGTCTGGCGGCGTCCCGCGGCCTGCTGTTCGACCTGTTGCTGACCGGCGATCACGCGGGCGTCGACGAGGCGTCCGCGCTGCTCAACCGCCTATTCACTCTCCCGGCTCAGTAGGCAGCTCGACCCGGCCCGCCACGATCGGCAGCCGCGATTCCCGCAGTACGGCGACGAACGCGAACGGCCGGTCGAACGTGACCTCGAGCCGCCGCTCCTGCCGGGTGATCATCGCGGCCCGCGTCATCGCCATCGCGGTCACCGCCGCCGCCTCGAACCCGGTCGCGAAGAACCGTGCGAGCACCCGCTGCTTGGCCTGATCGATCCGCAACGGCGTCGGGCTGAGCGCACTGAAATGCCCACGCGCACCCGGATCCGACGACACCGTCGTCAACCCGAACAAGTCCCGCAGCTGCAGCAGGTCGTGCTCCACGTCGATACTGAACGACGGCACCGACAGTTTCACCTCGGGCCGCGACGAGGTCGTCTGCCCGATCCGCACGCCGGGCGCTACCTCCGCCCCGACCTCCCCGGCCTCGATCAGCTCGGCCCCGGACAGTCCGCCATCGGGGTGAGCAGCGAGCAGATCAGGGAGTACGTCGCCCCGCCCGATCCCGAGCAGTACGTCGACGTCCGCGTCTCCACGTACCGTGACCACGGTCAGGTCCTCGTACCGCCGTACCGATTCGAGGTCCGGGTCGGAGCGCTCCAGCCAATGCCACGAGCCGGCCCATGGGCCGTCGGGCACCCGGCGGACCTGCTCGGTGAACGGGCGGACCCACTTCGTCCGCAGCAGGATCGCCGACGCGAGCAGCAGCTCGACACCGGCGTCCAGGTCGACCGGCATCGAGCGGATCAGGTCGTCGGTGTGTTCGGCGGCCCAGGCATCCAGCTTCGGCTTGTCGACGCTCGGGTTCCCGGTCAGCGTTCCGACCAGCGGCGCCGGCATCACGCTGTCGAACGTCTCGGCGAGCTTCAGCTGCTCGTCCACCCACACGCCCAGCGCGGCGTGCAGATCGTCGGACGCCTCGATCGCCTCGACCAGCCGGACCGCATCGGTCGCGGCGCTCGCCGGATCGACCCCGGCGGCCTCGGCGAGCTCCGCGCGTCCCGGCTCGTCCGCCCCGGTCGCGAGCAGTGCGAGCAACGGCCACACCCCGAGCCCGGCCACGACGGTGTTCTCCGCGGGCAGCGTCCGCGCCCAGCGGCTGGTGAGTTCGCTGACCGCACGCACCACGTCGGCATCCATACCCTCCACCCTGCCACGCCCGGACGCCCAATCCATCACAATCGCGCCGCGCTCACACATCTTCGCGCATCCGCGTTCCATCGACATGAAGCGCACAGTCGAGCCCAAGGTCCTGTACTTCGGTACACCGGTCGTCCTGATCAGCTCGCTCAACCCGGACGGAAGTACGAACCTCGCCCCGATGTCGTCCGCGTGGTGGCTCGGGTACACCGCGATGCTCGGAATGGGTACCAGCGCCCAGACCGTGAAGAACCTCATCGAACGGCCGGAGATCGTGCTGAACCTGGTCGATCCGGACATGGTCGCCGCGCTCGACCGGATCGCGCTGCTCACCGGCTCGGAGGAGATGTCCGACGCCAAGCGGGCTCGCGGGTACCGCTACGAGCCCGACAAGTTCGCGGCCGGCGGGCTGACCCGCGAGCCTTCGTCGAACGGTCCGGACGGTGTTGCCGAGAGCCCGATCAACCTGGAGGGCACGATCCAGGCGATCCACGAGATCGGTGGACCCGACTCGCACCTGTGCTCGCTGGAGATGCGGGTCGAGCGGGTCCAGGTCCGCGAGGACCTGCTGATGAGCAACGACCGCTACATCGACCCGCTGCGCTGGGACCCGCTGATCATGAAGTTCACCGAATACTTCGCCGGCGGCGCCCCGGCCTACCCGTCATCCCTCGCCCGCGGCTGGCAGATGCCGCCGATGGCCGTCTCAAACACCATGTCGAGCGCCGCATCAGGCAGCTGAGTCGACCAGTTCGCCGGACTCGGCCGCGGTGCGCCGGGTCCGGCGGCGGACGATCGTGCACGCCATCCCGCCGATCACGAGCACCGCGGCGATCCCCTGCTGCGGCCCGACCGCCTCGCCGCGCAGTACCCAGGCCGCCGACATCCCGACGACCGGCACCAGCAGCGAGAACGGCGCGACGGTGCTGGCGTCGTACTGCCGCAACAGGTAACCCCAGACACCGAACCCGAACAGCGTGGCCGCAAAAGCGAGGTAGGCGATCGCTCCGACCCCGCTCCACCGAATGTCGCGCAGCGCGTCGGCGTCGGCGCGCGGTCCCTCGGTGAGGAGCGAGAGCAGCAGGAGCGGTACGACGGCCACGGCGCTGACCCACACCATGAAGCGCAGCGTGTCCGGCGGCTTGGCGTACCGGGTGATCGTGTTCGACACGCCCCAGAACCCGGCGGCGACGATCACCAGCGCGAGCGCCCCGAGCGGCGCCGACAGTTGCTGGTCCAGGACGATCAGCGCGATCCCGAGACAGGCGATCACGATGCCGGCGAGCTGCGCCGGCCGCGGGCGTTCCCGCAGTACTGCGATCGCGAACAGGACCGTGAAGATCACCTGGCTCTGCAGTACGAGCGACGCCAGGCCAGCCGGTACGCCGTGGTTCATCGCGATGAACAGCAGGCCGAATTTCGCCACGCCGAGCGCGAGCCCGACGCCGACGACGTACCGCCACGGAACGCGCGGCTTGCCGAGTACGAAGATCGCCGGTACGGCGGCGAAGAAGAATCGCAGCGCGGACAGCAGCAGCGGCGGTACGCCCTCCAGACCGACCTCGATGACGACGAAGTTGATGCCCCAGACAACGACGACGGCAAGGGCGAGGGCGAGGTCACGAGGCTTCATACGGTCCAGTGTCGGCGGGAGTACACTTAAGAACCAGCACTGGTTGCTACCGCTATCGATGTAGGAGCGCTACATGATCGATCTCGGCCGGTTGCGCGCCCTGCATGCCGTCGCGCAGTACGGATCGGTCAACCGCGCGGCCGAGGTGCTCGGGTACACGCCCTCCGCGGTGTCGCAGCAGCTGGCCAAACTCGAGCGCGAGACGCGGACCACGCTGGTCGAGCGGCAGGGTCGTGGGATCGTGCTGACCGACGCGGCCCGGCAGTTGGCGACGACCGCGGGGCGGATCCTGGAGTTGGTCGAGGACGCCGAACTGACCCTGGAGGAGCAGCGCGGACAGGCGATCGGGACGCTGAGCATCGCCGCGTTCCCGACCGCGGCGCGCGGACTGCTGCCGTCGGCGCTGGCGCGACTGGTCGACGACCACGCTGATCTCGACGTCCGGGTCCTGGAGACGGATCCGTTCGAAGCCGTGGCCGCGGTGAATCGGGGCGAGATCGACATCGCGATCGTCCACGATTGGCACAACACCCCACTCGGCCTTCCGGAGGGACTGTCGCGGGTCAAGCTCGGCGTCGACCCGGCCGACGTACTAGTGCCTGCCTCACATCGCCTGGCAGGCAAGGAGTTCGTGCGCGCGGAGGATCTCGTCGGCGAACGGTGGATCTGCCAGCCGGTCGGGTCGATCTGCCACGAATGGCTGATCCGGACCATGCGCCGCGCGGGCGTCGAACCCGACGTCGCATACTCGGTCGCGGAGTACCAGACCCAGCTCGCGATGCTGGCCCGCGGCCTCGGCATCGGCCTGCTCCCCCGCCTCGGCCGCGGCCCGGTACCCGAGGGCGTGGTCGTCGTACCGCTGCAACCCGCCCCGACCCGACGCCTCTACGCCGTCTGGCGCACGACCACGTCCCGCCGCCCCGCGATCACCGTCACGCTCGCCACCCTGAAGGCCGCCTGGCCGAACCGCGACACCGCGTGAACCACTGACCGTCACATAACCGCGCTGAGCGTTCCACCAGCGAGCGCCCGCAGCTTCGCCTCGGTCTCGTCGTCGGCCGCCGTGTAGACGGTCGCGCGGAGTTGGCCGAGTTGGGACAGCCACAGGTTGACCGGCTCGATCCGCAGTACGCCGGCGGTCGCGTTCTCGAGCAGCTTGATCCGCGTACTCGGAGCGGCCACCTCGTACCGCTCCCAGAGCTCCGCGAACAGCGGTGACCTGGCGAGCAACCGCTCGAGCAGGTCCTGCCAGGCCGCCTCTCCTACGTGGTCGGCCATCGCCGCCCGGAATCCGGCGACCATGTGCAGCTTCATCGACTCGGACTCGAGGAAGTTGCAGCGCCACTCGCGCGACACGAACGTCACCCAGAGCATGTTCCGCTCCTCGACCGGGATCTCGCGCAGGTCGAGCACCACCCGGCAGTACGCCTCGTTGAACGCGAGGATGTCGTACCGGGCGTTCAGCACGATCGCCGGGTACGGCGTGACCGCGTCGAGCGTCTTCTGAACCGACGGCGGCAGCACCGCGCATTCGCCCCGGGCGGGGCCGACCTGCAGCCCGGCGAGCGTGAAGAGGTGGTTGCGCTCCTGCCGGTCGAGGCGCAGTGTGTCCGCGACCGCTTCGAGCACCTGCGCCGAGACGTTGATGTCGCGGCCCTGCTCCAGCCACGTGTACCAGGTGACGCCCACACCGGCGAGCAGCGCGACCTCCTCGCGGCGCAGTCCCGGCGTACGACGCCGGCCGCCCGGGGCGAACCCGACCTCGTCCGGCCGGATGCGTTCCCGGCGACTGCGCAAGAACACCCCGAGCTCGTGCCGCTGCTGCCTCTTGTCGGCAGCAGTTCTGTCGGTGGTGGCTGGGAGAGTGTTCATGGCACCATCATGACCGGAGGTGGAGACTGGTTCCAGGTGGTGTGAATACCAGGATAAACAGACTCTTAGTACCCGGATGCGACCGCCCGCAAGCTGAGGGCATGACAGATCAGCTCCAAGCCGTCACCGGCCCGGCGGCGACCCGATCGCGGGCCGCCGCATCCCCGCTCGGCCCGGTGGCGCTGACCACCTTGCTCTTCGGCGCCTTCCTGCCGATGCTCTCCTTCTTCATCATCAACGTCGCGCTGCCCGCGATCGGTTCGGACCTGCACGCCGGCTCCGGCGAGCTGCAGTTGGTCGTCGGCAGCTACGGCATCGCGAACGCCACGCTGCTCGTCGTCGGCGGCCGCCTCGGCGACGGGTTCGGCCGCAAGCGGCTGTTCCTGGTCGGCCTGACCGGCTTCACCGTGATGTCCCTGATCTGCGCGATCGCGCCGACGATCGGCGTACTGCTCGCCGCCCGGGTCGTCCAGGGCGCTGCGGCCGCAGCCATGACGCCGCAGGTCCTGGCGTCGATCTCCGCGCTGCTCGCCGGTGAGCACCGGGCCCGGGCGATGGCGATGTTCGGCGTCGCGGGCGGTGCCGCGGCCGCCCTCGGGCAGATCCTCGGCGGCGTGCTGATCGAGGCGAACGTCTTCAACCTCGGGTGGCGGGCCGTGTTCCTGGTCAACGTACCGGTCGGTCTGCTGGCCATCGCCGCCGCGTTCCGGGTGCTACCGGAGACCAAGGCGGACCGGGCACAGCGTGTGGACCTGATCGGGGCCGCCCTGCTCGCGCTGACGTTGGTACTGCTGCTCCTGCCGCTCACCGAAGGCCGTCCGCTCGGCTGGCCGCTCTGGACCTGGATCTGCCTCGCCGCCAGCGTTCCTGCTGTCGCGGTGCTCGGTCTGCACCAGCACCGGTCAGAGCGCTCCGGCCATGCTCCGCTGATCCCGCCGACGGTACTGCGGCTGCGTGCGATGCGGATCGGCCTGCTGCTGGCGGTCGCGTTCTTCACGACGTTCGGTGGCTTCATGTTCGTCTTCGCGTTCGCGACGCAGGGCGAGGCGCACATGTCGCCGCTGGAAGGCGGTCTGAGCCTGCTCCCGCTGGCCGTCGGCTTCCTGATCACCTCGATCTACGGGCCGCGCCTGCAGGTCCGCTACGGCGCAGGGCTCATCCTGCGCGGCTGGCTCATCCAGGCCGTCGGCTACGCGCTGCTCGCCGTGGTGGCGCTGACCCTGTGGCCGCACGTGGATCCGTTGCGCCTCGCCGTTCCGATGCTGGTCGCGGGCTTCGGCTCCGGTCTCGTCATGGTTCCGCTGATCGGCGTGGTCCTCAGCCAGGTTCCGCCGGCGCAGGCAGGACTCGGCAGCGGCATCCTGCTCACTAGCCAGCAGACCTGCCTGGCGCTAGGAGCAGCAACGGTCGGTACGGCGTACCTGTCCATCGCCGGCTCCAACTGGGGCCAGGGCGGCGCACTCGCAACCGTAGCGCTCGCGATCACCGCCATCTCGGTGCTGATGGCGCCGGTCACGCACCAGTTGCGGTCCAGTGGGAAGGGCGCGTAAGAACCTTCGGAAGTCTGGTTGTTCGGTCGCCTCGTGCGGCGTTGACCTGGGACTGGGTGAGGAACAGGGCACCCGTCAGGTCGGCGCCGCAGAGGTCGGCGTCGCGCAGGTCGGCGCCGATCAGATCGGCCTGGCGGAGATTGGCTTCGCGGAGGTCGGCGGCGATCAGGTAGGCGCCGCGGAGGTCGGCCTTGGAGAGGTCCGCCTTGTGGAGGCGGGCTCCGATCAGGTCGGCGCCGCGGCGGTCCTTCTTCTTCGGTTGGTGGCCGCGGACCGACCGGCTCGTTTCCAGGAGTACCTCGTTGACGGCCGCGCGTTCGGCGGCCACGTCGACGTCGGCGAGGTTCGGCGTACGGCAGACACGTTCGACGCGGTCGATCGCCGGTTGCGCGTTCGCGTTGTATTCAAGGGCTTCCGTCAGGTACCAGAGCAGCTCGTGCAGCTGGCGCAGGATCGGAAGCGCGGCGAACATCTCCGGCCCGCGTTTCGTCAACTCCTGCCCGGCGCCGAAGCAGTCGTACACCGTGCAGCCTTGGAAGCCCTTGCTGCGCAGCTGACTGTGGATCGTGCAGCGGTGATCGTCGCTCAGGTTCGGGCACGGTTCACCCGCCGGCTTGTCGATCGCGAAGTCGGCGGATTTCGCGAACGTCAGGACGACACAGCAGAGGCCGACGCAGTTACCGCAGTCGGCGCTGAGCCTGCTGCGGGGGTCAGTTCTGGTCGGCAACCGTCTGGCCGGTCCGGCGCCAGCGGATGCCGGCCTCGATGAAGTCGTCGATCTCGCCGTCGAACACCCCGGAGGTGTTCCCGGACTCGTACTGCGTGCGCAGGTCCTTCACCATCTGGTACGGGTGCAGGACGTACGACCGCATCTGGTCGCCCCACGAACCGGCCACGTCACCACGCAGCGCGTCCAACTGCGCGCGCTCCTCGGCCTTCTTCAGCGCGAGCAGCTTTGCCTTCAGAATGACCATCGCGCTGGCCTTGTTCTGCAGCTGGGACTTCTCGTTCTGGCAGGAGACCACGGTGCCGGTCGGGATGTGCGTGATCCGTACTGCGGAGTCGGTGGTGTTGACGCTCTGCCCACCCGGCCCGGACGAGCGGTACACGTCGATCCGCAGCTCTTCTTCCGGTACGTCGATCTCGTCGGTCTGCTCGAGCACCGGAACCACCTCGACCGCGGCGAACGACGTCTGCCGGCGGCCCTGGTTGTCGAACGGGGAGATCCGCACCAGCCGGTGGGTGCCCGACTCCACACTCAGCGTCCCGTACGCGTACGGCGCCTTGACCCCGAAGGTGGTCGACTTGATTCCCGCCTCTTCGGCGTACGACGTGTCGTAGACCTCGGTGGGATAGCCGTGCCGCTCGGCCCAGCGCAGGTACATCCGCTGCAGCATCTCGGCGAAGTCGGCCGCATCCACACCGCCCGCACCCGAGCGGATCGTGACGAGGGCCTCACGTTCGTCGTACTCGCCGGACAGCAGGGTGCGGACCTCGAGCGACTGGATCGCCTTGGCGACCGAGCCGATCTCCTTCTCCGCCTCGGCCAGGCTGTCCGCGTCGTTCTCCTCGCGGCCCAGCTCGATCAGCGCTTCGAGGTCGTCGAGCCGGCCGCGCAGACCGCTGACCCGCTCGACGTCGGCCTGCAGGCTGGACAGCCGCGACGTCACCTTCTGCGCGTTCGCCTGGTCGTCCCACAGGTCAGGCGCGGCGACGGCCTCACCGAGCTCCGCGATCTCCTTGCGCAGGGCAGGGAGATCCATCACCTTCTCGATCGAGGTCAACGTCGCGTCGAGCTGCTTGAGCTCCGCGTCAAAATCCAGTCCAGCCACAGCCAAGCAGCTTAGCTCAGCCAAGACCGCGACGAAGAACGGCGAAGACTTGGGTGACCGCGGCTTCCAGCTCGCGCTGTGCCTCGTCGAGCTCCTCGGGTGACGCGTCGTCGGGCAGCAGCGTCATCAACCTCTCCTCGAGCACCTTCTGGGCGGCGGCGTACAGGGCCGCGGTCAGGCGGTTCCGCAGGTGATCCGGCGACCTCTCGTCGAGCGCCTCGGTCAGCGATCGCTCGAGCTCCTCGGCGGTCAGCCGACGGCGGGCGAGCAGCGCGGGACTGCCCTCGATCGTGCGCACGAACTGCTTCCAAGTGGCCAGATGCCCGACCGCCAAGCGCTCCCGAATCTCCTGCAGGTACTGCGTTTCGAGCACGTCAACCGGGTCCGCATCCGCCGGCGCCTCGCGGATCGCGCGGGCCGGCCCCGTCCACCATCCCACCTCGTCGAAGAACAGATCCTCCTTCGCCGGGAAGTGGTTGAACACGGTCTGTACGGCGACGTCCGCGGCCCGTGCCACGTCCGCGACGGTGACTGCGTCGAACCCGCGCTCGAGGAACAGACCGGTGGCCACATCCGAGATGGCCTGCCGCGTCTGCTGCTTCTTGCGCTCCCGCCGCCCTAGCTCCATTGCGCTGACTCTACTGGATCTGCTTTACTGACACCATTCTTGTAGTCAATACATCTTTGGAGCATCTCCAATGACGATTCTCGTCACCGGCGGTCGCGGCGCGATCGCCCGCGCCGTCACCGCCGCGCTGATCGACGCCGGACAGGACGTCCGCGTCGCCAGCCGCGAGCCATCCGCCGTCCCGTCGGCCGTCGCGTATGACGCCGCCGACCCGGCACCCGCCCTGCAGGGCATCAGCCAGGTCTTCCTGTACTCCGACGCGTCGACGGCACCCGCCTTCGTGGCCGCGGCCGAGGCGGCCGGCGTGAAGCAGGTCGTCCTGCTCTCGTCGCTGTCCGCCCTCGACGGCCCCGAGGACCCACACGCGAAGACCGAACGGGTGATCACCAGGGGTTCGTACGCGACGACCCTCTTGCAGCCCGGCGCGTTCATGAGCAACGCGAAGTACTGGGCGCATCAGGTTCGCGCGACCGGCCAGATCCGGCTGCCGTACCTCGACGCCGAGGAGGCGCCGATCCACGAGCGCGACATCGCCGAGGCCGCGGTCCGCGTCCTGCTCGACGGTCCGGGCAGCGGCCATGACGGCCGCGGATACCCAATGACCGGTCCGGAGTCGATGACCCGCCGGCACCAGATCGAGATGGTCACGGCGGTGACCGGCGTACCGATCGAGGCCGTCGACCTCACCCCGGACGAGGCCCGCGCCGAGATGCGCATGCGCGACGAAGGCCAACGCGAAACCCTGCTCGCCTACTGGGCATCCCGCGTCGGCGCGCCCGCCCCCATCGAACCCGGCGTCGAACTCCTCACCGGCCACACCGCCCGCTCTTTCACCACCTGGCTCACCGACAACCCGGGCCTCTTCGACTGACTGTCCGGTGAGCGGGCTGACGCCATCGCGCGAGCCGCTCGTGAGCTGGTCAGCGGGTTGGCGCCGCGGCGCGGGCTGTTTGAGGTGGTCAGCGGATCGGGACGATTGCGGCGGACTCGGAGGCCACGTCGGCGGAGGTGGGGAAGCCCGGTGGGCGGAACGGGAGCTCGGTGGTGGACGTGAGGCGGACGGTCACCGTCGTACCCTCGACGTCGACCGACCAGTCCAGGTTGTCGAATCTGTTGCTGGCGGCAACCTCATCGAGGTAGTCCGCGGTCAGCCGGCGAGCCTGGTCCGGGTCGATCGCCGCGTTGCCGCCGGCACCGGGCTGCGCATAGACCGCGGCCAGACCGTTCGCGGCGGCGAGCACGGCCCCGTCCGCAGTGGCGTCCAGATCACGGCGGACCAGGAACGCCTTGGAAATGTCGGTCACCACGACGACCATCATCAGGATCACGACGGTGAAGCCGATGATCAGCACAGTCATCTGACCGTCCTCGCCACGCTTCCGGCGTCTCATCCGTTGCCCCTGGCTTCGCGGTAGTCGCCGAAGGCTTCGGTGTGTGAGGCGCTGATCCGGATCGCGGGCGGTTCGCCGCCGAGCGCGTCCGGGATCAACGGCAAGCGCACCTTCGTCTCCAACGTGACCGTGACGGTCGAACCCGGCTGCAGACAGGCCGGATTGCAGGTGATCGAAAGCTCGTCGTCATTGAGCTCCATACCCTGGTCCTTCATCGCAAGCCGCGCCGCCGAGAACGCGCGCGCCCGCGCCTCGTCCTCGGACACCCCGTCCGGGACGATCACGAACGCCCGCCCGGCGGCCCGCGTCGCGGCCGTCGCGCCGTACGACGCCCGCTGTACGTCGAAGACGCCGAGCATCATGTACACCAGCGGCACCATCAACAGGATCGCGAGCCACGAGAACTCCACGACGGCGCTGCCGCGCTCGTCCCGCCGTCGCCGTACCCACGCCGTGGCCCACCGGGCCGCCCGCCGCGGCATCACTCGCCGGTCTCCTTCACCGCGTGACCTTCGACGGCGAACGAGATCCCCGGTCCCCACAGCCCGAGCGGCGGCATGTGCGCGTGCACCGACACCACGACGCCGGGCTGCCCGTCGATATCGGTCGTGTCCGCGGACACCGAGTCGATCAGGTTGTCCGCGACCACACCGCCGATCAATTGCCGGGTCCGGTCCGCACCGTCGGCCGGTGCCCGGTTCAGCACGGCCGCGTAGTGCGCACCCTCGGAGGCGGCGGCGGTCACGGTGTTGCGCACGTACAAGAACAGGCCGACCTGGAGGATGCCGAGGAACAACGGCACCAGGATCGTCGACACCAGCACGAAGTCGACAACAGCCGCTCCCCGCTCACCGCGGGCTTTCCGCATTATTTATTGGTGACCGACGACAGAGCGTCGCTGAGCATCTTGGCGAGCTGGTCGCCGGCTAGCTTCCAGATCGCGACGACCAGGCCGGCCGTCATCACGGTGATCAGCACCCAGCCGGGTACGTCGCCGCGCTCGGTCCGCGCCGGACGTGGCTTCAGCAGCAACGTCACGAACAGCCTCGTCAAATACAGGGACATGACCTCTCCTCAGTTCATCCGGCGATCAGCCGGATTCCGACAGCGCCCGGGTAGAAGGCGAACGCGATGGTCACCGGAAGGACCAGGAAGATCACCGGGACCATCATGGCGACCTCACGGCGGGCACCGGACTCGATCAGCTCGCGGCGCCCGGCTTCCCGGATGTCACCGGCCTGCGCCCGCAGTACGTCGGCCAGCGGGGTGCCGCGCTCCAGCGCCACCGCCAGCCCGTCCGCGAAGCGCGACAGCGCCAGCAACCCGGTCCGGTCCGCGAGCGCGTCGAGCGCGCGGACCAGGGTTTCTCCTGCCCTGGTCTCCGCCAGGACACGTTTCAGTTCGTTCGCCAGCTCGCCGCGGGAGGTCCGCGCGACCCGGTCGAGGGCCGCGGCCGGACCTTCACCGGCAGCCACCGACAACGCGAGCAGTTCGGCAACGGTCGGCAGCTCCGCCAGCAATCGCCGTTCGCGTCGCCGTACCTGGGTCGACAGATACGTGTCTCGCCCGAGCACCGCGGTGATGCCGAGCACGAGGCAGAACACCAGCAGCGCAACCGGATCCCCGAGACCGACCGCGACCGCGATGATCGAGATCACGAGCCCGGCGCCGAACGCGATCGCACCCCAGAGCAACTGCTCGATCCGGAACTCCTCGACCGTGCGGTCCAGCCCGGCCCGCTGGAGTCTTCGGCGGATCGTGTTCGCGCCACCGAGGATCCGCTCCAGCCGCTGCGCCGCCGACCGCAGCGACGGGCCGAACAACCGCAGGATCGCGTAGAACGGCGACCGCGAGTCGACCACGCCGACGAATACGTCCGGCGCCCCGAGATCACGCAGGTACGGCGAGATCCGCTCGTCGACACTCGGCTTGCGCAGGAACGGCAACCGGACGACGACGAGCAACAGCCCCGCGCCGAGCACCGCGCCGAGGAAACCACCGAGCAGCATCGGGCTCATCGCAGCACCCGCTCGGGCTCGGGCAGCCGGCCGATCCGCAGCATTACCCGGTACGCGATCACGCAGACGACCGCGCCGGCCGCGATGATCGCCGCGCCGACGGGCGAGTTGTACCGCTGGATGACGTCGCCCTGGAACGACAGCAACAGCAGCACCAGCCACGGCGCCGCCACCGCGACCCGAGCCCCGTTCACCGACCACGATTGCCGGGACTCGAGCTCGGACCTGGTCCGCGCGTCGTCGCGCAGGAACGACGACAGCGACCGCAGCAGCCGTCCGAGGTCACCACCACCGACTTCTCGCGCGATCCGCAACGCCTCCACCACGCGGTCACCGACCGGGTCGGCGAGCCGCGCCTTCAACCGGTCGAGCGACTCCGCGAACCGGCCGGTCGACGCGTAGTCCGCACCGAACCGCCGGAACGGATCGCGCAACGGCAACGGTCCGCGCTCGCCCACCTGAGCCAGCGCCTCCGACAACGACAGGCCTGCCCGCACCGCGGACGCGATGTTGTCCACCACGTCCGGCCACAGCTCGCGGAACTCGGCCAGCCGCTTCCGCGCCCGCGACCGGACGATCGCGATCGGCACCCAGCCGGCCATCACCGCGAAAACCAATGCCACCGGCAACGTTTTCGACACCGCGAACATCAACAGGAACGAGACCAGCGCCAGGATCACGCAAGCGCCCATGAACGCGCCCGGCGTCAGCCCCTCGATACCTGCGCTCGCGAGCAGGTCCCGGGCCTTGCCGCGCACCCGCCCGTCCGAACCGGGCACGACCTCGGCCGGGGCCACGAACGACGCGATGATCAGCAGCAGCCCGACCCCGAAGAACAGCCCGATCAGCAGCCCCATCAGCGCGCCCCTCGCGGCAGCTCGGTCAGCAGCCCGGCCACGTTGTACCCGGCCTGCTGGAACCGCTCCGGATGCGGCAACTGCCCCTCGGCGCGACGCAGATACCCGTCGTGCGTCGAGAACAGCGTCTCCGTCTCGATCGCCTGCTCCTCCACGCGCCCGGTGACCGCGACGATCTCCCGCACCCGCCGGCGCCCGTCCGCGGCAACGCCGAGGTGGACGACGAGGTCGACGCAACCGGCCACCGTCGGCAGCACGAACCGCGAGCCGATGTTCTCCCCCGCAAGAAGCGGCAGCGTGCACATCTTGGTCAGCGCCTCGCGCGCAGAGTTCGCATGGATCGTGCACATCCCGGGCAGGCCGCTGTTCAGCGCGAGCAGGAGATCGAGGCACTCCTCGCCGCGGACCTCGCCGACGATCACCCGGGACGGCCGCATCCGCAGCGACTCCTTCACCAGGTCCCGCAGCCGCACCTCACCGGTACCCTCGAGCCCCGCCTGCCGGGTCTGCATCGACACCCAGTCGGGGATCGGCAGCTTGATCTCGAAGACCTCCTCGCAGCTGATCACCCGCTCACTGCCCGGGATCGAACCGGCCAGCGCGTTGAGCATCGTGGTCTTGCCGGCCTGGGTGCCACCGGAGACCAGCACATTGAGGCCGACGGCAACGGATGCCTCGAGCACGGCGGCCGCGTGCGGCGTCAGCGAACCGAGCTGGACCATGTCACTCAGCCGGGTCGCCCGGACGGTGAACTTGCGGATGTTGATCGCGGCGTACCGCTGGGTGATGCCGCCGAGGACGATGTGCACCCGGCTGCCGTCCGGCAGGCGCGCGTCGGTGAACGGCTGCGACACGTCGATCCGGCGGCCGGTGGTCTTCAGCATCCGCTCGACCAGATCGCTGACCTCCTCCTCGGTCAGCACGGTCGTGGTCAACTCGTGCCGGCCCTCGCGGGCGATGAACACCCGGCTCGGCTCGTTGATCCAGATCTCCTCGACGGTCGGATCGTCCAGGTAGCGCTGCAGCGGCCCGAAGCCCGCGACCCGGTCGTGCACCTCCCGGCTGACCGCCTCCAGGTCTGCGATCGGCGGCACCACGCCGGTCAGGCTGCGCTCGTCGTACTCCCGGACGACGGTGGCGACGATCGCGTTGACCGCACCGGGATCGCGCAGCGGATCGATCCCCTCCCGCCGGACCACGTCCCGGACCTGGGCGTCGATCAGCTCGATGGCGCCGTTCCAACTCGAACGGTGCGCGTCGAGCCTGTCCGCAGTCATCGATCTCCCCGTGTAGGTCCCCAGTGGCGACCCACGCTCGGTCACCGTGCGCGACATCCTTTCAACTCGCGCGCACCGGGCGCCACTCGTGTTCGCCGTGCCTGTGGACAACCGTGACACGCGGATGGCTCACTCACCGTATCGATCCGCTAACGGCCAGGTCCAGAATTCTGCAGCTTGTTGCAATCCGGCAGGCTCAGCGGTGGACCAGTGTGTGCTCGAACGAGTACCGGCTCGCGCGGTACAGGTGCGACCCGTACTCAACGGGCTGCCCGTGGTCGTCGTACGTGATCCGGGTGGTCGCCAGCAGCGGAGAGCCTGGCTCTTCCGCCAGGAGGCGCGCCTGCTCCACGGTTGCCGGTGTCGCGGAGATGGTCTGGTGTGCGACCTTCAGCCGGACCCCTTCTGCGCGGAGCAGTTGGTAGAGCCCACGCTCGGCCAGCGTCGCGGGGTCGGTCTCCAGTATCTCGGGTGGCAGCCAATTGCGCATGAAGGCCAGTGGCTCGCCGTCAGCTCGCCGGAGGCGTTCCAGCCTGAGCACCCGGTCGCCCTGTTCGCGCTGCAGTGCAGTAGCAACCTCTGCGGTCGCAGGAGAGATACCGAAGCGCAGTACTTCGGTCTCGGGCTTGCGGTGGGCTGCCGCGAGGTCGTCGTACAGGCTGGTCAGCTCCAGCGAACGACGTACCTGTCCAGAACTCCCGACCACCTGGGTGCCGACGCCACGCTTTCTCACCAGCAGGCCCTGGTCGACCAGTCTGGCGATCGCTTGCCGCACGGTCGGCCGGCTGAGCCCGTACGCCTCGGCCAGGTCCACCTCGTTGCTCAGCCGGGACCCGACGGGCAGTTCGCCGCCCTGGATGGCCGCCTCCAGCTGCTGCGCCAACTGCACGTGCAACGGCGTACGGCTGTTCCGATCGACCTGGACCTGGACGGTACTCATGGGCTCATCCTGAAGGCTGGACCGGAATCCGTCGAGCCGCCGTCGGGATTTGATCAGACCTGCCGTACCGGTGAACGTTCGATGAATCGCGTCCGGATCACGGGCAACCGGTGTCCGGCGGCGCCGCCCGTCAGGCAGGATGGCGCGTTCCCCGCCGGATCCGCGAGCTACTCTTACCGGCGGAACACGCCCCCGCGGGGTTCACCCGTGCGGCCGACCCTCGAAGGAGAAGGCATGGAACCGTTGCGGATCGGCATCCTCGGTGCCGCCCGGATCGCCGGCCGGGCCATCGTCGAGCCGGCCAAGCTGACCGGCGCCCGGCTGGTCGCGGTGGCCGCGCGCGACACCGACCGGGCCGAGGCCTTCGCCGCCGAGCACGGGGTCGAACGGGTCCATCCGTCGTACCAGGCACTGATCGACGATCCCGAGATCGAAGCGATCTACAACCCGCTGGCCAACGGGCTGCACGGCCCGTGGAACCTGCGAGCGCTGGCGGCCGGCAAACACGTACTCACGGAGAAGCCGTCGGCCAGCAACGCCGCCGAGGCTTTGCAAGTGCGGGAGGCCGTCCACGCATCCGGGCTGGTGTTCATGGAGGCCTTCCACTACGCGTACCACCCGGTGATGCGGCGGCTGCAGGAACTGGTCGCCAAGGGCGAGCTGGGGGACCTGCAGCACGTCGAGGCGACCATGGTGATGCCTCCGCCGGCTGACGACGACCCGCGCTGGTCGCTGCCGCTGGCTGGTGGCGCGGTGATGGATGTGGGTTGCTACGCGCTCCATGCGCAGCGCATGTTCGGGCAGTACGCCGGTGGTGCACCCAAGCTGCTCAGTGCGCGAGCAGGTGAACGCAAGCGCATGCCTGGTGTCGACGAGTGGCTCAACGCCGACCTGGAGTTCCCAAGTGGTGCGACGGGGACCGTGCGCACCAGCATGGCTGCCGAGAACGTCGAGTTCAGCCTCAAGGTCGTCGGCAGCCGTGGCGAGGCGTTCGCGCCGTTCTACGTGCTGCCGCAGAACGACGACCGCGTGATCGTGACGACGAAGGAAGACACCTGGGTCGAGCACCTCGGCACGCGTACGTCGTACACGTACCAACTGGAGGCGTTCGCCGGCGCGATCCGCAACGGTGCCCCGCTGCTCACCGACGCCGACGACGCACTGGCCACGATGGAGCTCATCGACGAGTGCTACGGCGCCGCCGGGATGGCGCCGCGGCCGTCGTCCACGATCTGATCGTTGCGGCCGGCAACGGCATGCGCGAACGCCTGCACGAACGGGTGTGGACGCGTGCCGTCACCGGCCAGCTCCGGCTGGAACAGCGTCGCCAGGAAGAACGGGTGACCGGGTAGCTCCGCAATCCTCGGTTCGCCCTCGTCGTCGTACCCGCTGAACACCATGCCGTGCTCCCGCAACAGGTCGAGCCTGCTGCTGTCCAGACCGTACGAGCAGTGGTAGCGCTCCATCGACCGCTCGACGCCGAGCAACTGCGCTGCCTTGGTGTTCGGCGTCACCTGTACGGCGCCTTCGTGACCTGCGAGCGAACACTGCAGCGGGACGATCAGCAGGTCGTCGGCGTCCGGCGTGGTTTCACCGTGCTGTACGCCGGTCGCACCGCAGACGTTGCGCGCGAACTCGAGCATCGCGTGCTGGAAACCGGCACAGGTACCGAGGAACGGGATGCCCTGCTCGCGGGCCGTGCGGACGGCTTGGATCGCTCCGGCTTCGCTGTTGTACGGGCTGCCCGGGAGCAGCCACACCCCGTCGAAGCCTTCGACCGACTCGCCGGTCGGTACCCAATAGACGTCGAGGTCGAGGTGGTCGCGTTCCTTGAGCTCCCGGAGCAGACCGGGGATCCGGGCATGGGAGCGAACATGCGGCGAGCGGTCACCGACCAAGGCGAGGCGTCCGGAGTAAGCGTTCATGGGTCCATCCTGAGCGTGAGCTGCGCATCAGCGCCAACGATGATGTCTGCATGGTCGATCAGAGATACTGATACTCGTGGATCCCCATCTGCTGCGGACCTTCGTCGCGGTCGCCGAGTGCGGCTCGTTCTCGGCCGCCGCCACGCAACTCGGCTACACCCAGTCGGCTGTCTCGCACCATATCGCCGCCCTCGAAACCGACCTGGGCACGCCACTCCTCCACCGCCGTCCCGTGACCCCGACCCCAGCCGGCGAACGCCTCCTCGAACACGCCGGCCCGCTCCTGCTCCGCCTGGACGCCGCCCGAGCCGACGTACGCCGAACCGTCACCGCCGCACCCACCACGCTCGCCCTCGCAGCCTCCCCGCTGGCAGCACCTTCCCTGGTCGGCCTACTGGCCGAACTACGCCGTACCTATCCGGGAACGGAGATCTCGCTCACCATCTGCAGCCGAGCCCAGGTCGTCGCAGGCGTGGCCGCCGGCACCTTCACCCTCGCCACCACCGACGGCATCGCCGCCCCCAGCGACCCCCTCCGCCTCTCAGACACCATCCACCTCCGCACCACCCCCCTCACCCACGAAGCCCTCGTAGTAGCCCTCCCCAAACACCACCCCCTAGCCCGCCCGACAACCCCCCATCCGCCCAACACCCTGCCGGACCCCCGGAGTGGGCTGTCCCTGGGGGACCTGGTTGACGCGCGGTGGATCGACGCGCCTGCCCTCGCCGCCCCACTGCCCGCCCTCCGCGCCGCCGCCGGCTCCGACGCGATCCGCCCGGCCTTCACCTACACCGGCACCGACCTCCGCACGCTGCACACCCTGATTGCAGCCGGCCACGGCCTCGCCGTCCTCCCCCGCTCAGCAGTCCCCCAGGAGCTCGCCGCGATCCCCCTCACCAGCCCCCACCTGGTACACCGCATCGAGCTCCTCCACGGCCACCTCTCCGACCCAGCAGCCAAAGCCCTGGCCGCCGCTCTCTCAAACGACCAGTAGTTGCTCAAGGCCCCGACAAGTCATCGGCCGATCGAGGACGCCGACCGCTTCCCGCTCCGCGAAGATCGCCCGGTCCGCATCCCCCGGATCGATCGCCTCACAGATCGCGTTGTACGCCCAGTTGAGCCACCCGCTGATCGCCACCGCGAACGACCCGATTCCGAGCGACGGCCACTCCCGAACCTCCCGATACCCGTCTCGGAAAGCCTCCACCCCCTTGAGATTCAGCTCCGGCCGCGACACCCACTGGGTCAGCGCGGACCCCACCTCGAGCTCAGGCGTGAGCGAACCGGCGAAGTCCCACTCCATCACGATCAACCCGCCGTCACGCCCCAGCCGGACATGCGTCGGGATCAGATTGCGATTGCACAGCATCAGCTCCCGCGACACATCGAGCTCGATCGCACCCAACTCCCGGAATGTCGGCAGCAGTGCATCCAGCCGCTCGGCCCACGGCTTCCCGGCAGCACGCGCACGACCGAGCAGTTGGTCCCACTCAGTGTCGGCGCGGCGATCGACCAGGTAGCCGTGAATCGGTGCATCGCTCGGCATCGCCAACGCATGCAGCGTCCCGAGCGTCGCGCCCACTCGTTGCGCCAACGCCGCCGACACCGGCAGCACTGGCGACGGCCCGACCTCGAGCCATTCGTGGACACGCCAGTTATCACCGCGAACGTTCTCCACCAACCTCCCGTGCGGGCTTCGCGCAGGTGTCGGCGCCGCCACGCCCGCGCTCGTCGCCGCGTCGCGTAGCCGGGCACCGATTTCGGCCTGTTCGTTGGTGATCCAGTGGTAGACCGTGACCGCGAGCCACCGTCCGCGATCCGTGGAGATGTCCCAGCAACGCCCCATCGCCGTGAACACGACCGGTTTGGCGGGCGCCGCCACCTTCCCGAGCCCGAACACCTCCGCCAGCTCCTCAGCCAACCCAGCAGGTGCTGCGAGCGAATCCGCCACCCGACGCTCGACTTCCGCCTTCAACGCGGGCCAGTCCCGTACGCCGTACTCCGCGGCCAGTGCCCGCTGCGCTTCTGCGAGCGACGTGTCCGGCCGGGAATCACGCAGTACGGCCAGAAGATCCTTGGCTTCCTTGCGCAGGTACTCGATGCTGGGCCGATCCGGCAGCAGTTTCACAACGCGTCCTCTCGCACCCGGACTCGCACGGGTCTCAAGAGAGCGTCATCAACTGCGCTCGGTTCAGGAGTTGAGGTGGCTTCAAGCCTTCCGGCGAGTCTCGACGCGCCCTCACACGCGCCGACGACGGTACCCAACCTCCCGTCGCCGGTCAACGGCCGCTGTCCCGGACGGCGTCGGCCGCCCGGGAAACTGGTTGGCCACAGCGATCGTGTTCCGAGCTGTCTCGCCGGGACTCGTGGTCCGGCGGGCGCTACTTCCGCGTCTGTTTGGTCGGCGGGATGATTGCGCTGTCGCTCGGGCTGGCTTTGGGCTGTTTGGGTTGCTTGGGTTTGCGGACTTCGCGTCCGCCCTTGTTCTTGGCCATGACGCACTCCTGGGCTTGCTGATCGCGGACTTCGGACGGGCCGGTGGCCCTGCATGCACCGCGGTACTCCTCATGCCCCGGGGGTCACGTTCGACGCTACACCCAAAATGCGCGGTTCAGTCGTGGGTCGGGAAGCCCAGGTTGATTCCGCCGTGGGACGGGTCCAGCCAGCGGGAAGTGACGACCTTGCCTCGGGTGAAGAAGTGGACGCCTTCGGTTCCGTGCGCGTGCGTGTCGCCGAACAGGGAGTTCTTCCAACCGCCGAACGAGTAGTACGCCATCGGCACCGGAATCGGGACGTTGATACCGACCATCCCGACCTCAACCTCGTTCTGGAACCGCCGGGCCGCGCCGCCGTCGTTGGTGAAGATCGCCGTCCCGTTCCCGTACGGGTTCGAGTTCACCAGGTCGAGCGCCGCGTCGTACGACGTCGTCCGCACCACGGACAGCACCGGGCCGAAGATCTCGTCGGTGTAGATCGACATCTCCGGCGTGACCTTGTCGAACAGCGTCGGACCCAGCCAGAACCCGTCGTCCGCGCCGTCGAAGTTACCCTCACGTCCGTCGACCACCAGCTCCGCGCCGGCCTCGACCCCGGCCGCGACGTACCCGGCGACCTTGTCCCGGTGCGCACCCGTGACGAGCGGACCCATGTCGCACCCACGCGTCCCGTCGCCGGTCTTGAGGGTCGCCATCCGCTCCTTGATCTTGCCGATCAGCTCGTCCGCGATCGGCTCGACCGCGACCAGCGCGGAGATCGCCATGCAGCGCTCGCCGGCCGATCCGAACCCGGCGTTCACCGCCGCGTCGGCGGCGAGATCCAGATCCGCGTCCGGCAGCACGATCATGTGGTTCTTAGCGCCGCCGAGCGCCTGCACGCGCTTGCCGTTCTTCGTACCGTTCTCGTAGACGTACTTGGCGATCGGCGTCGACCCGACGAACGAGATCGACTTCACGTCCGGGTGCTCGAGCAGCCGATCGACCGCCTCCTTGTCGCCGTGCACGACGTTCACCACACCGTCCGGCAGGCCGGCCTCCTTCCACAGCTCGGCCATCGCGTTCGCCGCGGACGGATCCTTCTCGGACGGCTTGATCACCACACTGTTGCCACAGGCAACCGCGATCGGGACGAACCACATCGGCACCATCGCCGGGAAGTTGAACGGCGAGATGACCGCGCAGACCCCGAGCGGCTGGCGGATCGAGTACACATCGACCTTGGTCGAGACGCCCTCGCTGTACCCGCCTTTGAGCAGGTGCGGGATGCCGCACGCGAACTCGATCACCTCGAGCCCGCGGGTCACCTCGCCGACCGCGTCGGACAGCACCTTGCCGTGTTCGGCGGTGATCAGCGCCGCGATCCGGTCCTTGTTCCGGCTGACCAGCTCGCGGTACGCGAACAGGATCTGCGCGCGCTTGGTGAGCGACGTCTGTGCCCAGGCCTTCGACGCGTCGTGAGCGACCTTGACGACCTCGTCGACGGTCGCCGCCGACGCGAGGTCCAGCTCGCCCGTCACCTGGCCGGTCGCCGGGTTGTAGACGTTGCTGGTCCGCTCGGCGACCCCGGTCCACGAGCTGCCGCCGACGAGGTGGGTGATGCGCTTGATGTCAGTACTCACGATGTTTCCTCACTACCAGGGTGTCTTATCCGAGGACCTTGCTGCGGTCGGCCAGTGCGACGTCGACCGGCGTGCCGCTGCTCAGCGACTCGAGCCCGGCCTCACAGACGGCCGCCGCGGCGTACCCGTCCCAGGCGCTCGGCCCGTCGATCTCGCCGCGTCTGGTCGCGTCGACCCAACGCTGTACTTCGAGGTCGTACGCCTGCTCGAACCGGATCCGGAAATCGGCCGGCATCGCGCCGCCCCAGTGTTCGCCCGCGCGGGTGAACACACCGGACCCGAGTCCGACCGTCGCACTGCCTCGTTCGGCAACGGCCTCACAGCGGACCTCGTACCCGACCTGGAAGTTGACGAAAACCTCCACGTCGGCCATCGCTCCGCTCGCCAGCTCGAACACCGCCAGCTGCGGATCGAACGCGCCCTCCGCCACCAGGCTCGTCGGCTTCGGCGTGTACACGGTGATCCGGGTGATCTCCTCGCCGAACAGCCAGCGGGCGACGTCGACCTCGTGCACCATCGAGTCCCGGACGATCATCTCGCTCCGGAACGACGATGCGACCGACTTGTTCCGGTGCACGTTGTGCAGCAGCAGTGTCCGCCCGAGCTCGCCCGAATCGAGCAGCTGCTTCAGAGCGGCGTACTCCGGATCGAAGCGGCGCATGAACCCGACTTGGATCAGCTGCCGCCCGAGCTTGTGTTCGGCCTCGACGACACGGAGAGCCGACGCCGCGTCCATCGTCAGTGGCTTCTCGCACAGCACGGGCTTCCCGTGCTCGAGGCAGGCGAACAGCTGATCCGCATGCGCGAACCCCGGTGACGCCAGGATCACCGCGTCGACATCATCGGCCGCGATCAGCTCCATCGGGTCCTCGACCACCCGGACGCTGTCGACGTACGCCGTGCCGCCCGAGTGCCGCGCCGTGCTCTCGGACTCGCCGCCCAGGCCCTCCGACAACCGAGCGGCGAGCGCCTCGGCCCGGCCGCGATCGGCGTCGGACACCGCGACCAGCCGTGCGCCCGACGTCTTCCGCGCGACACGCTCGGCATGGTCCGCGCCCATCACCCCGACGCCGACGACGCCGACGCGCAGGTCACTCATCGTCCCTCCCCTGTGGTTGGTCCACGACCCTTCCAGGATCGATCTCCCGGAGCTCGTGGCTCAAGGCCTCCAGCTCGGAACCGCCCGCCATCTCGGTGGTCAACTGCTCCAGCGTGATCTGCGACCGGTGCGTGTCCAGCGCCACCCGGCCGAGCTTCAGCACGACGAAGTGGTTGCCGACGAGGTACGCGTGGTGCGGGTTGTGGGTGATGAAGATGACCCCGATCCCGGCGTCCCGCGCCTTCACGATGTACTTCAGCACCACACCGGACTGGTTCACCCCGAGCGCCGCGGTGGGCTCGTCCAGGATCAGCACCTTGGCGCCGAAGTGGATCGCGCGCGCGATCGCGACGCACTGCCGCTGGCCGCCGGACAGCTTCCCGACGGGCTGCTCGAGGTCGGGGATCGAGATCCCCATCTTGGTCAGCTCCTCCTCGGCGATCCGCTTCATCTTCGCCGCGTCGAGCTGCCGGAACGGTCCCCTGGTGATCTCGTTGCCGAGGAAGAAGTTCCGCCAGACCGACATCAGCGGCGCCAGCGCGAGGTCCTGGTAGACGGTCGCGATCCCGCTGTCGAGCGACTCGCGCGGCGAGGAGAAGTGCCGTTCCTCGCCGTTCACCGACATCCGGCCGGAGGTGTAGTCGTGCAGGCCGGCGATGATCTTGATCAGCGTCGACTTGCCCGCGCCGTTGTCCCCCAGCACGCAGGTGATCTCGCCCTGCCGGACGGCCAGCGACACCCCGCGCAGCGCGTTGATGTTGCCGTAGCTCTTGCCGACGTCCTCGAGCAGCACAATGGGCGAGTTGGGGCTGGCAGCCGCCTCGTCCGCGAACGACTCCGTGGTGGTCATCGTGCCTCCGCCCGCTTCTTCACGACCAGGTTCACGATGGTTGCCAGCAGCAACATGGCGCCCAGGAACGCCTTGAACCAGTCCGGATTCCAGCCGGCGTACACCACGCCGAGCTGGACCATGCCGAAGATCAGCGCACCGACCGCCGCACCGACGACCGAACCGTAGCCGCCGGTGAGCAGACAGCCGCCGACGACCGCGGCGATGATGTACAGGAACTCCTTGCCGACGCCCTCACCGGATTGCACGACGCCGTTGGAGTTGAACAGCAACTGCATGCCGGTGAACCAGGCGAAGAACCCGACCGCCATGAACAGCCCGATCTTCACCTTCTTCACCGGTACGCCGACCGCCCGCGCGGCCGCCGCGTCACCGCCGGCCGCGAAGATCCAGTTGCCGATCTGGGTCTTCAGCAGCACCCACGCGGCGATCGCCACGAACACGATCCACCAGACGATGATGATCTTGACCGTGATACCGCCGAGTTTGAACTCCGACGCGAAGATCGCCTTCGCCGCGCCGAACCCGTCCATGTCGCTGATCGAGTTCGACGCGACGGCGCCGGAGGTGATCCGGGTGACCGCGATGTTCAGGCCCTGCAGGATGAAGAACGTACCCAGCGTCACCAGGAAACTGGGCAGTCCGGTCCGCATCAGCAACCAGCCGTTGAAGGCACCGATCGCGAGTGAGAAGACCAGCGCGACCAGAACGCCGACCCAGACGTTCATGCTGAACTGGTACGAGAAGATGCCCGCGGTCAGGCCGGACGTCGTCACCGCGACGCCGGCCGAGAGGTCGAACTCGCCGCCGATCATCAGCAGCGAGACCGGCACCGCCATCACCCCGATCAGCGCGGCCTGGTACAGGATCGTGCCCGTGTTGTCGATATTGCGGAACGGCGGCGCCGCGATCAGGAAGAACACCAGGATCACGGCCGCGCCGACCAGCGACCCGATCTCGGGCCGGCTGAGCAGCCGGGCGCCGAGGGACCGAGCGGAGACGCGGTCGTCCGCCGATGCGGGTGAGGTGATGGTCGATGCCATGGCGCTACCTCAGCGCGTCCCGGCTTCGGCGTACTTCTGGACCGCCGCGATGTTCGACTTGTCGATGAACGCCGGGCCGGTCAGTGTCGCGTCGCCACCGCCGATGGTGTCGCCGTTCGTCTTGTACAGCCAGATCGCGTCGATCGCCAGGTAGCCCTGCAGGTACGGCTGCTGGTCGACGGCGAACTGCACCGTGCCGTCCTGGACCGCCTTGACCATTTCCTTGCTCATGTCGAAACTCGCGACCTTCGCCGACGACCCCGCGTCCTTGACCGCCTGGACCGCGGTCAGCGCGATGCCGGCGTTCAGCGCGACGACGTAGTCGGCGGTCTTGTCGGCCTGCAGCTTCGAGGTCAAGGTCGCCTGGGTCCCGGGCTGGTCGGTGCCGTTGACGTTGACGTTCTCGACGTTGCCGAACTTGTCCTTGATGCCCTGGCAGCGGGCCTCCAGACTGACGTTGCCCTGCTCGTGGATGACGCAGATGACCTTCTTCGCGCCGAGCTGCTTGAGCTTCTCACCGGTCGCCTGGCCGGCGATCCGCTCGTCCTGGCCGAAGTACCCGAGGGCGCCGGTGGTCTTCCACCGGTCGAGGCCACCGTTCAGGATCGTCACCGGGATACCGGCCGCGATCGCCTTCTTGACGTTCGGGATCACCGCGTCGGGCTTGTTCAGCGTGACCGCGATACCGTCGACCTTCGAGTCGATCGCGGTCTGCACCAGGTTCGCCTGGGCAGCGCCGTCCGGGTCGGCGGAGTACTGCAGCTCGATGTTGTCCTTCTTCGCGGCCGCCTCGGCGCCGCGCCGGACGATGTCCCAGAAGGTGTCGCCGGGCCCTGAATGGGTGATCAGGGCAACCTTCATCCGCGGCGTGTCGGCGACGTTACCGCCGCTGCCGCTGGAGCTCTGCTCCTTCTGCTTGCCGCCGGAGGAGCTGCACGCGGCCAGAGCCGCGGCAAGTGCGACAGCCGCGACCGCGGCCACCGCCTTCTTCTGCCACCGAACCATGACTTGCTACCAGCCTTTCGGGTGTTCCGCTGAGTTGCTTGGGACCCGAGAGTGTCACATATGCCGACGCTCCCGTGGCCGTTAATCCGATTCGCCACCCCCGCCGGTGATCAGCTGCTGTGACTTCAGATACGTGAGCGTGCGCTCCGCGATCGGCAGCGGTACGTCGGGAGCGCACGGATACATGTCCTGCTCGACGATCGCGAACACGTCGGCATCCAACCCGGCAAGCGCTTCCAGCACCGGCGGCAGCTCGGGTACGCCGTACGGCGGCTCGCAGAACACGCCCCGCCGGACAGCCTCGTCGACGCTCAGACCCTCCGCCTCGACCTCCCCGAGCACCTTCGGATCGACCTGCTTGAGGTGTACGTAACCGATCCGGTCCGGGTACTTCCGGATCAGCTCGAGGTTGTCGCCGCCGCAGTAGCTGATGTGCCCCGTGTCGAGGCACAGGTTCACGTAGGCGCTGTCGGTCTCCTCGAGGAAGCGCTCGACCGTGTCCTGCGTGTCCACATGGCCGTCCGCATGCGGGTGGTACTGCGTCCGCAGCCCGAACTCCTCGGCCAGCCGACGACCCAGCTCCGTTACCGCCCGCCCGTGCTTGGCCTGTCCTTCGTGGTCGAGCCGCTCCTCGACGATCTCGCCGTTGTCGCCACGCCACATCGACGGCATCACGACCAGGTGCTTCGCGCCCATCGCCGCGGTCAGCTCGGCCGTCTTCACGATGTCGCGCCACGTCGCCTCCCACCCGTCGGGGCGGTGCAACTGCTCGAACGTCGTACCTGCCGTCATCGTGAGCCCGCGCCGGTCGAGCTCCTCCTTCAACCGCACCGGATCCGTCGGGAGGTAGCCGTACGGACCGAGCTCGATCCGCGTGTACCCAGCCGCAGCAGCCTCGTCGAGGAACCGCGTCCACGTCGTCTGCTGCGGATCGTCGGCGAACCAGACGCCCCACGAGTCCGGCGCCGTACCGATGTGGACCTTCCCCATCAGCTGTCCCCCTCGGCCGGAGACAGGTACGGACGCTGGGCCTTCTTGCTCTCCTCGTACGACGCCGCGGCCGACTGCGTCGTCTGCAGCTCCGAGACCTCGCTGACCGGGACGTCCCACCACGAGTCGCTGTCCGGGCCGCCGATCATCGGATCCGTGGTGACGTGAATCGCGATCGGGCCGCTCGCCGCCTTCGCGGTTTGGATCGCCTTCTCCAGATCGGGTTTGCTGTGCACTTCGATCACCTCGACGCCGAAGCTGCGCACGTTCGCGGCCAGGTCGACAGGCAGGTAGTCGCCGTCCAGCCGGCCATCGCCGGTGCGCTTGCGGTACGCCGTACCGAACCGCTGGGAGCCGAGCGACTCCGAGAGCGCGCCGATCGACGCGAAGCCGTGGTTCTGCACCAGGACCACGATGATCTTGAGGTTCTCCTGGACCGCGGTCGCCAGCTCGCTGGACATCATCAGGTACGACCCGTCGCCGACCAGGACGAACACGTCGCGATCCGGTGCGCCGAGCCGGACCCCGAGGCCGCCGGCGATCTCGTATCCCATGCAGGAGTAGCCATATTCGACGTGGTATCCCTTCGGGTCGCGTGTCCGCCACAGTTTGTGGAGGTCGCCCGGCATCGATCCGGCCGCACACACAACCACATCAGACGCCGCCGACAATTCGTTGACGGTTCCGATCACCTCGCCCTGAGTGAGCAGTCCTTCAGCCGCCATCCGTTCGGGAGTGGGCCGGAAAATTGCGTCCACAGTTCCGTTCCAGGTCCTGGTGAGTTCCTGGGCCTCGGCTGTGTAATTGGCATCCACGGACCACTCGCCGAGTGCGGACCCCAGCGAAACAAGGGTTTCCCGCGCATCGGCCACTACCGGGAGGCCTGCATGCTTACCACTGTCGAAGCGCGCGACATTGATGTTGAGGAACCGCACATCCGGGTTCTGGAAGGCCGTCCGCGAGGCTGTCGTGAAGTCGCTGTAGCGGGTGCCGATGCCGATCACCAGGTCGGCGTCCCGCGCCAGCGCGTTGGCTGCCGTGGTCCCCGTCGAGCCGACCGCGCCCACCGACTGCGGATGATCCCAGCTCAGAGATCCCTTACCTGCTTGGGTTTCCGACACGGGGATGCCGGTCCTCTCAGCGAACTCACGCAACGCGTCCTCGGCACCGGAGTAGTGCACGCCACCGCCGGCCACGATCAACGGACGCTGCGCGGACCGTAGGAGATCTAGCGCCTTGTCGACAATTGATGCCTCCGGCAAGGGGCGTGCGACGTACCAGGTGCGCTCGACGAAGAGCTCGTCCGGCCAGTCGTAGGCCTCGGCCTGGACGTCCTGCGGGAGGGCCAGCGTCACCGCGCCGGTCTCGACCGGATCCGTCAGCACTCGCATCGCGTTCATCAGTGCCGACGGCAACTGTTCGGGCCGCCAGACGCGGTCGAAGTACTTCGACACCGGGCGGAACGCGTCGTTGACCGAGACGTCACCGGCGCCGAAGCTCTCCAGTTCCTGCAGCACGGGTGTCGCCACCCGCGTCGCGAACACGTCCGAAGGGAGGATAAGCACCGGCAGCCGGTTGATCGTGGCGAGTGCCGCACCGGTCACCATGTTGGTCGAGCCGGGACCGACGCTCGCCGTACAGGCATAGGTCTGCAGCCTGTCACGTGTGCGGGCGAAGGCCGCCGCCGTGTGCACCATGGCCTGCTCGTTCCGGGCCAGGATGTACGGCAGCGCCTTCGGGTCCTGGAGCTCCGACTGCAGCAACGCCTGGCCGACCCCGGCCACGTTGCCGTGACCGAAGATGCCCAGGCACCCCGCGATCAACCGCTGCCGGACCCCGTCCCGCTCCGAGTACTGGACGCTCAGGAATCGCACCAGCGCCTGCGCGACCGTGAGACGCACCGTCATGACTCAGCTCCTTGTTCTCCGAAAGGCAGGCGCGGATCGATATGTTGGGAGTTCCACAACTCACGGACCCAGGCGTGCTGCGGGTCGTCGGTGATCAGCCACTGGCGTTCCTTGCCAGGGCCGGCCATCACGTTCAGGTAGTACATGTCGTAGCCGGGCGGTGCCATCGCCGGCCCGTGCCAACCATGCGGGACCAGCACCACGTCGCCGCTGTGCACCTCGGCGAGGACGTCGATCGGACGTTCCGGCGTACCGTAGACCCGCTGGTAGCCGATCGGGTCGTTGCCCTTGACATCTTCCGGTACGTCGTCGGACAGCTGCAGCTCGAAGTAGTAGATCTCCTCGAGCTCGCTCTCCTTCCCGGGCCGGTGCTCGTCGTGCTTGTGCGGCGGGTAGGACGACCAGTTCCCGGCCGGCGTGATCACCTCGCAGGCGATGATCGAGTCCGCGTCGAGGACGCCCGGCGTACCGAAGTTACGAACCTGACGGGAGGCGACCCCGGCGCCGCGCAGCTCGGTCTCGACGTCTTCGGGGCCGAGCCGCCGGAACGGATGGTCCGCGGCGGCCTTCGCGTGCGGGAACGCGATCCGCGCGCCGCCGGCGCTCACCACCGCGAAGGTCGAGTTCCGCGGTACGTAGGCGAGATCCGTCGCACCCGCGAACACGTCGGCCCGACCACCGAGCGGTACGGCCTCACCGTCCACGATCACCTCCGCCGAACCCTTCAACGGCAGGACGATGTACTCACAGTCCCCGGTGTCGATCTCCACCGACTGCCCGGGCAACAGCGTCCGGACCAGCAGGCCGCTGTGATGCCACTGCGGCTCGCCGGGCCGTACCACCACGTCGTACCCGCCGTCCGCCGCCGTACCGGCGGGCCGAACCCATTCAGTCATCCCAACCGTCCTTCGTCAGAAATCTCTCGCGTCCGGGAGCCGCAGATCATCCGTTGCTGCCATGCACCAGTGCGGCCGCATGATCAACCGCTGCAGCCACGTCACCGTCCGGCGGGAACAGCAGCGCCCGTCCGACCACCAGTCCACGGACAGACGGCAGCTCGAGCGCCTTGCCCCACGAGGCGTACGTCGCTTCCGGTGCCGCCGTCGGGTCGCCACCGAGCAGCAACGTCGGGAGGGTCGTTGCCTCCATCACCCGTTCGAGTTCGTCGACGACCGGAAGCTTCAACCACGTGTACGCGCTGGTCGCACCGAGTCCGGAGGCGATCTGGATCGACTTGATCACCGAGTCGGGGTCGAGCACGTTCGTCACCCGCCCGTCCGCACCCCGGGTCGTCCAGAACGGTTCGACCATCGCCATCAGCTTGTGCTCAGCCAGTCCGGTCACGGCCGCGGCACTGCTCTCGAGCGTCGCCACGGTCCCCGGATCGGCAAGGTCGATGCGGGTCAGCATCTTCCCGCCATCAAGCCGCCGCGCCGCGATCTCGTCCGCCGTCCGGTACGCCGTGAACCGATCGTCCAACTCGAACGCCGCCCCTTGCAGCCCACCCCGGTTCATCGACCCGATGACGACCTTGCCCTCCAACGCCCCGAGCAACAGCAGATCCTCGAGCACATCAGGAGTAGCCAGCACTCCGTCCACCCCCGGCCGCTGCAACGCAACCACCAACCGCGCAACCAACTCCAACCGGCTACCCATCGCCATCCGATCACCACGCACCCCCAACGCCCCACGAGCCGGATGATCCGCAGCCACAATCAAAAGCCGCCCATCATCCCCCACCAACGCCCGCGTCCGCCGCCCCAACCACCCCTCAACAACCCGCTCCGGAAACCGAACCCGAACCTCAGTCAACTCCCCCAACCGTCCCCGAACCCCTTCCAACAACACCCCACGCCCACGTCCCCCAACCCCAGCCGCACGAGCTACCGCAGTGTCATCACCGGCACGACCAACAAGCCCCGCATCCCCGACCTCACCAGCTGCGCCAGCACCCGAGGCAACATCAGTTCCCGCATGCACAGGCACCTCGTCGACCGCACCTACAGCCGCAGCCCCACCGACCGCACCTACGGCAGCGTCGTCCACGTAAGGGTTCTCCACACCGGCACCCTCACCCACCCGGGCATCCGTGCCGGCCCCGTTCAACGACTCAGACTCGTGCCGATCTGACTCGTCCGCACCACCAACCGCCGGATAGACCTGAGTCGACGCCAACCCATCATCCCCGGCCTCCTCGCCCCCAGAACCCCACTCCGCATGCCGATCGTCGTCCGCCAAACCACCAGCCACGCCCCCCGCCAAGCCAGCAACAACACCCCCAGCCGCAACCGAAGCCACACCAGCCGCAGCTCCGCGACCACCGACCACTCCACCAGCCGCCCCGCCACCAACCGCAGCCCCGCCACCAGCCACGACTCCATCAGCCGCCGCACCCGACATACCGGCACCGCCAGCCGACTCGGCCACATCTCCGACCCCCGACGTGAACTGACCAGCTGGATTCAAACCACTCGCGCCCGCACCGCCCAAACCGTCCGCACGCAGTGCACCGTCAAGGGGAGACCCGTCAAGCGCCTCTCCCTCAACCGCACCACCATCCGCCACCTGCGCCGCCGGCAGCTCGGCCGACAACGCCTGCTCAACCCGGCCCTCTCCAACGACAGCACGCTCCACCCGCGGCCGCTGAAGGTTCGCCTGCTCCGCCGGTAAACCATCGGCCCGCATCTGCCCGTCCCGACTCTGATCACCCCAGCCGTCCTCCGGCGGCACCTGACCCCGCACCCGCTCGGCCGGCACCTCCTCGCCCCCAGCCCACGTCGGCCCAGCCTGCGCCGCCTCACCCCCCGTCGGCTCGGCCCCTGTCGGCTCGGCCCCTGTCGGCTCGGCCCCCACCAGCTCGGCCCCGGTCAGCTCGGCCCCGGTCAGCTCGGCCCCCGTCGGCTCAGCTTGCGTCACCTGAGGCTGTGTCGTCTCAGCCCTCATCGCTTCAGCCCCCGTCGGCTCGGCCCCCGTCGGCTCGGCCCCCGTCGGCTCGGCCTCCATGGCCACGGTTCCCGTCAGCTCGGCTTGCGTCGCCTCGGCCTGCGCTGGGTCCGTTTCCGCTACCTCGGCTTGCCGCGTCCCGTAGGCGTCCTCCGCAGGCTGTTCTGCGCGAGCCTGCGCAGCACGAGCCTGCTGGGCGGCAGCCTCCTCCGCGCCGGATCGCTCCGTCTCGGGCCGCGCTGCATCGGGCGTCGCCTGATCGGCTGCACGTTGAACGGATGGCTTACGGGGCGAGAGCGTCGCTTGTTGGGCCCCACGCAGCGTCTGACCGGTCAGCTGGTGGCCGGGCGGAGCCTGAGGGACGTCGGCGTTCTGCGTACCTGCCGTCTGCTCGGCGGGAAGGTTCAGGTGTGCAATCACGGTCGTCTGACCGTCGGCATTCGCGGACGAAGAAGTGTTCATGAGTACCGTCGCATCATCAGGCCCAGGTACGTCGCCCCCACGTACTACAACCGTCGGCTCGTTCGCCCCCAGGTTCACATCGGTCGGATCCCCGATCACCGTGACGTCATCCGACCCAGCCACATCACCCCGCCGCGCCACAACCGCCGGGTCATCTGCCCCAGGTACGTCAGCTCGCGCCTCTGCATCTCGACGGGCGTCAGCCCCACTAGATACGTCTGCTCCCACTGCAGCTCCACGGGCGCCAGCCCCGCCAGGTCGCTCCGGTGCACCTCTGCGGGCATCGGCCCCAGCAACTAGGTCAGCTCGCTCCGTTACAGCTCTACGGGCGTCCGCCCCACCAAGCCGGTCAGCTCGCTCCGGAGCATCTCCGTGTGCGCCGGCTCCAGCAGGTACGCCCGCTCGCTCCGGTGCAGCTCTGCGCGCGCCGGCCTCAGCAGCTAGGTCGGCTCGCCCTGGAGCAACTCCGTGTGAGTCGGCTCCAGCAGGTACGTTCGCTGGTTCCGTTGCAGCGCCGCGGGTGTTGGGTTCTGGTACGTCGCCCTGGCGGGCTGCGAGCGCGTGGGCATCCGGCCGCGGGACGTCCGTACGGGGTGTTGCCATGGTGGGATCGTCGGGCTCCGATACGTCGGATCGGTGTGCGGCGGTGATGCGGGCGCCGGGTGACGGGGCAGCCGGTCGGCGTGCGGCAAGGGTGGGATCGTTCGGGTCCGAGATGACTGTGATGTCGTCGGCACCTGGTACATGGAGGGTTCCAGGGTGGCGGCCGATCACGGTCGGGTCGTTCTGTTCGGCGTACGTGGCTGCGCTCAGGTCGTGGGGGCGGTGCGCTACCACCGTCGGGTCGTTCGAGGCCGGGCTGCGGTCGGTGGCGTCCCCGCCGCGGGCGGGGTGTTCGGGTGAGCCGATTGCACCTATCGGGTTGGTCCGGCCGGTCGGTTCACCGCCGACGACGGTTCGGGGGTCGTTGCCGGCGGTTGGCGCATCCGTGTTCTGCGGACGGCGCGCTACCACTGTTGGATCGGTCGGGCCGGAGGCGTGGGTCGGCGCGGACGGTGCCTGTCGATGCTGGGGTGAGCCCGTCGGAGTGCCCGCGGCTGTACTGCGAGCCGGTGGGTCGCTTGGCGTCGTACCACCGGTCGCCGGGTCCTTCGGGGCTGTACCACCGGCCGCCAGGTGGGTCCGGGCCATACCATCGGCCGCCGCGTTGCTCGGTGTCATACGGCCGCCCGCTAGGTCGTTCGTGGCCATACCACCGGCCGCCAGGTCGCTCGGGGCCGTACCACCGGCCTCCGCGTTGCTCGGCGTCGTACCTCCGCCCGGTGGGTCGTTCGGGCCCGTACGGCCGGCCGCCGGGTTGCTCGGGGCCGTACCACCGGGCGCCAGGTCGCTTCGGGGCGTACCGCCGGGCGCTGGGTTGGTCGGGGCCGTGCCGCGGGGGGTTGGGGCATTCGGCGTGCGGCCGTGGAGCATGCGGTCGTTTGGGGACTGGGTGGGGGCAGGTGGGGTTGTTGGGGACGGTGTTACCCACCAGGTGGCGGCTTGCGAGGCGGGGTCTTGTGGCGGGCGGGGGGTGGCTGCCGCGGGCGTGGGGAGGGCGGGATCGTCGGGCGCCGTTGGGCGTGGGGAGCCGGTCGCATCCTCGGGCACCGTCGGGCGTGAGGAGCCGGTCGCATTCTCGGGCGCCGTTGGGCGTGAGGAGCCGGTCGGATTGTCGAGCGCCGTTGGGCGGGAGAATGCGAGCGTTGGATCATTCGATCCGGATGGGTGGGAGAAACGGATCGTTGGGTCGTTGGAGGCCGGCGAGCGCGAGGCCTGGGCGGTGGGGTCGTTCGGGCCGGGGGTTTGGATGGTGGGGTCGTTGGGGGCGGGGGTTTGGATGGTTGCGTCCGGGGCTTCGGTGGGGCGGGGGCGGATCGGGAGGGGGCGGGCGTCCTCGGAGTACTGGTCTTCGTCGTGGGGGGTCATGCTTCGGCTCGCAGGTGGGAGAGGACTTCGGCGGTCGTGGGCATGGCGGTGGAGCATTCGAGGCGGGAGGCGACGATCGCGCCGGCGGTGTTCGCGAAGCGGATAATCTTTTCGAGGGGCCAGCCGGCGAGGAGGCCGTGGCAGAGGGCGCCGCCGAAGCCGTCGCCGGCGCCGAGGCCGTTGACGACCTCGACCGGGTACGGCGGTACTTCGACGCGCTCGTCGCGGGTGCGGGCGAGGGTGCCGCGGGGGCCTTGTTTGACGACGGCCAGTTCGAGGCCGCGGTCGAGGAGTGCCTGGGCGGCCTTGTCCGGGTCGGTCTCGCCGACGGCGACCTCGCACTCCTCACGGTTGCCGACGGCAACGGAGCAGTACTCCAGCGCCCGTGATACCTGCTCATGCGCTTCACTCGGATCCGCCCAGAACATCGGCCGGTAGTCCAGGTCGAGCACGGTGAACTGGGGACCCGGGTCGAACGGCACGCCAGAAGACGGTGCGCCGGAAGAGGCCGCACCTGCCACGCCTGCGCCGGCGGGTGGCTGGCCGACGGGTGCCCCGGCGGCGAAGTCAGCTCCGGACGGGCCGGGCAGGGCGGGCGGGGCGGCGGGTGGGGGATCGGAGGGTGTCGAGGGGGCGGGGATGCCGGTGGTGGCGGTGGGGGGTGTGGAGGTTACGTGGCCGCGGGCTTGCCAGGCGGTGAAGTGGGCGGAGCGGGAGGGTTCGGCGGAGAGGCCGGTGACGGTGGACCAGTAGATGCGGGCGTTGCGGATGGCGGTGAGGTCCAGTTCGGACGGGTTGATGACGAGGTCGGGGGCCTTGGGGAAGCGGTAGAAGTACAGCGGGAAGTTGTCCGGCGGGAAGATCTCGCAGAACGTGATCGGGGTCGGCAGGCCGTCCACCGGGGTGACGAAGCGGTCGTCGACGCCGAGTTCACCGAGGGTGCGGTGGATGAAGGTGCCGAACGGGTCGTTGCCGGTCCGGCTGATCACCGCGGACCTGCGGCCGTGCCGGGCCGCGGCGACGGCGACGTTGGTCGCGCTGCCGCCGAGGAACTTCCCGAACGAGGTGACATCTTCCAGATGCGTGCCGAGCTGCAGCGGGTACAGGTCGACCCCGATCCGCCCGATCGTCAGTACGTCCAGCTGTGCGTCGTCCACCATCAGACCTTCCCATCCCGCCGGTCCGTCGGCGCCTCGCAGGCCGAAGAACCATCCGGCGTCATCGAACCGTGGCCGCGATCTCGTGGAGGTGCGCGATACTCGCCCGTACGTCGGCCACCGGCCCCTCGTCGGTCGGGCGCGCCTGCAGGATCGTGTCCTGTTCGAGGACGTACCAACCGTCGTACCCGGACTTCTCCAGCGTGCCGACGATCGTGGCGATGTCGATGTCGCCGGCGCCCAGCGGACGGTACATACCGGCGCGTACGGCGTCGGTGTAGGTGACCTCGCCCGACTGCACCCGGGCGGCCCACGCGGCGTCGACGTCCTTCAGATGCGTGTGCCGGATCCGCGCGGCGTTCTCGACCGCCAGCGCCACCGGGTCGACCCCGCCGATCAGCAGATGACCGGTGTCCAACGTCAGGCCGATCGACGACCCGTCCAGCACCCGCGCGACGTCGTCGGCGTTCTCGACCATCGTGCCGACGTGCGGGTGGATCGTCGCCAGCACGCCGCGGGAGGCGGCGAGCGCCGACAGCCCGTCGAGCCGGCCGAGCAACGTACTCCAGCCGCCTGAGTCCAGCACCGGACGATCGTCGTATCCATCCGAACCCGTCGCCGCGGCGAGCACCAGCGTCCCCGCGCCGGCTGCCACGAAACCCTCCAAAGCAGCAGCCACCTCGGCGGAAGGGTCAACAGACGGATCATGCAGTACGACGGGAACGAAGCCGCCGACCGCCCGCAGCCCCACATCCGCGAGCGTCTTCGCCTTGTCGGACGGGTCGTCGGGCAGGAACCCGTCCGGCCCGAACTCGGTCGCCGCCAGCCCGGTCTCGCGCATCTCGGCGAGTACGGTCGCGGCGTCGTACTGCCAACCCCAGCCCGGTACCTCGCACACGCCCCAAGAGATCGGGGCACCGGCGATCCGGGCAGCAATGTCGGTCATGGAAACCCTTCAGAGCGTGACGATGCGGTTTTCGTGGCGGGACAGTTCGCAGGCGTCGGCGATCCGGAACGCGGCGAGCGCGTCGCGGACGGTGCACGGTACCTCGCGGGTGCCGGCGACGACCTCGGTGAACGCGGTCAGCTCGGCGACGTACGCGGGCTGGAAGCGGTCCATGAAGGTCATGTGCGGCGGGCCTTCGGGGAACGCGACACCGGGTTCGGCCGACCGGAGCGCGGTGTGCGAGTCGAGGCCGACGGCGAGTGACCCGAGGCTGCCGTGCAACTCCATCCGTACGTCGTGACCGGCGCCGTTGTACCGCGTACCGCTGACCGCGACGAACGTGCTGTCGTCCAGCGTGAGCAGCGCCGCGGCCGAGTCGACGTCGCCGTACTCGCCGAAGAAGGTCTCGCCGCGGTTCGCACCGGTGGCGTACACGCTGACCACCTCGCGGCCCGTGACGTACCGGATGATGTCGAAGTCGTGCACCGTGCAGTCGCGGAAGAAGCCGCCGCTCTGGGGGATGTACTCGTGGTGCGGCGGGAACGCGTCGTTGGTGTTGGCGCGGATGTGGTGGACGAAGCCGAGCTCGCCCGTCTGCACCGCGGCCCGCGCGGCCTGGTACCCGGCGTCGAAGCGGCGCTGGAACCCGATGTGCACCGGCACCGTCGACGCCTCGACCAGCTCAACCACCCGCGACGTTTCCGCCAGGTCGAGCGCGACGGGCTTCTCGCAGAACGTCGGTACGCCGGCCGCGAGCCCCGCCTCGATCAGCGACGCGTGCGCGGACGTCGCCGCCGCGATCACGAATCCGTCCAGGCCGGACGCGAGCAACGCCGGTACGTCGGGCACCGAGGAGACACCCAGTTCCTTCGCGATCGCCTGGGCCCGGGCCGGGTCCGCGTCGGCGACGACCACCTGATCCACCGCCGGCAACTCCTTCAGCGTCGCGGCGTGGAACGCCCCGATCCGCCCGACCCCGACCAGCCCGATCCGCATCCGCGCACCCCTGTCTCGATCTCATGCGCGCCACACAGCCACGGGGCGCACCGGTTCGCCCGTCAGCTTTCCGGCCACGCACCGGAGGTGTCAATACTTTGTTAACACATTCTCACGTCCGGACATGAGGAGGTAGCATCCGCCCATGACCGTGCCGATCCAGCTCGATCGGTCCAGCCCGGTGCCGTTGTACCACCAGCTGGCTGAGCAGCTGACCGCTGCCATCACCGACGGACGGTTGCGGCCCGGTGATCCGTTCGAGAACGAGATCGGCATGTCGGACCGGCTCAGCCTGTCTCGGCCGACGGTGCGGCGGGCGATCTCCGAGCTGGTCAACCAGGGCCTGCTGGTCCGCCGCCGCGGCATCGGGACCACCGTCGCGAACCAGATGGTGCACCGCAAGGCCGAGCTCACCAGTCTGTACGACGACCTCGCCCGCGAGGGCCGCACACCGCGGACCGAAGTACTCGCCCTCGACTGCGCCGCGCAGGACGAACGCGCCGCCGCCGTCCTGGAGGTCCCGCACGGTACACCGCTGGTGTCGATCGTGCGGCTGCGGTACGCCGACGACCTGCCGCTCGCGATCATGCGCAACTGGTTGCCCCCGGCCCTCAACGACCTCACCCTCGAACAGCTCACGCACGAGGGCCTGTACGCCGTACTCCGCGCCCGCGGCATCCGCCCGACGGTGGCCCGTCAGCGGATCGGCGCCCGCAACGCAACCGCCGAGGAACGCCGCACCCTGCACATGTCCAAGGCGGAGCCGCTCATCACGATGACCCGCTCCGCCTACGCCGCCGACGGAACGCCGGTCGAATACGGCAGCCACTGCTACCGGGCCGACCAGTATTCCGTCGACGTCGTGGTATCCGAACGCTGAGAACCTAAGCCTGGTTGGCGATCAGAGTCCGGACCAGGCGCAGACCGACCGACAGCTGGGCCAGTTCAGGACCCTCGGTTTCGACGATTTCCTCGAGCATGGTGGACGCACGGGACAGGGCCACGGCGTTCTGGTCCTGCCAGGCGATGACCCGATCCTCGGGTTCGGCGGAGGCGTCGGTGCCGGCCAGAACCTGACGGGTCAGCCGGGCGTGCACGGCGTGCAGGTCGTCGCGCAGCGCGGCGCGGGCCATCGTCTGCCAGCGGTCGGTGCGCGGCAGTCCGATGATCCGTTCCAGGAAACGTCCGAGCTGCAGCCGCTCTCCCAGCGCGAAATGCACCTTCGCGACTTCGAGGATGTCGATGTCGTCGCGCGACGCCGTCTCCACGATGCCGAGTCCGGCATACGCGGGCGGCAGGACTGCGATCCGGGTCGCGAAGTCCTCCGGAACCCGCTTCTGCACCAGCGCTTCCCGCCGCTGCTCGAACAGCGCGAGCTCACGACCGCGCAGTACGTCGGGCAACGCGGCGGTCAGCTTCGCGATCCCCGGCCCGAAGAACTCGATCAGTTCCTCGATGTCGACCGGTGGCCGCCGGTTCGACACCAGCCAGCGGGTCGCCCGCTCGACCAGCGTGCGGGTCTCCAGCCGCATCCCGGTCTGCGTCTCGGCGTCGACCACGTTGTCGAGCTCGGCGTTCCGCGACAGCAGCTCGGGCTGGGCGAAGATCCGCGACGCCGCGAGGTTCGCGCGGACGACGTCCTCCTCGGTCCCGCCGGTTTCCAGCGAGAGCCGGTGGTACGCCGTGATGCCGGAGGTGTTGACGAACTCGTTGACGACCTGCGTCGTGATGATCTCGCGGCGCAGCTGGTGGCTCTGGATCTGGTCGGCGAACCGTTCCTGGATCGCCTTCGGGAAGTAGCTGGCCAGCTTGTGCTTGAGGAACGGGTCGTCCGGCAGCGACGTCTTGAGCAGCTCGGCTTCCATCACGATCTTGGTGTACGCGATCAGCACCGACAGCTCCGGCGACGTCAGCCCGCGCCCGTCGGCCTTGCGCCGCTTGAACTCGCTGACGCTCGGCAGGAACTCGAGCTCACGGTTGAGCAGGCCCTGGCGCTCCAGCCGCCGGACCCAGTCCTGGTGGACGTGCAGCAGCGCGGGGGCCTGGGCGCCGGCGTTGGCGAGCGCGATGTTCTGCCGGTAGTTGCTCTTCAGCACCAGCGCGCCGACCTCGTCGGTCATCGACGCGATGATGTCGTTGCGCTGCTTCTCGGTCAGGTCGCCGTCCGCGACCACCTTGTCGAGCAGGATCTTGATGTTCACCTCGTGGTCGGAGGTGTCGACACCGGCGACGTTGTCGATGAAGTCGGTATTGATCCGGCCACCGGCCGCGGCGTACTCGATCCGGCCGAGCTGGGTGAAGCCGAGGTTGCCGCCCTCGCCGACCGCGCGGGCGCGCAGGTCGGCGCCGTTGATCCGGATCGCGTCGTTGGCCTTGTCACCGACGTCCGCGTTCGACTCGGCCGAGGACTTCACGTACGTACCGATGCCGCCGTTCCAGAACAGGTCGACCGGCGCCTTCAGGATCGCGTTCATCAACTCGGCCGGGGTCAGCTTCGTCACGCCGCCGTCGATCCCGAGCGCGTCGCGCACCTCCGGCGAGATCGGGATCGACTTCTCGGTCCGCGGGTACACGCCACCGCCGGTGGAGATCAGCGAGGCGTCGTAGTCGGCCCACGACGACCGCGGCAGGTTGAACAGCCGGCGGCGTTCCGCGAACGATGCGGCCGCGTCCGGCGCCGGGTCCAGGAAGATGTGCCGGTGGTCGAACGCGGCGACCAGCCGGATGTGCTCGGACAGCAGCATCCCGTTGCCGAACACATCACCGGACATGTCGCCGACACCGACGACAGTGAAGTCCTGACTCTGGCAGTCGATGCCCATCTCGCGGAAGTGCCGCTTGACCGATTCCCACGCGCCGCGGGCGGTGATCCCCATCGCCTTGTGGTCGTACCCGACCGAGCCGCCGGACGCGAACGCGTCGCCCAGCCAGAACCCGTACTCCTTCGCGACACCGTTCGCGATGTCGGAGAACGTCGCCGTGCCCTTGTCGGCGGCAACCACCAGGTACGCGTCGTCGCCGTCGTAGCGGACCACGTCCCGGGGCGGAACGATGTCACCGGCAACGATGTTGTCGGTGATGTCCAGCAGCCCGGAGATGAAGGTCTTGTACGACGCGATGCCCTCGGCCAGCCACGCGTCCCGGTCCACCGACGGGTCCGGCAACTGCTTGGCGTAGAACCCGCCCTTCGCGCCGACCGGCACGATCACCGAGTTCTTCACCATCTGTGCCTTGACCAGACCGAGCACCTCGGTGCGGAAGTCCTCGCGCCGGTCCGACCAGCGCAGACCGCCGCGCGCGACTGCGCCGAAGCGCAGGTGCACACCCTCGACCCGCGGCGAGTACACGAAGATCTCGTACGCCGGCCGCGGCTGCGGCAGGTCCGGGATCGCCTTCGGCTCCAGCTTGAGCGAGATGTACGACCGCGGCTGCCCGTCCGGCCCCGGCTGGAAGTAGTTCGTCCGGAGCGTCGCCTTCATCACGGTCAGGTACGAGCGCAGGATGCGGTCCTCGTCCAGGCTCTGCACCGTGTCGAGCGCGGCCAGGATCTCCTTCTCCAACTGGTCCGTAAGCATCGTCCGCTCCGGGTCGTCGGCCGGGCCGCGCGCCGGGTCGAAGCTGGTCTCGAACAGCCGTACCAGGAGGCCTGCCACGTCCACGTGGTTCAGGAAGGTGTTCTCGATGTAGTCCTGGCTGAACGGGGTACCGCCTTGGCGCATGTAGCGCTGGTACGCGCGCAGGATCGACACCTGCCGCCAGCTGAGGCTGCCACGCAGTACGAGGGCGTTGAGCTTGTCGGACTCGGCCCGTCCTTCCCAGACGGCCTGGAACGTGTCGGAGAACAGCGTGCGCAGCTCCTCGCGCTCCTCGGTGTCCTCAGGCGCACGCAGACCGAAGTCGTAGATGTAGGCCATCGTGCCGTCGGCACAGCGGATCTCGTACGGGCGTTCGTCGACCACCTCGACGCCCATCGCGCTCAGATGCGGCAGGACCTGCGAGAGCGACAACGGCGACCCGGTGCGGAACACCTTGAACCGCCGCTCGCTCTCCCACTCCTCGTTGATCGGGCTGTACAGCGACATGGCCAGCCCGTTGTCCGCGGGCAGCCCCTCGAGCACGTGGACGTCGTTGACCGCTACGCGCGCGTCGAAGTCCTCCTTGTACGCCTCCGGGAAGGCGTGGGCGTACCGACGGAAGAGCTTGGTGACCGCGCCGTCGCCGCCCTGTGCATGCAGCGCCGCGGTGAAGTCGTCCTCCCAGGCACGGGTCGCCTCGACGACCTGCTGCTCCAGGGTGTCCGCGTCGTACTCTCCGACGGTCTCACCTTGCTTCATGCGTACGACGAAGTGCACGCGGGCCAGCACGGACTCCGTGACGTACGCGGCGTACGTCACGCTCTCCGCGCGGATGGCGTCCTTCAGGATCTGCTGCATGCGCAGGCGGACCGCCGTGGTGTACCGGTCACGCGGCAGGTACACCAGGCAGGACAGGTACCGGTTGTAGACATCACGGCGTACGAACAGCTTGACCGCGCGACGCTCCTGGAGGTGCAGCACCGACTGCACGATGGGCAGCAGGTCCTCGACAGGAGCCTGCAGCAGCTCGTCGCGCGGGTAGGTCTCCAGCACGTCGAGCAGGCCCTTGCCGCTGTGGCTGTTCGGGTCGAAGCCGGTCAGCCGGAACAGCTCCAGCGCCTTGCGCCGCAGCACCGGGACCTGCATGACGCTCTCGGTGTACGCCGTCGACGACAGCAGACCGATGAACCGGCACTCACGGACCGGTTGACCGTCCTCGTCGAACTGCTTGATGCCGACGTAGTCCAGGTAGGTCGAGCGGTGCACGGTGGAGCGGGAGTTCGCCTTGGTGAGGATCAGCAGCTTGCGCTCCTGCGCCTTGGCGCTCACCTCCGGGGGCAGCTTGCCGGAGCCTGGCTTCGGGTCCGGCCGGAGGATGCCCAGGCCGGTCCCCGGGCTGCCGCGGAGGATGCCCTGGTCGCCCTCCATGCTGAAGTCGTACTCGCGGTAGCCGAGGAAGGTGAAGTGCTCGTCGGCCAACCACTCCAGCAGCTCGCGCGCTTCCTCCACCTCGCTCTCCGGCACTGGCAGGTCAGCGGCGTTCAGGCCGGCGGCGATGCTGACCGCCTTCTCGTGCATCTTCGGCCAGTCCTCGACCGCCTCGCGGACGTCGTTCAGGACCTTCAGCAGCTCCTGCTCGAGGGCGCGGTGTTCGGCGACGTCGGCGATCCGCTCGATCTCGAGGTGCATCCAGCTCTCGCGGACCAGGTCGTGCCCGTCCGCGCTGGTGGTGTCCTCCAACACCTCCTGCAGCATGCCGGCGACGTCACGGCGGACCACGAACTGCGGGTGGATCAGCAGCTGCAACTCGAGGTTGCGCTCGGTGATCACCATCGCCGCGCTGTCCACCAGGAACGGCATGTCGTCGACGACGATCTCGACCACGGTACGGCCGGCGGCGGACCAGCCGTTCTCCTCCGGCGTCGGGGTGAAGACGTGCACCTTCGCGGTGCCCTGCGGCCGGGTCATGGCGGACTTGTAGTGGTGCCGGGCTGCACCCAGGCAGTCGTTCGGCTGGCGCTCGGCGACGTCCTCGGCGGCGACATGCCGGTAGTACTGCTCGAGGAAGGTCTTCAGCCTGTCCGGCTCGACCATTTTGTCGTGCCCATGGGTTCCCGTGGCCACCGCCTTGGCGATCACATCGGCCTTCAGAACGTCCAGCTTGCTCTGCATTCCCCACCGTCTCCACACGTGACGTCGGCGTCGCTGCCGCCGGACCGCACGACATTGTGCGGTCACTCAGAGATTAGTCCACCTTTGTCACTGGTGTGGTGTCGGGACGGGCCTGTCATCGTTTGGTGAGGCGTAGGGCGAGAGCGGGGCAGGCGAGGACGGCGCGGCGTGCGTCCGGGAGCTCACCCGGGGTGATTTCGCGGCCCCGGAGCACCGGGAAACCCCACTCGTCGAGGACCACGTCGTCGGGCAACAGCCCTGCGCACAAGCCGTGTCCGTCGCACCGCGTCCAGTCGATCTCCAGCTTGCTCATCGGGTCCCTCCGAGCACTCCGAGCACAGGCCGGCCGCACCCGTGCCCGTTCAGATGACGGCGTACGTCGTGGTCGAAAACCTTGAGCGCCGATGTGAGGAACCTCGCAACGCCGTCCGGGTGCGCGCACGCTCCGCGGCCCGGAACCAGCCCGAGATGCCGCTGCGCGCCGTACCAGCCCTCCGGATCGCCGACGGTCATCCTGGCGAAGTCGTCGACAAGTGAGGCGAGACCGAAGATACACGGCCCGCACTGGCCTGCTGACTGACCTCTCAGCCACTCTGCGATCCGGGTGACCTCTCCCAGCGGGCAGGTGTCGGAGCCCAGCGCCAGGATGATGCCGGCGGACACCTCGGGTCGCTGGAGCGTCACACCCTCGGTCGTGGGCAGCCAGCGGCCGTGGTACCCGCCCAGTAGTACGGGGCCCGGCTCGGCACCGGCGTACTGCAGGACTGTGTCCAGCGGGACACCGGTCGGTGTCTCGATCACACCGGGCCTCTGTACAGTGCCCCCGATCGTCAGGAGCTGCGTACCAGGCTCACTGGTCAGGCCGGTGCTGCTGAACCTCCGGGATCCGAGTCGCGCCAGTACCGCGAGCTGGGCGAACGTCTCCACGTTGGACAGGAACGTCGGCCGCCGGTGGTAGCCCTGACGCGTCGGCAGCACCCTGCGCCCCGGTGGTACCGCCGTACCGCCCTCCAGCACGCTCAGCACCGCACGGGCCTCCCCCGCGACGAAGCGGCCCGGCGTCTCCCGTACCTCGACCGCCAGGCGATCGTGGCGCTCCACCAGCGCCTCGCGTAGCGACATGGCTGCAGCCGCGTCGTGTACGGCGATCAGTACGTGTGGTGCTCGCAGTGCACGTGCCAGGCCCACTGCGCCGTCAAGGACGAGGTGGGGCGACTGCGTGAGGAGCAGGCGGTCCTTGCGGCTCGCGGGCTCGCTCTCGGAGCCGTTGACCACGACTGCTTCCACACCACGTGCCGGGAGGTCCCTGAGCTTCAGTGCGACCGGAAAGGCTGCTCCCCCGCGTCCTCTGAGTCCTACGGCTTCACACAGCTGCACGTAGTCGTCACGGCTGAGCTCCGGCAGCGGACCGTGCGTCATGAGGTGCCTCTGAATGTTCAGACGCCCCTGGTCGAGTCCGGCGAGAACTCTGGCCTCACCGATCACCCTGGTTTCGTCAACGGTGATCACTGGGTCCTCCAAGCTTTGGTAGGCAGTGCGTTGAGGCGGTACGCACCCGCGGTGGCGACTGCAGCGAGGCAGCCGACCGTGATGCCGAGCATCCACGGCGTACTGCGGTCCGTACCGGCCAGCAGTGCGTGTCCGATCGACAGCAGCCAGCCGACCGACGCAGCGATGTGCAGCTTGCGCCAGTACTTCGTGAACTTCTCGGACGAAGCCAGCCGTCCACGGGCAGCTCCCACCAGAGCGGCCAGCACCAGGCCGTACAGTGCGAGCGCGCCGACTGCCATGGCGAACGGCCGGTAGCCGGAGCCGATGGGCCAGACAAGGACGACCGGACTGATGCTCACGTAGCTGTCGGAGAACACAGCGACCAGGTGCGTCAGCAGTAACACCAGACCGGTCACAGCGGCGGAGCGGTGTACGTACTGCAGCCAGAACCGCCGCTCGGCGGACTTGATCCGCGGCATCACCATGCCCAGCACGGCCGACACCGTGAACATGACCATCGTGACCACGCCGGCCGCGCGGGCGAGGTACCACAGTGTCATCAGGCGGCCCTGCTCGTTGTCGGCCAGCCCGACAACTCGGTCACTTCACCGTCTGCGTCAACCAGCCGAGCAGGGTGCCCCGCCAGCTTCAGCCGTCCCAGCGCGGCCTCGCCTGTCGCGACAAGCGCAGTACTGAAGGTGTTCGCCCGTACCGCGGTCGGCGCCCAGACGGACGCGGTCCGGTACGGGCCCTCCGCGGGACGGCCTGTGCGCGGGTCGATGACGTGGTGGCCGTAGCCGGTCGGCGTCTGCCAACGCCGTACCGTGCGAGTCGACGTGGTCAGACCGCCGTGGGCCAGTGTGACAAGTACGCCGGGTTCACCGGCGCGCTCTGCGACCGTGATGATCCAGGGCTCCTTCGGTGTGCCCGCAGCGCGCAGGTCGCCACCGATCTCCACCAGAACCGCACAGCCGTAGCGCTTGCTGAGCAGGTTGGCTGCACGGTCCGCGGTCCACGCCTTCGCGGTCGCGCCGAGGTCGAGCGCGCAGCCCTGCGGTACGCCGAGCAGCGCGAGCTTCCGGTTGAGCCGGACCTCCTGCCAGCCAGTGACGTTCACCGGATCGCCGTACGGCTGCGGGAAGCGCCGCCGTACCGTCTCGATGTCCGCGTCGTACCCGGCCGCGATCACCGCGGCACCGACCGTCGGGTCGACCGCGCCGCCGCTGACCTGGGCCGCGACCAGGCTGACGTCGACCAGGTCGACGAGCAGCCGCGACACCGGTACGAGCGCACCGGCGCGATTGTTGACGACCGAAAGCTCCGAGTCCGGGCGGAACCGGCTGGCGGCCTTGTCGACGCGGTCCATCAGCGCCTTGAGCTCACCGCACGCCGCACCGAGTACGGCGGGGTCGTCGACGGTCAGGCGGACCGTACAACTCCACGCGGACCAGGTACGCGACGCGGTCATGATCCGTTGCTCCCACCCTGGGAACCGGAGGAATTGGAACTCGTCGAGCCAAGACCGCTCGAGCTGGATCCGCTGTTGCTCGAACTCGAGGAGCTACTGCTGTCATCCGTACTGGTTGACGTGCTCGAGTTGCTCGAGTGCTTGGACGACACGACCGCGACCGATACTCCGGTCGCGCCGACACCAAGCACGGCGGTCGCTATCGCGGCGGCGGAGGCACGGCGCAACCAGCGCGGCCGCTGGGGCTGGGATTCATCTGTTCTGACCATGCCCCAAGCCTCGGCCGGGGCCCCTCAGCCGCACTCCAAGAGAAGATCAAGCCACCGTCAAGTCTTCCTGAAAGGTCCCTGAAACCAGCTCTCAGGAGGTCAGCGGACAGTCGGTGTCGCAATGCCTGCCGATCGTCTCCACGACCTCGTCCGCTGCCTCGCCCAGCATCGCGAGCCGCTCCGCCCCGAACACGTCCACGAAGAACTCCCGCACCCGCGCGGCATGCGCCGGCGCACACGCCTTGATCGCCGCCAGCCCTTCCTCGGTGATGACGATCTCCGGATACCGCGACTCGCAGGCCTCCTTGCGCACCAGACCGCGCTTCTCCATCCGGGTCAGGTGATGCGACAACCGGCTCTTCTCCCACTGCGTCGCCCGGCTCAACTCGAACGCCCGCATCCGCCCGTGCTCGGCCTCCGACAGATTCACCAAGATCTCGAAGTCCGACTTCGACAACCCGAACTCCCGCTGCAGATGCCGCTCCAGATGCGTCTCCAACGTCCGCTGCATCAACAGATAACTACGCCAAACCTTCTGCTCCCCATCACCCAACCACGGCCCTCTACTCACACCCCCATCCTACAAGCCCGAGTTGACGCATCAACCCAGGCTTGTAGGTGGGCTGCTTCGTCAGGAGGACCAGATTTGGAATTCCGAGAGTTGGGCTGCGGGCCAGCCGGTGTTGGAGGTGAGGTTGAGGCGGAAGTAGCGCTGGGTGGTTGCCGGGAAGGTGATGGTGACGGTGTTGTTGTTGCTTGGGGCAAAGGTGTAGGTGGCGGAGGCAACTATGGCGTTGAAGGTTGTGCCGTTGGTGGAGCCTAGGAGTGACAGGGTCTGGGTGCGGGATCCCCAGGTCGCAGGGAGCTGAAGAACCACTCGGCCGGAGGTGGCGGGGGCGCCCAGGTCGACCTGGAGCCATTGCGGGAAGGCGTTGTTCGCGCTTTCCCAGTAGGTCGACTGGTTGCCGTCGGTGGCGTTGCCGGACTGATAGACGTCGTTGTGACTGGACTCGGTGGTCGGCTTTCCGGTGGACAGGTTGGTGGGCTGGGTGGTGCCGCCGCTGCTGCTCGGGTAGACCTCGAACTCGGAGACCTGGCCGGCCGGCCAGCCGGTGTTGGCGGTGATGTTGACGCGCACGTAGCGCGCGGTCGTCGTCGGTACGGGGATGTTCACGACGTTGGTGGGCGACGTGAACGTGTACGACGCGGACGCGACCGGCGTGGCGAATGCGTTTCCGTCCGTGCTGGTCTGCACAGAGAGCGTCTGGGTGCGTGTTCCCCAGGCAGAGCTCGGCGGGAGCTTCAGGGTGACCTTGCCGACGCTCCGGGCGGTACCGAGGTCGACCTGCAGCCATTGCGGGAAAGCGTTGTTCGCGCTTTCCCAGTAGGTATTCGCATCGCCGTCGGTCGCGGTCGCCGCCGTCTGGGTGCCGTTGACCTGGCTGCTGGCGGTGGCCGGCTTCCCGAGAGCGAGGTTGGTGTCGGATCCGATTCCGTTCCCGGTCAAGGAAATCGAGGCCGGGCTGTTGTTCGCGTTGCTGGTCACCGTGATGCTGCCGGTCCGCGCGCCGGATGCGGTCGGCCGGAACGTGACCGTGACCGTGCAGGACGCGCCGACTGCGACGGTTCCGCAGTTGTTCGTCTGGGTGAAGTCACCCGTCGCCGCGACCCCGGAGACGGTCGCCGACGACGTACCGGAGTTCGTCACGATGACGGTCTGGGTCGCGGACGCGCTGCCCACGGACGTGTCGGGGAAGGACAGGCTGCCCGGGTTCGCGTTCAGGATCGGACCCGGCGCGACGCCCGTACCGGACAGCGGGACGGTGTTCACCACCCCGGACGCGGTGACGGTCAGGTTCCCGGTACGGCTGCCGGCCGCCGCGGGCGTGAACGTCACGTTCACCGTGCATGACGCGCCGGCCGCAACGCTGCTGCCGCAATTGTTCGTCTGCGTGAAGTCACCGCTGGTCGCGACCGAACTGACCGGCGCCGCCGCCGTACCGCTGTTCGTCACGGTGACCGCCTGCACCACGCTCGACGTACCGGTCGCCACCGAGCCGAAGCTCAAGGCACTTGGGCTGATCGAGAGCTGCGAACCGTTGTCCGGCAGGTACGGCGGGAACGCCGGCGCGGTGATGTTCTGGCACTGCGGAGGCGCGAAGATGCCCGAGTTGCCGCCGCCGTCGGTGAGCGTGAAACCGACGCCACAGCTGTAGATCGGCCCGGGCGCCTGCGTCCCGGTGGCCGTGCTGTTGGTGATCGTCGCCGAGCCGCCGACCTGCTCCTGAACCACCCACGTGCCGGTGTTCTGGATCGTCGCATTGTTGATCTTGACGTTGCTGATGTTCGAGCCGGAGACGAACTGGATCGCCTCGTACGGGCTCTGCTGGATCAGCAGGTTGTCGACATTCGTCAAGCCGGACATCGCACCGTCGCGGGCGTCGAACCACAGCGCGCCGACGCCGAACTGCCAGTTCGGGTCCAGACTGCCGGAGCGGATGATCGTGTTCCGCAGAACGTCGGTCCGGCCGAGCGTGGTCGAGTTGAACCGTTGCGCGACGTGGATGCCGCCGCCCTGGGTGAGGCCGGCGTCGATCACCCGGTTGTCGGTGACGAAGTTGTCGTGACCGCCGTAGATCGCGATCCCGTTCGCGAGGATGGGGTACTGAACTGTGTTGTGGTCGAACGAGTCGTTCGCGTCGGCGTTCTGCTCCGACCAGGTCGCCAGACCGTCGTCGCCCAGGTTGCGCAGGTCGCTGTTCGTCACCTTGGAGTTCGTCACGCCGTCGTGGAAGTTGATGCCGTCCGCGGTCACGTTGCGGATCCGCATGCCGTTGAACACCAGATTGGTGAAAGGCCCGTCCATCCAGGCGCCGACCTTCTCGTGCTCGATCCACACCCGGTCCACGGTCGAGTTGTTCAGCGCGCCGCCGATGCCGTTCACCTGGGCGCCGTCGTTGCGCTCCTGCACGTCACCGAAGATCGCGAAGTCCGCGAGGTGTACGCCGCTGCTGGCGTTCGGCGCATAGTTGCCGTAGAAACCGGGGGCCGCGCCAACGATCGTCGACCGCCACATGCCGGCGCCCTTGATCGTGATGTTGTTCAGGATCAGGTGTCCGGGGATCTTGAACGTTCCCTCCGGGATCCACACCGTTCCGCCGGCGCCGGCCGCGCCCATCGCCGCGTTGAACGCGTTGGTGGAGTCCGCGACGCCGGTCGGATCGGCGCCCTGGCTGGTCACCGACACCGAACCGGCCGGCTGCGGCAACGCGGCCGGGACGTTCTCGAAGTCGGCGAAGTCGATCGTGTACGACGCGGCGGTGTCCTCGGCGTCGACCTGCAACCGGAACTTCGTACCGGCCGGGTACGTCGTCGGGAACAGCCGGTGCACCTCGTCGTAGAAGTGGTGCGGGTTGCTGCCCGGCGAGTTCGTGAACGGATAGCCGCCGTAGTACCAGCTGTAGGCGTTGGTCAGCGTGAAGTTCGACTGCTTCGAACCGTTGACGTAGAACGACAGCTGCGGCGTGTACACCGAGCCGGACCCGGTGTCGGGGATGCTGTAGCGGAACACGATCGAGTTCGTCGCCACCGGTGTCGTGAACTCGACGTACTTCCCGCTGCCCTGCAATGTCACGGCTTTGCGGTACGACGCCTCGGCGGCGAGCGTGTTGTACGCGGCACTCGGCCCGATGAGGGTTCCGTTGGTGGCGGAGTTCTCGGCCTGGACTTCGACGTACGGCAACGTCGCGCCGACACCACCGGACGCGGCGGACGCCGCGGCCAGGGCGAAGCTCGGGGCGAGCGCGGACAGGGCGGCGCCGATCAGGGCGCCGCAGGCGGCAAGGCTGACAGGTTTGATCGATCGGAACATGGGCTGCTCACTCTCGAGGGGCGGTTAGCGCCAGACCGTAACGCCCCGGACACAGCTACGCAATATCTCGATCGATCTTTGCAAGAAATCGACGGACGCTATCCGGCTCGAAGCTCGACGACCTCCACCGCACCGTCGGTTACGAAGAAGCCGAGGTGGCCTGCCGGTGCGTCCGGCCGGAAGCTCAGGGCGACCCGGTTGTCGACGACTGCCTGGGCGGTTGCGCCATCGAGGAGGACCTGGACGGTGTGGCGACCGGGCGGGAGTGGGCACGGACGTTCCAGGTCGACGGCGTGCGGGACGTCGCCGTGGATCTGCCACTGGGCGGGACCGGTGCGGCCGCGCGGCCATTGGTCCAGGACCACTCGGTTGCGTTGGGGTTCCAGTCGAAGGATGGTGGCGTATTCGCCGTCGGGGGTGGCGTGGAGCAGCAGGCCGAAGGACTGGGTACCGGACGCGACGTCGACCGTCAGCGTGATCAGGCAATGCGACGGCATGGGGTCGCCGATCCAGGCGGCGTACCGGTCGTGGGCTCCTTGACCTGGCACGTCAGCTGCGCCATCGAGCGGGGACAGCTTCACGTCTGCGGCGTCGTAGGCTGCGACGATCTCCGCGGGCAGCCCGAACGCGAGCGTGCCGTCGGGCTCTTGGTGTGCTTCCAGTACGGCGAGATTGCCGGCCCACTGCCACGCATCCCCTTGTTTTGTAGGGATCCAGCCGATGAAGAACCTGCGTCCCTCGTGCAGCACCGACTTGGCGGCGTAGAACGCGCGCCCGTCGACGGTGTCACGCGGCGGCGCGAGCCACGGGCCGTCCGGGGTGCGCGCGATCCGGTACCGGGTCTGGAACGCGTCGCTGAACTCGGAGTACACCAAGTACCACCAGTCGCCCCACTGGAAGACGTCCGGACACTCCTGGGTGATGTAGCGGTGCGGTTCCCACAAAGGTGGCGCGAGCTCCCAGCGCTTGAGGTCTGTGGAAGTCAGCCGCGCCACGACTCCACAGCGACGATCAGGCGAGTCGTCGTACCGTGCCGCCAGCACCATTTGCCATGGTTCATCGGGTGCGGTTCGGTAGACGAACGGGTCGCGCCAGTCCTGTGGTACGAAACCGTTGGGGGCACCAAAGGTGTCCTCAGGCACCTTCGTCCACTGGGTCGGATCGCCTTCGCTCACCGCGTGGCAGACGACCTGGAACGCACCGCGGTCTGAACCCCGCCGCGGGTTGTGCCCTGTGTAGAACAGATGCAGCCGTGATCCGTCCGCGATCACGCTGCCGGTGTAGCAGTCGAAGTCGACCGCATCCCGATCCCCGGTCGGCAGTACGACGCCGTGGTCTTCGTACTCCACAAAGTCTGTCGTCGACACCAGCGCCCACGGCATCCCACCCGGTCCGGCGGTCGGGTCGTCCGACCGCCGATCCAGCAAGTAGAACAACCAGACCCGCCCGCCGTAACTGAACGGGATCACATCCCCGACAAATCCCTCGGGAGGCCGCCAGTGAATCATTTCGGACCCACCCGGCGACGCTGCTTCGGCGGGTCGCCGACCGAGTCTCGTTCGATCAGTTCGCAGTCCACGATCAAGCGGGCGGGGGCTTCTTCCGGTGGGCCGAGCAGGAGTTCGCCGGCGCGGCGGCCGAGCATCAGGTGCGGGAGGGCGGCTGTGGTGAGGCCGGGGCGGACCTGGTCGGCGACGTCCGGCTGGTCGTCGAAGCCGACGATGCTGACGTCACCCGGACACTCGAGCCCGAGCGCATGCAGCGCGAGCAGCGCGCCGATCGCCATCCGGTCGTTCCCGCAGACGAGTGCCGTCGGACTGTGCTCGACCACTACCTCGGTCGCCAGGTCGTACCCGTTCCCGATCTGGTAGTTCCCGTACCGGTGCACGAGCTCCGACGGCTTCAGCCCGGCCGCCCGTGCGGCATCGTCGAACCCGCGCCGGCGCTCCCTGCATGCATAGTCGTCCCGCATACCGCCGAGGAACGCGACCTCACGATGCCCGCGCTCGAACACCGACGCCGCAGCCGCGCGACCCCCGGCGTACTCGTCGGCGAGCAACACCGTGTCGGCGTGCCCCTCCTCCGGCCAGCAGTTGACGAAGATCGTCCGGATCCCGTCCAGCCGCGGGCTGCGGTGCAACGGCTTCGGCGAGAGCGACGCGTACACGATCGCGGCCACGCCCTGCGCGACCAGGCTCGCGACCGCGTCGTCACCCTGGCCCGGGTCGTCGGTGGTGTCGACGACCATGCAGACGTAGCCGGCCGGCTGGACGACCTGTTGCAGGCCGAGCACGATCAGACCGGCGTACGGCTGGGAGACAATCCCACTCGTCACGACGCCGATCGTGAACGACCGGTTCGACCGGAGCAGTTGGGCCGCCCGGTTCGGGACGAAGTCGAGCTCGGCCGCGGCCTGCAGCACCCGGCGCCGGGTCTCCTCGGCGACCGCGACGTCGCGGCGGTCGTTGAGCACGAACGAGACGGTCGGCTGCGACACCCCCGCCCGGCGCGCGACATCGGTCATCGTGACGCGCTTCGGCCCACCGGCTGCCTTCTTCGCCATCGGGTTCCCCCAAAAATTTGAAACACCGTACGGCCTCGGTGCCGCCGGTAATTACCTATCACAGATTCGCCCAATACGTATTGACCCCACTCTATGCCGCTGCTACGGTCCCGAGTCAATACGTATTGGGCGCTAGGAGGAACTCCCATGACAGGTATTCATCCGGCCGGCGGCACACTCGGCCGCCGGACGCTGCTGAAGGCCGGCGCCGGTGGCCTGAGCCTTGCCGCGCTCGCCGACCTGGCCGCCTGCAGCAAGGACAGCGGCGGCTCGTCGAAGTCGCTGAAGATGCTGTACTTCGGCGAGCAGGCGCAGGCGACCCAGCTGCAGAACCGGTTGCAGCCGCAGATCGCCAAGCTCGACTCGACGATCAAGTTCGAGATCTCCGCGATCAACGGGACCGACTGGAACGACTTCCTGGCCAAGGTGCTGACCCAGATCGCGGCCGGCACGCCCCCGGACATCATCAGCGTCGCGACCGAGGGGCTGCAGCTGATGGCGTCCAAGGAGCTCGCGATCCCGCTCGACGACTACGTCACCAAGGATCTGTCCGGGCTGAAGGAGTACTTCGCCGACATCCACCCGGCGCTGGTCGAGTCGATGATGTACCAGGGCCACCTGTGGGAGCTGCCCGACAGCTTCAACGCCGGCAACATGTTCTACAGCACCGAGCTGTTCCAGCGCGCGGGCGTGACCCCGCCGAGCGAGACCTGGACGCTCGACGACTTCGAGTCCGCGGCGACGAAGATCGCCAAGTTCAAGGGCATCAACGCCTTCGGCTGGGTGGTCCGGCTGTGGGGCAGCTGGACGTCGTTCATGTACGCGAACAACGCCAACCTGCTCGAAGAGGGCAAGTACGACGGCGGCGACTGGCTGTGGAGCAAGGCGTACGCCGGTGACGCTGCCGCCGCCGGACGCAAGGGCGGCTGGAAGTGGGGCGCGCCGACGGCGAACTCCGAGGCCACCGTCGAGGCGCTGGACTACATGATCCAGCTGACCAAGAAGGGCCTCTCGCCGTCGCCGGACGTCGGCGGTGGCGGCACGTTGCAGGGTCTGTTCGCGTCGAACCGGATCGGGATGTCGATCGGTGGCGGATTCTGGGCCGGCGGCCTGGCCAACGCCGGGATGAAGAACGGCAGCTTCGACGTGACGATGTTCCCGAAGTGGAAGAGCCAGCGGCACCTGTTCGGCGCCGGCGGGTACGCGATCTTCAAGTCGTCGAAGAAGAAGGACCTGGCCTGGGAGGTCCTGAAGCTGCTGGTCAAGCCGGACACGTTCGACCTTGTGTTCCCGGGCAACGTGACCACCCCCGGCCGCAAGTCCCTGGTGTCGGCCGCGCGGTACAGCAAGACCGGGCCGAAGCACTGGTCGGTCTTCTACGACACGCTGACCAAGCACCCGGACACCGCGCCGATCCCCGCCCCGCCGTACTACAACGCGCTCGCGACCGCGCTGAACCAGCGGACCACGCAAGCGATCTCCTCGGGCAACGCGAAGGCCGCCCTGGACGGGTTGCAGGCGGATCTCGAGAAGGCAGCGGGGGCGAGCTGATGTCCGCCGTCACCGCCGACGTCGCGAAGGCGGTCGTGAAACGGCGCAGCCATCCGACCGCACACGGTGAGGCGCGGTTCGGCTTCGCGATGATCGGGTTGTCGGTACTGTTCGTCGCGGTCTTCACGGCGATCCCGATCCTCGCGTCGCTCGGGCTGTCGTTCTTCTCCTGGGACGTGATCTCGAGCCCGCGGTACGTCGGTCTGAAGAACTACGAGCAGCTGTTCAACGACGGTCCGGTACTGAAGTCCTTCGGGGTCACGCTCGGGATGGCGCTCGCGATCGTCGTACTGCAGTTGACCATCGGTCTCGCGCTCGCCGTACTCGTCAACCAGCGCAAGCTCGTCTGGGTGCGGACGTTGTTCCGGACCGCGTTCTACCTGCCGCTGCTGGCGTCGACCGCGGCCGTGTCGATCTTCATGGGGTACCTGTTCGACTACAAGTTCGGTGTCGTGAACTACTACCTCGGGCTGCTCGGCATCCCGAACGTACCGTGGCTGACCAGCGGTTTCGGGGCGGCGTCGACGATCGTACTGATCGCGGTGTGGCAGCAGGTCGGGTTCACGTTCGTGCTGTTCGTCGCCTCGTTGATGTCGGTACCGACCGACGTCCTCGAGGCCGCGCAGATCGACGGTGCCGGCGCGCTGCGGACCCTGTTCCGGATCAAGATTCCGTTGATCAGTCCAACGATCCTGTTCGCCGCGGTCGTTGCCTTGATCAACGCCATGCAGCTGTTCGACCAGCCGTACATCATGACCAAGGGCGGCCCGGGGTCGGCGACCACGACGGTGACGATCTCGATGTACCAGAAAGGCTTCCAGAACCTGCAGTTCGGGTACGGCTCGGCGATCGCAATCCTGCTGCTGGTGGCGATCCTGATGATCACCGGGCTGCAGTTCCTCGCCGCACGAAAGCTGGTGTTCTACCAATGAGCCACTCCACCGCAGTCCTGGCCCGGATCGGCAGGATGACCGGCATCCTGGTGCTCGTCATCGCCGCGATGGTTGCCCTCGGCCCGTTGCTGTGGACGGTCACGACGTCGTTGCGCACGCCCGCCGAGGCGTTCAGCAACCCGCCGCATTGGTTGCCGTTGCATCCGGACTTCTCCAACTACAGCGCGGTTTTCGACCGGATCCCGATCGGCCGGTTCTTCGTGAACAGCGTGCTCGTGACCGGGCTGATCGTGATCGGCCAGACCATCACCTGCACGCTGTCCGGCTACGCGTTCGCGATGGTCAGCTTCCCGGGCCGCTCGGTGATCTTCGGGATCTTCCTGGCCACGATGATGGTGCCGCTGCAGACGATCATCATCCCGGTGTTCGTGATCATCCGGTACCTCGGACTGTCCGACAGCCCGTTGTCACTGGTGGTTTCCGCGCTGGGTAGCGCTTTCGGAACGTTCCTGATGCGTCAGTACTTCATGCAGATGCCGCGCGAACTCGGCGAGGCCGCACGGATCGACGGCGCGGGACATTTCCAGACGTTCCTGATGATCTACGCCAAGATGGCCGGTCCGGCGATCGCGACGCTCGCGATCCTGAACTTCTCCGGTTTCTGGGCGGAGTTCTACCGGCCCCTGATCTTCCTGCAGTCGCAGGACAACTTCACACTGCCGCTCGGCCTGGTCGGCCTGCAGGGAAACCTCGGCACCGGCTCGATCTCGATCGTGCTGGCCGGCGTCATCCTGGCGATCCTGCCGAGCGTGGTGCTGTTCATCTTCGCCCAGAGGTACTTCATCGCAGGCATCACGGCAGGAGCATCCCGTTGACCCAAGTTCAGGCCGGCACCCGTACGGTCGCCCACCTCCGCCCCGCGTTCCACATCCGGCCACCGCGCGGGTACATGAACGACCCGAACGGGCCTCTCGAAGTGGGGTCCGACGTCCACCTGTACTTCCAGTCGCGGCCGGTGCTGGAGATGCACGTGCCGGTCGAATGGGGGCATGTGACGTCGACCGACTACGTGCGCTGGACGTTGCACCGGCCCGCGATGGCGCCGCTGCCGGGCGGGCCGGACACCGACGGCTGCTGGTCCGGCAACACGATCCTCGACAACGGCCGGATCCGCGCGTTCTACTCCGGCTACCTCGACAACCGCCCGTACCAGTCCGTCCTGACGGCGGTGTCCGACGACGGCGGCATGTCCTTCGGACCGCCGCGGCAGGTGATCCCGGACCCGACCGACGACGCGATCATGTTCCGCGATCCGTTCGTCTGGCAGGAGAACGGCTCGTGGTGGCTCGCCGTCGGCGCCGGGTACGCCGGCCGCGGCGGGAGCATCACGCTGTACCAGTCGCCCGACCTCGAGACCTGGACGTACGTCGGCCCGCTGGCCGAGCTCCCCCGCAGTACCGTGAACGGCGAGGACACCGGCGCCGCGTGGGAATGCCCGCAATTACTGACGCTCGACAACAGGCGGATCGCCGTTGTCGCATCGTGGTCACCCGAGGGTGGCTCCGCGGAGGTGCTGTCGTTCGACGTCGACGTACCGCTGGTCCCGCAGCGGGTCGATCACGGGACGAACTTCTACGCCGCCTCGGCGATGCGCGAGAGCCGGTTCGGGCCGCTGCTCTTCGGGTGGTTGACCGAGGGGCGTGATCGCGACGGCTGGGACGACTGGGCGGGCGTGATCTCACTGCCGCGGGTGGTCTGGCTCGGCGCCGACTCGTCGCTGCGGAGTGCACCGATTCCTTCGCTAGACACGCTCCGCACCGGTCCCGGCGTACCGGCCGACGGCTGCACGACAGGCCCGCAGTGCGAGATCGCCGTACCGTCAGGATCGGGACAGGTGATCATCCACTTCAGCGACCAGGAGCGGGTGGTCGTCTCGCTGGACGCCGATGCGGTGACGGTCGACCGTACCGAGTCCAGCCTCAGCCCGCACGCACATCGCGGCCGCATGCAGGCAACCGACGCCTTCGACCCGGCATCCGGCCGCCCGGCGGCGCGGATCTTCCTCGACGGCTCCGTACTGGAAGTCTTCACCAGCGCCGGCCGGGTCCTCAGCACCCGCGTCTACCCGACCACACCACCTGCCTGGCGCGTCGAAGCCCCGCCGAACGCCCACTTCTGGACCCTCGACCACTGAAAAACCGCCACCCTCGGCACAGGTGCCGAGGGTGGCGGTCCAGTAACTGACTGACTACTCGCCGACCAGCTGGTCGTAGTGGGTGGTGAGCGACACGTGGTCCACACCGTTCATGGGCGCCGGGATCTTGCCGTACGACGTGATTGCGGTCGCGGCGCCGTTCGCCTTGCTCAGAGCGAACTGGTACCCGGACTGGGTGTCCTTGTCGACGGCAACCAGGAGCGAACCACCGCGGGTGCCGCAGCCCTGGATGACGAGCGACTCGTACGCGCCCCAGCCGGATGCACGGAGCTGCTTGAGCACCGGCTTCGCACCGGCCGCGACCGGGATGTGGACGGTCCACAGGGCACCGGCGTTGGTCGTCATCAGCAGCGTGTCGTACGTCGCGGTCTCGCTGATCACGGTCATCGCCTTGAAACCGCGGAACCCGGGAAGCGGGCCGAGCGCGCGGAAGCCGGTGCCGACGATCTGGTAGCGGTAGAGGCTGCCGTTGGTGTTCAGACCGTACAGGTACGCGTGCCGCGGGGCGGCGACGCTGTAGTTCGACGTGGCGATCGACTTGAAGCTGCTCCAGCCCGAGCCGACCTTCTTGAAGGTAGGCGCCCAGCTGCTGGTTTCGCCGGTGTCACGGGCGTAGGTCGTGTGCCGGTACAGGTTGCCGCCCTGCAGGAGCAGACCGTAGTAGTAGATCTGCGTGCCCGCGGCGTTCACGGCGCCGTACCAGGTCGTGTCCGCGCGGCTGCCGACGAACTTGAACGGCGTGTCCTGGAACGCCTGGACGCTCCGCCCCGGCACCGCGATGGTCTCCTGCGACATGCCGGTCGCGGTCGGCGACATGACGTCGCTGAAGCACGGGTCGCCGGCCGCCTTGAGCGTGTTCGGCGTCACGTTCTTGGCGAACGGATGCTTCGGATCCGCCTGCCCGGCGGCAGCCGCCGGGACGGATGCGGCCACGGCCGCAATCAGGCCTGCACCGGCCAACGCCAGCGCAAAACGCTGCAACTTCATAGGTTTCCCCTCCAGAAAGTCTTTCAAGCCCCCAAGATCCGCGCTGACTATAGTCGAGGCACGGTTCAGGTGACGGGGGCGGTGGTTGCTGCTTGGACTTCGGAGTGGGTTACACCGGGGGCCAGGTCGACGAGGGTGAAGGTGCCTTGGGTTACGTCGAGGACGGCCAGGTCGGTGATGACGCGGTGGACCACGCCGCGGCCGGTGAGCGGGAGGGTGCAGGTGGTCAGCAGTTTGGGGTCGCCGTGGCGGGTGCGGTGGTCCATCAGGACGATGACGCGACGGGCTCCGTTGACGAGGTCCATGGCGCCGCCCATGCCCTTGACCATCGCGCCGGGGACGAGCCAGTTCGCGAGGTCGCCGTACGCGGAGACCTGCATGCCGCCGAGGACGGCGACGTCGATGTGGCCGCCGCGGATCATCGCGAAGCTGGTGGCGGAGTCGAAGTACGACGCTCCCGGTACCACGCTGACGGTCTGCTTGCCTGCGTCGATCAGGTCGGGGTCGACCTGTTCGTCGTACGGGAACGGGCCGACGCCGAGGATGCCGTTCTCCGCATGCAGCGTCACGGACGAGCGGGGTGGCAGGTGGTTGGGGACAAGCGTCGGCAGGCCGATCCCGAGGTTCACGTACTCGCCGTCGTTCAGCTCAAGGGCGGCCCGGGCGGCCATCTCATCGCGGGTCCAGGGCATCTCACGCCTCCCCGCGTGGCCGGGTCGTGCGCTTCTCGATCGCCTTCTGCGCGGCCTGCTCAGGCGTCAGGGGTACGACGCGTTGAACGAAAACGCCGGGTAGATGGATCGCGTCCGGTGCGAGCTCGCCGACTTCCACAACCTGCTCGGCCTCCACGATCGTCAATCGGCCTGCCATGGCTGCGACCGGGTTGAAGTTCCGCGCCGCCGCGTGGAAGACACAGTTGCCGGCGCGATCGGCCACCGCCGCCCGGACCAGCGCGACGTCGGTGACGATTGCCTCCTCGAGCACCATCTCCCGGCCCTGGATCATGCGCACCTCCTTGGCCGGTGACGCGACCGCGACCGTACCGTCCGGTGCGTACCGCCAAGGCAGCCCACCCTCGGAGACCAGCGTGCCGACACCGGTCGGCGTGAAGAACGCACCGATCCCGGCACCGCCCGCGCGCAGCCGCTCGGCCAGCGTGCCTTGTGGCGTCAGCTCGACCGTCAGCTCCCCGGCCAGGTACTGACGGGCGAACTCCTTGTTCTCCCCCACATACGACGCGATCACCCGGCTGATCCGCCCTTGTTCCAGAAGCAGTCCGAGACCCGCGCCGTCGACGCCGCAGTTGTTCGACACCACGGTGAGGTCAGAGGCACCCCGCTCGAGCAGCGCCTCGATCAGGAACCACGGAATCCCGGCGAGTCCGAACCCACCGACCGCGAGGCTCGTCCCGTCCGGGATGTCGGCGACCGCGTCCGCCGCGCCGGCGATGACCTTGTCGATACTCATCCGTCGTCCTCCTGAAGATGGGCGACGACGGCGCGCGTCACCACGTCGGGCCGTTCGGCGGAGGCCAGATGAGCGGCGTCCGGTACGACGAGAAGCTTGCCATTAGCAACTGATGCGGCAATGCGTTCCAGCTGCCCCGGCGGGGTGGCCAGGTCGTCGCCGCCCGCGATCGCCAGCGTCGGCGCGGTGACGTCGGGGAGGTCGCCGGTCAAGTCCGTCGTGGCGATGATCTCGCAGCACGCGGCGTACCCGTCGGCCGGTGTCGACGCGACCATCTCCTCGCACTCCTTGCGGACCTGCGGATGTTCGGCGAGCCAACTCGGCGTGAACCAGCGTCGTACGACGGACTCGGCGACCGCCGCCGTACCTTTCGCGCGGACGAGGTCGGCGCGATCGGTCCACTGCGACAGCGGATCGAGCCGAGCGCCGGTGCAGAGGACGACCAGCCGGTCGACGCGGGACGGCTTGCGGGCGGCGAGGCGGAGACCGGTCATGCCGCCGAGCGAGAGGCCGACGAAGTGGGCGCGCTCGAGGCGGAGTTCGTCGAGCAGGTCGACGATGTCGTCGGTCAGGTCGTCGATTGTGTACGGACCCGGCGGGACCGGCGAGCGGCCGTGACCGCGCGTGTCGAAGCGGACGACCCGAAAATGCTCCTCCAACTCTTCGAGGTTGGCGTCCCACATCTCCCAGGTGGCGCCCATCGAGTTCGCCAGCACAACAGTCGGCGCATGAGCCCGACCGCTGAGAGTGTGGGCGATCATCGGACTGCCTCGAAGACGGCCGCTATGCCTTGGCCGCCGCCGATGCAGAGGGTTTCCAACGCGTAGCGGCCGTTGCGGCGGTGGAGTTCGCGGGACAGGGTGGCGAGGATGCGGGCGCCGGTCGCGCCGACGGGGTGGCCGAGCGAAATGCCGGATCCGTTGGGGTTCAGGCGGTCGTCGCCCGCGTCGATCTTCCACTCGCGCAGGCAGCCGAGAACCTGAGCGGCGAAGGCCTCGTTGAGCTCGATCAGGTCGAGGTCGTCGAGGGTGAGGTCGGCGCGGGCCAACGCCGCTGCGGTGGCGGGGACCGGACCGATGCCCATCACCTCAGGGCCAACGCCGGAAACCGCCCAGGACCTGAGGCTGACGAGCGGTCGGAGGTTGCGGCGTGAGGCCTCGTCGAGGGTGGTGACGACGCAGACCGCGGCGCCGTCGTTCTGGCCGCTCGCGTTGCCTGCGGTCACCGTCGCTTCGGGGTCCGTCGTGAGCATGACCGGTCGCAGCGCGGCCAGGCTCTCGAGTGTGGTGTCTGGGCGTGGATGCTCGTCGGCGGTGACTCGCGTCGTGGTACCGCGGCGGCCCGGGACCTCCAGCGGGACCAGTTCGTCGGCGAAGCGCCCTTCGGCCTGCGCGGCAACAGCACGCTGGTGAGAGCGGAGCGCGAACTCGTCCTGCTCCTCGCGGGAGATGCCGTACTCGCGCCGTACGTTCTCGGCCGTCTCCAGCATCCCGCCGGGCACCGGGTGGTCCTTCCCACCGGCCGTCTCGCGAGCGCGGACCAGCCGGTCGTGCAGTTCCACCCCGCCGCGGACGCCGGTCCGCAGACCGAGGGCGTAGTGCTCGACCTGCGACATGGATTCGGTGCCTCCGGCAACAACCAGCCGAGCCGCCCCGGTCGCGACCATGCCCGCCGCGTACAGCACGGCTTGCAATCCCGATCCGCAACGACGATCGATCTGCACGCCGGGCACCGAGACGCCGAGGCCCGCGTCGAGCGCCGCGATCCGGCCGATCGCCGGCGCCTCGCCGTTCGGGTAGCACTGGCCCAGGATCACGTCGTCGACATCACCTTCGGCCAGCCCGGTCCGCCGTACCAGCTCGGTGAGAGCGGCGGTGGCGAGGTCGGCCGCCGACAGCGCGGACAACGCGCCGCCGAACCGGCCCACCGGCGTACGGATCGGCTCGCAGATCACGATGTCACGCGGGTCGCTCATGACCCGACCGTAGGCCCGGAAACCGATATGGAGAAATACACATTTACGCAGGATCAAGACTTTGCGAATATGAAAGGCGTGGAGCTGCGCCATCTGCGGTACTTCGTCGCGGTCGCCGAGGAACGGCACTTCGGCCGCGCCGCGGCCCGCCTGCACATGGCCCAGCCGCCACTGTCGCAGCAGATTCGCCAACTCGAGAGCGAGCTCGGTCTGCAGCTGCTCCGTCGTACGACGCGACGTGTCGAGCTCACGCCCGCCGGTGAGGCTTACCTCGTCCGGGCCCGGCAGATCATCGCGGCCGTGTCATCTGCCGCGGGCGAGGCGCAGCGCGTGGCCGCCGGACTGCAGGGTCGCTTGGCGATCGGGTGCGTCGGCTCGGCGACGTACAGCCTGCTGCCGAGTCTGGTGCGCACACTGCGCGAGGAGCTGCCGGACGTCGAGGTGGCGGTGCAGGGCGAGATGCTCGCGCCCGATCAGGCACGGGCGCTGGTGGACGGGCGAATCGATCTCGGGCTGCTGCGACCGCCTGTCGACGAGGAGGCCCTCAGGCTCCAGGTACTGCGGGCCGACCGGCTGATCGTGGCGGTACCGGACAGGCATTGGTTGGCCGAGCGGCGCCGGGTACGGCTCGAGGAGCTGGTTGACGAGGACTTCGTGATCCACGCGGGTGGTGGGCGATCGGTGATGCACGACACCGTCCTCGCACGCTGTCGCGAGGCCGGGTTCGAACCGCGCATCCGGCATGAGGTGGCGGAGACGTCGACGCTGGTCACGTTCGTCGCGGCCGGCCTGGGAATCGCCGTCGTACCGGCGCCGACAGCAGAGCTGAGGGTCCCCGGCGTCGCCTACCGCGCACTCACCGGCCAAGCCTCCGTCGAACTGGCCGCCGCCACGCGCGCGGACGACGAGTCGCCGCAGCTGCAGCGAGCGTTGTCCGTCCTCGCGGGACTGGTTCAGTAGAACCCGTCCCGAGCCTGGGCATCGAGGCGACGGGTGCCGCTCAGGAGCCGCAGGTCCTCGGCGATCGCCTCAGCGGTCTCCCGCATCAACGGGATGACCTTCTCGATGATCTGCTGCTCGGTCATTCGCCCCACTGTCGTGGAGTAGGCGAGCGCCGCGAGTACGTCGCCGTCCGGCCTGCGAACCGGTACGGACGCCGACAGCAGGCCGTCCTCGAGCTCCGACTCGACCACGGCGTACCCGTCCTGCCGGACCCGGTGCAGCGCATCGCGGAACGCGGTCGGATCGGTGATCGTGCGGTGTGCCAACCGTGGCAGGCCGGCCGCGATCACGGCGTCGACGAGCGAAGCGTCCGCCCAGGCCGTCAGTACGCGTCCCATCGAGGTCGCGTGCGCCGGAACCCGGCTGCCCACGTCGACGGCGACGGCCATGATGCGGCGTACCTGGACGCGGGCGACGTACACGACGTCCGTGCCGTCGAGCTGCGCGAGTGACGCCGACTCCTGGGTCTCCTCGGCGAGCCGGAGCAGATGCGGCTGCGCGGTCTCCACGAAGCTGTGCGTGGCCGCGTAGTGCTGACCGATCGTGAGTACGCGCGGCGTCAGCGTCCACCGGCTGCCCTGCGCGGCGACGTACCCCAACCGCTGCAGGGTCAGCAGGATCCGGCGTACGGCGGGACGCGACAAGCCCGTCGCGGTGGCGACCTCCGCGAGCGTCGGGTTCGGCCGGTCGGCGTCGAACGCGAGCAGTACGGCGAACCCGCGCTCGATGCTCTGCACGTAGTCGCGTTCGCTCCCCTCCCCGGTCATGCGGGCCATCCTTCCACGGGTCACGAAAAAGTTGTTGAGCTCTTGACAGCTGCCCTCGGAGGACCCCAAGGTCTAGTCGTACGCCAAGCGTACGAGATGTACGCAGAGCGTACAACCTCCAGGAGGTGACGCAGATGGACTCGCGAGAACTCCGGACCGCGTTCGGCCAGTTCGCCACCGGCGTGACCGTGGTGACCTGCACCAGCGACGAAGGGCGGCCGCACGGGGCCACCGTGAACGCCTTCACCGCCGTATCCCTCGAGCCCGCGCTCGCGCAGGTCACGCTGAACCGCACATCGAAGGCGTGCCAGTACCTGACCGGCAAGCCGTTCGCGATCAACGTCCTGGCCCACGACCAACTCGACGTCGCCTGGCACTTCGCCGGACGTCCCGCGGACCGCGCACCCCGATGGGTCGACGGACCACTCGCTCCGCTGCTCGACGGCGCGGCCACGACGATCTCGTGCCGGCCGTGGCGGACGTACGACGGCGGCGACCACCTGATCGTGATCGGTGAGGTGGACGCGGTCGAGATCACGGCCCGGGACCCGCTGCTCTTCCACGGCGGCCGGTTCCGCTACCTGGGTCCGGTCGAGACCCACTGGTCCGGCTCCATCGACTGCCCGGACCGCGGCTGGTTCGACGCGGCCGCTGTCTTCACGCCCCTTGCCCTTGCCTGAAAGGACTTTCCATGACCACGACCGTCGAGCAACAGACCACCACAGTGCGCCCGATGACGGGAGCGGAGTACCTCGACTCCATCCGCGACGACCGCGAGATCTGGATCTACGGCGAACGCGTCAAGGACGTCACCGAGCACCCGGCGTTCCGCAACCCGGCCCGGATGACGGCCCGCCTGTACGACGCCTTGCACGACCCCGCCACCAAGGACGAGATCACCGTGCCGACCGATACCGGCAACGGCGGCTACACGCATCCGTTCTTCCGGAGCCCGCACAGCTCGGCGGACCTGCAGAAGGACCGGGTCGCGATCGAGCACTGGGCCCGGCAGACCTGGGGCTGGATGGGCCGCAGCCCCGACTACAAGGCCAGCTTCCTCGGCACGCTCGGCGGGAACACCGAGTTCTACGCGCCGTACGAGGAGAACGCGAAGCGCTGGTACAAGGAGTCGCAGGAGAAGGTCCTGTACTGGAACCACGCGATCATCAACCCGCCGGTCGACCGCAACCTGCCGCCCGACGAGGCCGGTGACATCTTCATGCGGGTCGAGAAGGAGACCGACGCCGGCGTGATCGTGTCCGGCGCGAAGGTGGTGGCGACGGGCTCGGCGATCACCAACTACAACTTCATCGCGCACTACGGGCTGCCGATCAAGAAGAAGGAGTACGCCCTGATCTGCACGGTCCCGATGAGCGCCCCTGGTGTGAAGCTCATCTGCCGGCCGTCGTACACCATGCAGGCCGACGTGATGGGCAGCCCGTTCGACTACCCGCTGTCCAGCCGGCTGGACGAGAACGACACGATCTTCGTCTTCGACAAGGTGCTGGTGCCGTGGGAGAACATCTTCCTGTACGGCGACGTGGACAAGATCAACGGGTTCTTCCCGCAGTCCGGGTTCATCCCGCGGTTCACGTTCCACGGCTGCATCCGGTTGTCGGTGAAGCTCGACTTCATCGCCGGATTGTTGCTCAAGGCCCTCGAATGCACGGGCAGCAAGGACTTCCGCGGCGTACAGACCCGGGTCGGTGAGGTCATCGGCTGGCGGAACCTGTTCCGCGCACTGGCCGACGCGATGGCGCTGAACCCGGACCCGGGACCGAACGGGACGGTACTGCCGAAGCTGGACTACGGCCTGATCTATCGGCAGTTCATGATCACCGGGTATCCGCGGGTGAAGGAGATCATCCAGCAGGACGTCGCGTCCGGGCTGATCTACCTCAACTCCAACGCCGTCGACTTCAAGACTCCCGAAGTACGCCCGTACCTCGATCGCTTCGTCCGCGGCTCGAACGGGTACGACGCCGTCGAGCGCACCAAGCTGATGAAGGCGCTGTGGGACGCGGTCGGTACCGAGTTCGGCGGCCGGCACGAACTGTACGAGCGGAACTACTCAGGCAACCACGAGAACGTCAAGGCGGAGATCCTGTTCGCCGCCGAGGCCCAGGGTGAGACCGCGGCGATGAAGGGCTTCGCCGAGACCATGCTCGCCGAGTACGACCTGGACGGCTGGACCGTGCCGGATCTGGTCAACCCGACCGATGTCAGCCGGATCCTGAACCGCTGAAGGAGCGCATCATGACTACTGTGCAGGATTCTCCGACCGCCGCCGGCTCCGGTGCGAACGCGAGCCAGAACTTCAAAGCCAAGCAACGCTCGGAGGCTGTGGTGCCGCCCGAGCGCGTCAGTGCCGCCGTCACCGCCGTACTGCAAGGCGTGCACACTGCCATCCGCGAGCACCAGGTGACCTATCCCGAATTCCAGGCCGCCAAGGCGTGGCTGATGGAGGTCGGTGAAGTCGGCGAATGGCCCTTGTTCATGGACGTCTTCGTCGAACATGTGGTGGAGGAAGTCGCCGCCTCGTCGCAGCGCGGGACGAAAGGCACGATCGAAGGTCCCTACTACCTGCCCGATCAGGTCCGGTTGGCTTCCCGGTGCGAGCTACCACATCGGCCGGACGAGAAGGGTACGCCGCTGGTGCTGAGCGGTCAGGTCCGCGATCTCGACGGGACGCCGCTCGCCGGTGCCGAGGTCGACATCTGGCATGCCGATGCCGACGGCTACTACTCCGGGTTCGCGCCCCACCTCCCGGACGGCAACCTGCGTGGGGTCGTCGTAACCGATGGTTCCGGACGCTTCGAGATCCGGACAGTGCAGCCGGCGCCGTACCAGATCCCGACCGACGGACCGACCGGCAAGTTGATCGAGGCGGCCGGATGGCACCCCTGGCGGCCGGCGCACCTGCACCTGATGGTGCGAGCCGACGGGCATCGCACGATCACCACCCAGCTGTACTTCGCCGGTGGCGAGTGGCTCGAGTCCGACGTCGCCGAGGCGACCAAGCCCGAGCTGATCCTCGACCCGGTCGACGACGGCACCGGCGTCCGGCGGGCGACGTACGACTTCGAGCTCGAGCCCGCCTGATGGAGCTCACGATCGACCGGCTGGAAACGGTCATCATCGACGTACCCCTCCGGCGGCCGCACCGGTTCGCTCGCGTCACGATGACCGCCCAGCCGGTCCTGCTGGCATTCGTCCACACCCGCGACGGCATCACCGGCGTGGGTGAAGGCGTGGTCCCGGGCGGACCGTGGTGGGGTGGCGAATCGGTCGAGTCGATGAAGGTCACACTCGACACGTACGTCGCTCCGCTGCTGGCCGGGCGCCGCGTCGACGACATCGCCTCGCTGTGGCAGGACATCTCCGACCACGTGAACGCGAACCTCTACGCGAAGTGCGCGGTCGAGGTCGCTCTGCACGACGCGTGGGCGCGGTCGCTCGGCGTACCCGTGCACGTCTTGCTCGGCGGTCTGGCACGTACGTCGATCGACGTGACGTGGGCGCTCGGGGCCGAGCCCGAGGAGGTTGTCGTCGACGAGGCACTGGCGAAGCTGCGGTCCGGGGAGCATCGGACGTTCAAGCTGAAGATGGGCGCCCTGCCCCCTGAGGAAGACACGCGCCGGGTTTGCGCGATCGCGGAGAAGCTCACCGGGACTGCCGGGGTGCGCGTGGATCTCAACGCCCGTTGGGATTTCACGACCGCGAAGACGTACCTGCCCCGGCTCGCGGCTGCCGGAGTCGAACTCGTCGAACAACCGGTGCCTGGCGAACAGGTCGAGGCGCTGGCAGAGCTCAATCGTCTGCTGCCGATACCGGTGATGGCCGATGAGAGTTTGCGGACACCGGTGGATGCCTTGCGGTTGGTGTCCCTCCGCGCCGCCGACATCTGGTCGATGAAGACAACGAAGGTCGGTGGCCTCCGCCGAGCCCGCGACATCGTCGCCATCGCGGCTGCCGCCGGCATTCCATGCCACGCGGGGACCTCGATCGAGACGGGCATCGGCACGGCGGCGTCGCTCCACCTCGCCTGCGCTGCTCCTGGAGTCACCTGGGGCAGCGAACTCTTCGGCCCGCTGCTGTTCGCAGAGGAGGTCCTGCGTACACCGTTGAGCTATCGCGACGGCGCGCTGCAACTGCCCGGCGGCCCGGGCCTCGGGGTGGAACTCGACCTCGACGCGGTCGCCGCCCTGCGCCGTCCTCAGCTGATGAAGGAGGCCTGATGCTGTTCCACGTCCGCATGGACGTCAACCTGCCTCCCGACCTGGATCCGGCAGTGCGCGCCGACCTGGTGAGTCGCGAGAAGGCGCGCGCCGTCGAGCTGCAGGAGAAAGGTGTTTGGCCGCAGTTGTGGCGCATCGTCGGCGAGTACGCGAACTTCAGCATCTTCGACGTGTCGTCGAACGACGAGCTCCACGACCTGCTGACCAGCCTGCCGCTTTTTCCGTACCTGAAGATCCAGGTCACGCCGCTGGCTACGCACCCGTCGAAGATCTGAGCGTCAGTTCGACCTCGTTGCGGTGCAGGGTGAGGTGGCCGCCGGCGGCTTCGGCGCAGCGGCGGGCAATGTCCAGGCCGAGGCCGGTCGAGCCGCGGTCGCTGCGGCCACGCTCACCCGCACCCAACGGGATCCCAGGACCCTTGTCCGCAACGACAATCCGTACGCCGGACTCCGTACGCGTCAGTGTGATCCTGGCCGGAGTTCCATCCGGAGTGTGAGCAACCACGTTCTCGACCAAGGCGTCCAGCGCGGCGCCCAGATCCTCGGCGGACGACCGCACCATCGCGGGCTCCTCCGGCAGATCGAGCGCCAACTCCCGGCCTTGGTCCTCGAACAGCGGCTCCCAGAAGGCCGCCCGTTGGCGCGTCACCTCGACCGCGTCACAGTGCGGGACCCGCCCCTCCCGCTGCGGTCGCCGGGCCGCGCTGATCACCGCGGTCAGCGTTCGCTCGAGACTGTTGACCTGGGTGTTGAGCTCCTCGGCGCTCTCGCGATCCGGCATCGCCTCGACCTGCAGCCGAAGTGCGGTCAACGGCGTACGCAACCGGTGCGAGAGGTCCGCGACCGCCTCGCGTTCGACCGCGATCACCTCGTCGATGCGGTCGGCGAGTCCGTTCAGCGCGGAGCCGACCTTTGCGACTTCGGTCGGCCCGGTGGTCGGTGCGCGGGCGTCCATGTCGCCGCGGGCGAGGCGTTCGGCCGTACTCGCGGTCTCTTCCAGCGGGCGGGCGAGGCGGCGGGAGACGAGTTCCGCGCCCGCGATGCTGAGCAGCAGTACGACGAGGCTTCCGCCGACCAGGATCAGGACCCGCGGGGTGAGTCCGGCGTACAGCTCGTCGCCGGTCAGGTAGAGGCAGACAGACGCGGTGCCGTGCGGCGTACCGACTCCGACGTCGACCGCGAGGCCGCCGTCGAGGTCGCGGTAGTCGGCGTCACCGACCTTCGGCGGTCCCTTCCGATCGCCGTCGCCGTCGTCCTCCCCGACCGGCACGTACTTCGGCGTCGGCACCCCGCCCGGCGGCGGATCGCCCAGCGTCGTACCGTCGGCCAGCCGCACCGAGATCCGTCCCGGCGCAGCGGGCAGACCGTTGATGTACGCCGTGATGTCGTCGTTCGTGTGGTCCTGATCGCCGACGTAGTACGCGACAGTCTCGGCCCGGTTGCGGGCCTTGTCCTTGGACTCGCTCGCCGTCGTGCTGCGCAGCAACAGAATCAGCGGTACGGCGAACGCGAGCACGACCAGCGTGGTCATCCCCACCGAGAGCAGCAGGATCCGCCGGCGCACCGTCAGCCGTCCCGGTCCGGCACGGCCAGCTTCACGCCGACGCCGCGGACGCTGTGCAGGAACCGCGGCGCGGCCGCCGTCTCGCCGAGCTTCCGCCGCAACCACGACAGGTGTACGTCGACAGTCCGGTCGCCGCCGCCCCACGGCAGCCCCCAGACCTCCGCGAGCAGCTCACGTTTGCTCACGACTGCCCCAGGTCGCCGCGACAACGCGAGCAACAGGTCGAACTCCTTGCGCGTCAGCTCCACCGGCTTACCGTCGACGGTCACCTCGCGGCTGCGCGAATCGATCCGCAGACCACCGACCTCGACGGTGAGCGATTCGCCGTGCTGTTCCTGCCCGAGCCGTCGCAGTACGGCGCGGATCCGGGCGTCCATCTGGGCGGCGCTGAACGGCTTGATCACGTAGTCGTCCGCGCCCGCGTCCAGCAGCCGTACGACGCTGGCATCGTCGTCCCGCGCCGTCGCCACGATCACCGGTACGTCACTGACCGCCCGTACCATCGCGAGCACGTCCCGCCCGTCCAGATCCGGCAGGCCGAGATCGAGCAGCAGTACCTCGGGCTTGTCCCGCGCCACCGCCGCCACTCCGTCCGCACCGGCTGCCACCGCCGAGACGACGTGCCCGGCCGCCGTCAGGGACTTCCCCAACGACAGCCGGATCGCATCGTCGTCCTCGATGAGCAGCACCCGGGCCATGCTTCAGAGCGTAACCGTCCGTCCCTCAAGGAACTCTCAAGCGATGGTCAAGCGGACGTGCGGCACTCACCAACCTCCGGCCTTCCCGCTTGGCCAGGCGGGAAGGCCGGCCCCGAGGCGGGGTTACTGAGTGCTGGAGGTCCGCGGCGGCCTGAGGCCGGTGGTGCGAAGTTCGAGGCCCGCGAGTTTCGCGATCACGTCCGCGTCGCCCGAGCGCCAGGCGGTGACCGGGTCGTCGGAGATCTTGGCGAGTTTGTGCATCGGCTGGTTCGCCATCGCACGCAGCGCGAACAGGTCGAGGTCGGCGGCGTTGTCGATGAACTTCTGCGCCGCCCGCGCCCGGCGGACGAAGCGGATCCGCCGCGGCACCCAGATCAGTACGGCGAACAGCACCGGCAGGCCGATCGTCACGCCCGCGAGCACGAGCGCCAACTGGTCCACCGCGTGCACCTGGTCCCGCCCCGCTTGGGCGAGTTTTCCGGCGGCGCCGGCGGCGCTGTCGATCGGCGACCGCAGCTCGTCGCCGACCGCCGGTACCTTGCCGATCGGCGCGGACAGCCGCCGCAGGTCTCCCGCCAACCCGTCACCGGCCTCCGCGGCCTTGCGTCCGGGGGCACCGAGCGCTTCGACCATCCGGTGGATCAGCAGACCGAGCTCCACGCACAACCAGATCCACCCGACCAGCAGCAGGTCGCCGACGACCTGCCGGAACCGCTGCCCGCCGACATCGGAGTACAGCTTCACGAAGCCTCCTCGAGGGTTCCGGGCAGCCTAGCGAAGCAGCTCAGAGGGCCGAGCGGAGGTTCCAGAGCAGCGGGTAGTAACGCAGGTCGAGGCGGCTGCGCAGGTAGCTGGCGCCGGACGAGCCGCCGGTACCGGGCTTGGTACCGATCATCCGCTCGACCATCACCACGTGCCGGGCCCGCCAGGCGGCGGCGAGCTCGTCGTGCTGGAGCAGGGCCTCGCCGAGTTCCCAGATCGCGGCGTAGTGCGAGCGGTCGCCGGCCACCTTCCGCAACGCGTCCCGGATCGAGTCCTCCGAGTCGGTGTCGAACCCGGCCTTCCGCAGTACTTCGAGATAGGCGTCCCAGAGCGTCGGCTCCTCGAGGCGGCGGCGCAGGCGCTCCTGCTCCACCTCGGTCAGGCCGCGGAACCGGCGTACGAACGAAGGGTCCTTCGCGGCCGACAGGAACTCGATCTCACGGAACTGCACCGACTGGAACCCGGACGCCGGCGACAGCCGGTGCCGGAACTCGCCGAAGTCCTGTGGGGTCATCGTCTCCAGGATGTCGACCTGCTGGGTGAGCACCCGCTCGATCGTGTGCACCCGGCGGAGCAGGTGCTCGGCGAGCCAGAGTTCGCCGTTCAGCATCGCGTCCCGGGAGGCGGTCAGCTCGTGCAGGATCTGCTTGAACCACAACTCGTAGACCTGGTGGATCGTGATGAACAACAGCTCGTCGTGCGCCGGCGGATCGGACTCCAGCCGCTGCTGGTCGAGCAGGTCCGCCAGCCGGAGGTAGCTGCCGTACGTGAGCCGGCCGCCCTCCTCACCGAAGTTCACGTCGACCCCGCCCCACTGCCCCGCGACCCCGTCACCACTGCCCATGTGACGGAGACTAGCCCACAGATCCGTGACCGGTCAGTGATTCGTTCGTTGGAACACTCGTACGCCGCGAGTCGAGGAGTTGTATGTCCGCCACGGTCGAAAGCCCGATCGTTCCTGGTCCTGTCCAAGGACCGACCCGGGAAGAGCCGCTGATCGAGGCGTTGTTGCTCGACGACTACCGGTCGCTGGTCCACCTCGCCTACCTGATCCTCCCGCCTGCGATCAGCCGGGCGAGGCGGGTGGCGGCCGCGCACGCCGTCGTGCAGCAGGCGCTGCCGCCCGGGCTGCCGTTGCCGGCCGAGCTCGTGCTGCCGTCGAGTCTCGTCGTACCGGCGGACGTCCGGGTGCCGGCGACGCGGCTGCGGGAGTTCATGCGCCGCCGGGTGGTCGAGGAGGCGACCCGGCAGGCCGAGCGCCGGTCCGTGCTCGCCCGGCTCGGCAGTGTGCTCGCACCGGCCGACGCGCTCGGCTTCGACCCGTGCAGCACCCGCCCCGACCGCACCGCGATCGCCCGCCGCCGCAACCGCGGCCGCCGCGTCGCGATCGCCGCCACCCTCGTCGTCGCCACCACGATCCTCACCGCACTCCTCACGTTCTGATCTTGACGTGGTGAGGTCGTCCGCTTACCTTCGGTGACACCGCTTTCTTCCTACCGCCCCAGGGAGATCTGTGATGTCCGTTGGAATCGTTTCCAGCCTTGCCCTGCTGATCGCTCCCCTCGGCGCGCCCGCACCGGCGCCGGCCACGCCGGAGGTGACCATGACCGCCCAGGCAACGATCTGCAACAAGTACTGCGACGCCCGCGACCCGGCGCTCGCCCCGAAGGACCGGACCCCGGTCTCCACGACGCTGTTCGGCCGCACGATCACGCTGCACTTCGACGACGACGACGCGATGGGCTGGGCCTCGATCGAGAACGGCAACCCCGGCGACGAGGTGTGGCTGGACCGCTCGATGGACGGCGGCCGCACCTGGTCCGGCGGCAGCCGGCTCGGCAACACCGCGATCCCGACCGGCCAACGCGGTTGGCGCACGCTGATGTACAACGTCGACGACTGGAACAACCTCGGCGTCGGCGCACTCCGCGCCTGTGGCAAGGCCGGTGACCGCACCGACGTCGCCTGCACCCCCTGGGCGCGGACGACCTGGAACGCGTGGGACCGTCGTACGGCGGCCTCGACGGCGCTGATGCAGGACTACAACCTGTCCACCGGACTGTTCGACACGACCGGCTGGTGGAACTCGGCGAATGCGTTGAACGCGCTGATCGACAACATCCGCGTCAGCGGGATGAAGAGCTACACGTACGCGATCGGGAAGACGTACGACCTGAACCTGAACAAGTTCGAGGGCCAGTTCCGCAACGACTACATCGACGACACCGGGTGGTGGGGACTCGCGTGGGTCGCCGCGTACGACCTGACCGGCGACGCGCGGTACCTGCAGACCGCACGGGCCGACGCGGACCACATGGCGGCGTACTGGGACAACACCTGCGGCGGCGGGGTCTGGTGGAGCGAGGCGAAGACGTACAAGAACGCGATCTCGAACTCGTTGTACATCCAGCTCAACGCGCAGCTGCACACCCGGGTGGCCGGCGATTCGACGTACCTGCAACGCGCGCAGGCCGGCTGGACCTGGTTCCAGCAGACCGGGATGATCAACGGCTCACACCTGGTGAACGACGGCATCGACCTGTCCACCTGCAAGAACAACGGGCAGACCGCGTGGACGTACAACCAGGGCGTGCTGATCGGCGGGCTCACGGAGTTGTTCAAGGCAACGAACAACTCGGCGTACCTGACCTCGGCGCGCGTTCTGGCCGACGCATCGACGACAGCGGCGTCGCTGCACACCACGGACGGCATTCTGCGCGAACCGTGCGAGGACGGCGACTGCGGCGGCGACGGGCCGTCGTTCAAAGGCGCGCATGTCCGCGGGCTCGGCAAGCTCAACGCGGCACTGTCCGATCACCCGTACACGGCGTACCTGCAGAAGCAGGCCGATCGCGCGTACGCGGCCGACCGGACGCCGATGGACCAGTACGGCCTGCGCTGGTACGGCCCCGTCGACAAGCTCGACGCGGCCCGGCAGCAGTCGGTGGTCGACCTGCTCAACACGGTGTGAGGCGCCCGATGCCTGCTCGGTGATGCCATGATGACCGCATGGAGCTGAAGATGTCGGCGTCGTACGACGCCACCCCCGAGGAAGTGTTCGCGATCGTCACGGACACCGCCTTCCGTGAGCAAGCCTGCGAGAAGACCAAGGCACTGTCGTACGACGTCAAGGTCAGCACGTCCGGCGCCGACACCGTGGTCCGGGTCAGCCGGCGGATGGAGGCCGTCGACATCCCGGACATGGCGAAGAAGTTCGTCGGCGACACGCTGACTCTCGTACAGACCGAGACCTGGCACGCGCCGGCGGCGGACGGCTCGCGGACCGCGGACGTGGCCGGCGAGATCAGCAACACGCCGGTCACGCTGAAGGGCACCGCGCGGATCGCGGCGGACGGAGCTCAGACCGTCCAGGCGATCGACCTCGAGGTGAAGGTCGCCGTACCGCTGATCGGCAAGAAGATGGAGCCGATGGTGGTGGACGCGATCCGTTCCGGCCTGCAGAAGGAGTACGACCTCGGCCACGAGTGGAGCGGCAAGTAGGACTGATCGCCGTGTCGCTGCACTGACGGCCGCACCTCCGGTGGCAACCTGAGAAGGAAGCGTTGCACCGGAGGTGACCCGTTCTGATGCGAAGTTCCCTGCGAAAGAGGCGCGCACTCGTCGTCACGGACAACGAGCAGTACTGCGCTTTCTGCGCCACCGTGACACCGTTCGAGCGCGTCGAACCGTCGGACTACCCCGTAGACGAACCAGACGAGTGGATCTGCATCACCTGCGGCTCCGCCCTCCTCGTCGACCCACCCACCCAGCCAATCCACCTGACCGCGTAACACGAGCGTCTGGAGCGGCTCGTCGCCAGACGGCATGGCGCCGAGCATAGGTAGTTGTCTGTGCTCGGCGCCTTCGGATAACTCAGCCCTGGTGGGGGTAGCGGTAGTCGGTGGGTGGGGTGAAGGTTTCCTTCATCGAACGCGGGGAGGCCCAGCGGATCAGGTTCCACATCGAGCCGGCCTTGTCGTTGGTGCCGGAGGCGCGGGCGCCACCGAAGGGCTGCTGCCCGACGACCGCACCGGTCGGCTTGTCGTTGACGTAGAAGTTGCCGGCCGCGAACCGCAGGTACTCGGCCGCCTCCGCGATCGCGTGCCGGTCCTGTGCGATCACCGCACCGGTCAGGCCGTACGGCGCGGAGTGCTCCATCCCCTTCATCACCGACGCGTAGTCGGCGTCCTCGTACACGTGCACGCCGAGGATCGGGCCGAAGTACTCGGTGGTGAAGATCTCGTCGGTGGGATCGGACGAGACCAGCAGCGTCGGGCGGACGAAGTACCCCTCGCTGTCGTCATAGGTGCCGCCGGCAACAACCTCGACCGAGTCGACCGAACGCGCCCGGTCCAGCGCCGCCTTGTGCTTGGCGAACGCGCGGTCGTCGATCACCGCACCGATGAAGTTCGACAGGTCGGTGACGTCCCCCATCGTCAGCGACTCGGTCTCCGCCACGAGGTCGTCCTTCAGCACGTCCCACACCGAGCGCGGCACGTACGCCCGCGACGCCGCCGAACACTTCTGCCCCTGGTACTCGAACGCGCCGCGCACCATCGCGGTCTTCAGCACCGCCGGATCCGCCGACGGATGCGCGAGGATGAAGTCCTTGCCGCCGGTCTCTCCGACGAGCCGGGGGTAGGTCTTGTACGACGCGATGTTCGCGCCGACCGTGCTCCACAGCGACTGGAACGTCTTGGTCGAGCCGGTGAAGTGGATACCGGCCAGGTCCGGGTGGGTCAGCGCCGCTTTCGACACGTCGATGCCGTCACCGGTGACCAGGTTGATCACACCGGCCGGCAGGCCCGCGGCCTCGAGCAGCCGCATCGTCCAGTGCGCCGCGAACTGCTGGGTCGGCGACGGCTTCCACACCACGGTGTTGCCCATCAGCGCGGGCGCGGTCGGCAGGTTGCCGGCGATCGCGGTGAAGTTGAACGGGGTGATCGCGTACACGAAGCCCTCGAGCGGCCGGTAGTCCACCCGGTTCCAGACCCCCGGTGACGAGATCGGCTGGTCGCTGACGATCTGCCGCGCGAACGCGACGTTGAACCGGAGGAAGTCGATCAGCTCGCAGGCGGAGTCGATCTCGGCCTGCTGGATCGTCTTCGACTGGCCGAGCATGGTGGCGGCGTTCAGCGTGTCCCGCCACGGGCCGGCCAGCAGGTCGGCGGCCTTCAGGAAGATCGCGGCCCGGTCGTCGAACGACAGCGAGCGCCACGCCGGAGCCGCGGCCAGCGCCGCGTCCACAGCGGCGCGACCGTCCGCCTCGGTGGCGTTACCCAGCGTGCCCAGCACGTGCGCGTGCCGGTGCGGCTGGACGACCTCGATCGGCGCGCCGCCGCCCAGCTTCTGCTCGCCGCCGATCGTGCAGGTCAGGTCGATCGACCCGGCCGCGGTGAAGTCCTTGAGCTTCGCCTCCAGGCTCGCGCGCTCGGCCGAGCCGGGCGCATAACCCTTCACGGGCTCGTTGGCGGGCGTCGGTACGGCGGTGACGGCATCCATGCGGCAGGACTCCTCGATCGTGCGGTGGACCGGACTGGCGTCACCCCCGGTGCGGATGGCCAGGCGTGACACCAGCATGGTGCCACGCCAGCACCGTCAACCACGAACGCAGCTGAATTACTTCCGCCACGGCATATGTTGGAGGGCCCAGGTGTTGCCGTCCGGGTCGGCGAACCAGGCGTAGAAGACGCCGCCGAGGTCCTCGGTGCCGCTGACCTCGACGCCGCGGCCGATCAGCTCGGCGCGGGCCGCCTCGATGTCCTTCACGACCAGGTGCAGGCCGCGTTGCGAACCCGGCTCCATCTGCATCTGCGGCAGCCCGGCCGTCAGCGAGATCGAGCAGTACGAACCGGGCGGCGTGAGCTGCACGATCCGCACCCCTTCGGCGGGCGTGATGTCCACGTCGCAGACGAACCCGGCCTGCTCGGTGTAGAACGCCTTCGCCCGGTCGACGTCCTCGACCGGCACCGGGATCAGCTCGAGCAGGTACGCCCCCGGAGCCACGACCGGGTGCGCCGGGTCCACCGGCACCTGCGAGAGGTCGGTCGGGATCTCCGTACGCTCCGTCATGACGCCTTCTTCTTCGCGGCGGTCTTCTTGGCCGGCGCCTTCTTCGCCGCGGCAGCCTTCTTCGCAGGCGCCTTCTTCGCCGCGGCGGCCTTCTTCGCCGGTGCCTTCTTGGCGGCGGCCGGTTCGCCACCACCCGCGCGACGTGCCTTGGCGGCCTCGACGGACGCCCGCAGCGCGGCCACCAGGTCGACCACCTCGGCGCCCTCGGCGCCTTCCTCCTCGTCGGACTCCGGCAGCGGTACGCCCTCCGCCTTCGCCTCGACGACCTTCTCCAGCGCCTCGCGGTACTCGTCGTGGTACTGGTCCGGGTCGAACTCGCCGCGCAGCGTGTCGATGTACGACGAGGCCATCGCCTTCTCCTGGGACCGGATCTCCACGTCCTCGGGCGGCGCAGCGAACGACTTGTCCCGGATCTCGTCCGGCCACAGCATCACCTGCAGCACCAGCACGTCGTCGACGGTCCGGAGCAGCCCGAGGCTCTCCCGGGACCGCAGCGCGACCTTGACCAGCGCATACAGCTCGGAGCCGTCCAGGGCGTCACGGAGCAGGACGTAAGGCTTGGCGCCGGGGCCGCCGTCGGCGGCCAGGTAGTACGACTTGCCGAGGTACAGCGGGTCGACCTGGTCGGCCGGCACGAACTCGAGCACGTCGATGACCTTCTTGCTGGACAGCGGCAGGTCGGCGAAGTCGTCCGGCTCCAGCACCACCATCCGGCCGTCGGCCATCTCGTACCCCTTGCCGATGTCGGAGTACGGCACCTCTTCGCCGTCGATCGAGCAGACCCGCTTGTACTTGATCCGCCCCCCGTCGGCGACGTGCACCTGGCGGAACGAGATGTCCTTCTCCTCGGTCGCGGAGAACACCTTGATCGGGATCGTCACCATCCCGAACGAGATGGCCCCCTTCCAGATCGCCTGCATCGCCATCAGCTCCTCTGTGCCGTCCGTGCCCTCGTGAGCCCTGATTCAGCCCTGACTAGCCCTGATCAGCGCTTCCGCCGCGCGGCCCCTCCGCCGCGAGCAGATCCGGGATCTCCTGTGTCGCGTACCACATCAGGTCTTCACCTTCGCATGAATCGAGGGCGAAGACCGCGTCGTCGTCACCGTCCTGAGCGGCATCCCAGAGGTCCGCGGCCTTGCCGATCACCGTGGTCGCCTGCGGGGCGTCCAGGTGCACCGACACCACCGAGCGCCACGGGATCACCACGTGCAGCTCCAGCCGGGCGTCACCGAGCTCCGCCGATCCATCGGCCGGCGGTACGGCGCTGACCTCGGCGGCGATCACCACCCGTCTCCGTGGGGTACCCGGATCGGCGGCGAGCAGTCCCACCGAGGCGCGGGCGGCCTGCGCCATCGCGGCGTACTCCAGCTCCTCGTCGTCGCCTTCGGCGTACCACTCCCGCAGCGCGGGCGTCACGGCGTACACCGTGAGCGGCGCCGGGCCGATCTCGCCGGCGTTGCAGACCGCGCTCAGCAACCGGAGCGTGGACGGAACGTAGACCCTCATGGACCCGCCTTCTTGGCCTGTGCGTTCTTCTGTGGGCTGCGCAGTTTCTTCCGGCCCCGGGGGGCCCGGTTCCGGCTGCCCCTGGTCGTCTCGAGCAGCTCGTCCAGCGCGTCGGTCAGACATTGGGCGAAAACGGCGAGGTCCGGCATCGCGGTGCGGTCCGCGTTGAGCCCGTAGTACACCTTGCCGTCGTACGACGTGACGCCGACGGACAGGCCCTGCCCGGGCATCAGCGGGACCACCGGGTACGACGCGAGCATCCGGGCGCCCTGTGCGTACAGCGGGAACTGGGGACCTGGGACGTTGGTGATCACCACGTCGTCGATCGGCCGGACCGTGGTGGTCGCGACCCGGGCGGCGAGCGCGTGCAGCGTGGTCGGGGCGAACCCGGCGATACCGACCAGCGAGCGGGCGCTGACCGCGCGGCCGGTGTCCTTGTGCACCTTGGTCTGGTACGAGATCTGGTGCAGCCGCATGACCGGGGAGTTCTCGCCGACCGGCAGGTTCACGCTGGAGGCGATCACCCGGGAACCGAGCGAGGTCGGCTCCTCGTCCTCGTCGTCGCGGATGCTGACCGGGACCACCGCACGCACGCTCCGGGTCGGCCCGACGCCCTCACCGCGGGTCATCATCCAGGCCCGGAACGCGCCCGCGACGACCGCGAGCACCACGTCGTTGACCGTGCCGCCGTGCGCGGCGCGGATGGTCCGGTAGTCCTCGAGGTCGGTCTGCACGGTGGTGAACCGGCGCTGACCGGACGTCTTCACGTGCAGCGAGCTCTCCTGCGCGTGCCGCTGCGCGACCAGCGAGCCGACCACGTCGCCGATCACCTCACGGACCGAGCTGGAGCCGGTCAGGCTGGTCATCTCGGCGCGCGCCAGCTCCAGGAACGCGCTCGGGTTGCGGGTCGCGTCCGCGAACACCCCCGCGAGCAGCTCCAGTGCGGACGGCGGGTGCTGGGGCTGCCAGGTGTCGGTGGGTGTCTCGTTCGGCTGGGCGGTGGCGTCGAGCACCACCTGGCCGATGTCGACCGTGCTGTTGCCGTCGACAAGTGCCTGGTGGGACTTCGCGATGATCGCGAACCGGTCGCCCTGCAGGCCCTCGACCAGGTACATCTCCCACAGCGGGCGGGCGCGGTCGAGCCGCCGGGACATGATCCGCGCGACCAGCTCGAGCAGCTGCGCGTGCGTCCCGGGGCGGGGCAACGCGGAGCGACGGACATGAAAGGTGATGTCGAACTCTTCGTCGTCCACCCAGACCGGCCCGGCGAACCGGCCGGGGACCTGCTGGACGCGCTGCCGGTACCGCGGCACGAAGGCGATCCGGTCCCGGATCAGGGCCACCAGGTTCTCGTAGTCGAACCCCTCGTCGCCGTGCACCGGCGGCTCGAAGATGTCGACGGTCCCGACGTGCATCGGGGTGGCCGGCGACTCGGCCTTGAGAAAGGTGAGATCGAGCGCCGTCAGCCGATCCGGCATCGCGGTCACCTTCCTCTCGTGGACAGGTTTCTCACCCTAGCGGGAAGCTCCGACAGTGTGCTGCAACACTTCCTGCTTGGGAACACTGAGCCATCCGTGTTCGTCAGGCAAGAGGGTGCGTCCTGCGCCCGGTGCTGTCATACGACCCCTTGAAAGGCCTCTGGACCGATGCGCTCGACGCTTACCCGCGGTGCCGCCACCGCTCTCCTGCCCACCCTCGGCATGCTGGTCCTGGCCGGCTGCGGTGGAGGCGACAGCAGTGGCAGCAGCACTCCCTCACCGAGTGCCCCGGCCAGCACGCCGACGTCGACCCTGCCGACCAGCACCCCGACCCCGGGCGCGCCGAACACCAGCTCCCCGTCGAACACCGCCGACCCGTCCGGTGAGACCGCGGACGTGACCATCAACGTCACCGTTGCCAACGGCAAGGTCAACCCGAGCGGCGCGACCATCAAGGTGCAGGCCGGGCAGACCGTTCTGGTCACGGCGACCAGCGACGCCGACGAGGAACTGCACATCCACGGGTACGACAAGGAGCTGGAGCTCACCCCGGGCAAGCCCGCGTCGGTGAAGTTCACCGCGAACATGAAGGGCACCTTCGAGGTCGAGACCCACAAGAGCGGCAAGCTGGTCGCGAAACTCGTCGTCTCGTGAGCGAGCGCAGCATGCCCACATCATGGGTGCCCGCAGCGAAGCGAGGACGTCCATGATGCTTCCACTGCACGGAATCGGTGGCAGGCAGGACCTGCCGATTCCGTTCGGGCTGGCGGTGGGCGGCGCGGCGGTCGCGGTCGCGGTGTCGTTCATCGTGCTCGGCCTGGCCTGGCGAAGTCCGAAGTACCGCGGCAACGCCTCCGGGAAACCGTTGCCCGCCGCAATCACCCGGACCGTCGACGCCGGCTGGTTCCGGTGGCTGGTCCGGCTGATCGGGCTGGCGATCTTCCTGTACGCGATGTTCTCGCTGGTCTTCGGCGTCGACCGGCTGACGAACCCGATCTTCGGGTTCATCTACATCCTGGTCTGGGTCGGGCTGGTGCCGATCTCGCTTGTGTTCGGCCCGGTCTGGCGGACCCTGAACCCGCTGCGCACCCTGCACCTGCTGCTCTCGAAGCTGCTCCGCCAGCCGCCGTCGAGGGGCCTGCTGGAGCTGCCGCGCTGGGCGGGCCTGTGGCCGGCCGCGCTCGGCATCTTCGCGTTCACCTGGCTCGAACTCGTCGCTCCGGACCGCGCGACCATCCCGGTCCTGCAGGCCTGGATCGCGTTGTACGTCGTGATCCAGCTGTTCGGCGCGATCCTGTTCGGCGACCGGTGGTTCGCGCAGGGCGATCCGTTCGAGGTGTACGCGACGCTGATGGCCCGGCTGTCGCCGTGGGGCCGCCGGACCGACGGCGCTCTGGTCGTACGGCGTCCGCTCGAGAACCTCGACGGTCTCCGCGCGCAACCAGGCCTCGTCGGGATGGTCGCCGCGCTGCTCGGGTCGACGGCGTACGACGGGTTCTCGAACTCGTCGGCGTGGATCGGCTGGGCGCAGAACCAGGACATCTCGATGACCTGGCTCGGGACCGGCGCGCTGATCGTGTTCATCCTGTTCGTACTGGTCACGTACTCCGGCGCCACGGTCCTCGCGGGCCGGCTGTCCGACAGTTCGCGGACGTCGCTACCGGGTCTGTTCGCGCACTCCGTCGTACCGATCGCCTTCGGGTACGTCGTCGCGCACTACCTGACCCTGTTCATCCTCGAGGGCCAGCGGACGCTGATCTACCTGAGCGATCCGCTGAGCAACGGCGCGAACATCTTCGGCACCGGCCTGCTCGCGGTGAACACCGGCATCACCAACCACAGCACGATGATCGCCGTGATCCAGGTCCTCGCGGTCGTCTGCGGCCACCTGCTCGGCGTGATCTCCGCCCACGACCGAGCCGTCGCCCTCTTCCCCCGAGCCAGAGCCCTGGCCGGTCAGCTGCCCCTGCTGATCGTCATGGTCGGCTACACCTGTGCCGGCCTACTGCTGCTCTTCTCGTCCTGAGCTTCTCGACAGCCCGCGGCTGGTGACGATCAGCAGGATGAAGGCGATCATGCCGACGATCAGGTGCGAGTTGCCGGGGATCGACTGCCAGAAGGTCCAGTTGAGTTCGCGGTCGTCGCGGTACGGGACCCACCAGATCGAGCGGAGTACGAACAGGCCGTAGAACAGGACCCCGGTGACGACCGCCGGGTTCAGGCCCCAGACGCGGTTCACACCGCGGATCAGACTGACCCCGAGCGGGATGATCCAGACCCAGTGGTGGCTCCACGAGATCGGCGACGCGTACAACACGGCGAGTGCCATCACGGAGATCGCGGTCACCCGCTCGTCGGCCAGCCAGTACTTGCGGGCCAGCCACAACACCACCAGCCCGAACACCACCGACAGCACGAACCAGGTCGGCTGCACCCAGCTCGCCTGGTCGCCGATCCGGTGCAGAAACCCGTTGAACGACTGGTTGCCGGTGTACGCGATCCCGCCGACCCGGTTCGCGTCCAGGATCACGTCGGTCCAGTACCGCCAGGACTGGTGCGGCACGATCGCGAATCCGATCGCCATCGTCGCGAGCAGCCCGAGTACGGCGTTCCGCAGCGCGCGCCACTGCTTCGTCACGACGAGCAGCGCGAGGAACGGCAGCGGTGTGAGCTTGACGCCGATCGTGACGCCGACCCAGAACCCGCGCAGCCGGGTGTCGTTCGGCCGGACCAGGTCGAGCAGGATCATTGCGGTCAGCAACAGGTTGATCTGGCCGAACTGGATCGTCTGCCAGACCGGTTCCAGCAGCAGCGACAGCAGCGTCAGCGCGATCAGCACCGCGGTCCGCTTGCGCTGGGTCACGAACGACCAGAACGTCTTGGGCAGACTGGTCCGCCAGAGCGCGGTGATGCACAGCACCGAGAGGGTCGTCCACGCGACCAGCGCCACTCCCCACGGTACGGCGGCCAGCGGGACCATCGCGATCGCGGCGAACGGCGGGTACGTGAACGGGAGGTTCGAGCCGCCGGGCAGCTTGGCGTCGTACAGCGAATCGCCGTGCAGCAGCACCGAGCCGCCCATCCGGTAGACGCGCAGGTCGATCATGCCGCCGTACAGGTGGGCGATCCAGGCGCCGACGGCGACCAGCGCGGCGCAGGCGAGCACCGCGATCACGACGCCGCGGCGGCCTGCCGGACGAGTCGGGGAGGAAGCAGGGGTGGTCACGGTCACGTCAGGTCGGCTCCGAACAGGTCTTCCAGCGCTCGCCGGGTCTCGTCGTACTCGGTGTGAAGAATCGCGGTCATGCCGACCGCGCGGGCGCCGTCGACGTTGAGTTGCAGGTCGTCGACGAACACGCACTCGGCCGGTTCCAGGCCGAGCCGGCCGGCCGCCAGCCGGAAGATCTCCGGTTCGGGCTTGCGCAGCCCGACCTCACCGGAGATGACGATGTCGTCGAACATGCCGTCCCAGGTGTCGCGCGGGTAGGTGTTGCCCCAGGAGTTGGACAGCAGCGCGGTCCGGATCCCGCGCTGGTTGATCCGGCGGACCAGCGCGGCCATCGCGGGCTGGTGCTCGAAGTGCGCGAACATCCGCTCGATCAGCCCCTCGGCCGGTACCGGCGTACCGTCGCGGCGGACGAGCATCGAGGCGAGTTTGCGTTCGAAGTCGGGCACCGCGAGCTGGCCGCGTTCGAGCGCGTGCACCGGGTTGAGCTCGGCGGTCGCGGCGTTCTCGGACGGCAGCCATTTCAGCACGGCCTCGAGGTAGGAATCGAAGTCGAAGTCGTCGAGCTCGGCCCAGCGCCGCAGCGCCGGCTCCAGACCCGAGGTGAGGACGCCGCCCCAGTCCACCAGCAGACCACGCACCTCGACCATGGCGGCAAGCCTACTCAGACCGCAGGCGCGCTCACCCTCCCCACCCTCGATCTCACTCTCAGTGGGTGTAGTCGATGCTGACGTCGCCGGACGACGTCCGTGCGGTGATCTCCCGGGTCGCGGCCGGATCGCTCTTCACGTTCGCCGACTCGTCGCCGGACGACGTCTTGGTGTCGACCTTGTACGCCTCGTCGCCGGCCGGGATGCCGATCGACACGTCGCCCGAGCTGGACTTCGACTCGATCGACTGCGGCGCGACGGCGAACTCCAGCGTGGCGCTGCCCGAACTCGTGGACGTCGTCACCGACGTCGAATTCAGCGCGTCCGCGTCCAGATCGCCCGAACTCGACCGCAGGTCCAGCGGGCCGCCGACGTCGTGCACCGCGATGTCGCCCGAGCTGGTCTTCACGGTCGTGCCCGCCCGCATGCCGGAAACCGTCACGTCACCGCTGTTGCTCTCGACCGTCAGTTGCACGTTCCGCGGGACGGTCAGCACGTAGCTCGTCTTGCAGCCGAAGGACAAGAACCCGCAGCCGCCACCATCCAGTTGGAGCCGGTGCGCGTCCGCGTCGTACTTCTCCTGCGGGTCCGAGCCGAACACGTTCCGCTCGAACTGTCGCTCGACCTTCACCTCGGTGCCGTCGCCGGGCAGCACCTCGACCGTCGCCGACCCGCCCTTGACCAGCAACGTGGTGCCGTCCACCGGGTAGCTGCTCTGGTCGGACCTGGCGCCCGAGGTCAGCCCCGTCAGCGCCCAGTAGACGCCGCCGAGGATCAGCGCGACCGAGATCGCGATCCCGTAGCGGCGCTCGGTACTCATCGAACCTCGCGGGCGGCCCTGGACGTCAGACATACCTCCACCTTGGCAGCTCCGCGCCGCGTTGTCGGTCGGGATATCCCCCGGATCGACCCTGAGGTTCTACGCGGGAACAGTATGGAAGGCCTCCGCGACCTCGGCGGCCAGTTGCTGGAACGCCTTGCGGAGCTTGCTCGACTTCGCGGCGTCGGCCAGGCTCCGGCCGTGCGCCATCGCGGCGTCGGTCGCGCCTAGGTCGTACGGCAGGAGGACGGCGCGGTCGATGCCGGCGTACTGCCGCAGCGCCGCGGTGGCCGCGTCCGCCGGGGAACTGCCGAGTGCGCCGCTGCGGAGCCGGTTCACGACCACGCGGACGCCGACCGACGGTACGACGGCCCGCACCTCGTGGACCGCGCGGATCAGGCGGGTCAGGCCGACCGGGTCCGCCGTACCGACGACGATCACCTCGTCCGCCTCCTCGAGGGTCGCGACCGTCGCGCCGTTGCGCCGGGGTGCCAGTGAGTCGAACGAGATCTCCTCGTCGGTCTCGATACAGAACCCCGCGTCCACGATCGTCAGCGGCGCCAGCGTCCGGGCGGTCGCCCAGATCGACTCGATCGCCGCCGGGCGGAGCTCGGTCCAGCGGTCGGCGCGGTTCAGACCGGACAGCACCAGGAGATGCGGGTTCACCTCGCGGGAGTGCCGGGCGAGCATCACGGTGTCGAGTGAACCGTTGGACGCGGAGCGCGCCGCGGCCGCCAGCCCGGAGGTCTCGTCGAGCATGCCGAGCATCTGCGCCACAGTGCCGCCGTACACATCCGCGTCCGCGAGCAGGGTCGGCACGCGGCGCAGGGACAGCTCGGTCGCCAGGTTGACCGCGACCGTCGTCCGGCCCGGGGCACCGGTCGGGCCCCAGACGGCGACAAGCCGGCCCGTGCCCTGCGGGAACGCGGGCGGTTTCGGGTTGGCGGCGTCCTCCGGTGTCAGCGGTACGAACCCTCCCGCGAAGTGCGAGCTGGCGACCGGCGGGCCCGACTCGACCGCATCGGCGACCGCGCGGCCCAGGTCCGCCGGGCTCACGTCCGCGGGCAGGATCCGCTCGATGCCCATCCGCGCCAGCCGGTCCTCGGCCCCGAACGGCGCACCGGTCTCCAGCGGGTCGACCAGGGCGAGCACGACGAGACCGCGGGAGTGCAGCGCGGCGACCGCATCCGACGAGAGGCGGGCCAGCGCGTCGGCGATCAGCACCGCGCGGGCCTGTCCGCTGGCGGCCGCGGCCATCACGTCGGCGATGTCCACACAGCGCCGGACGACCCGGAGACCCGAGGCCTGCTCGGCCCGCCGTACGACGTCCGCCTCCCACGGCGCGCCCGTCACGGCGAGGAGGACCGGTATCGACATCAGCCGGCCTTCCGGACCAGGGTCGGCTCGCCCGCGTTGATCGCGGCGAGCGCGGCGGGGATACGGCCGAGGTCGTCCGGGGCCAGGTCGACCGTGACCTGTCTGCGCGCCGAGCCTCCGGCCACACCCTTCACCGAGTCGATCTGCTGGATCCGGACACCGCTCCACAGCCGGGACGCGGCCTGCCCGTCCTCCTTCGGCACCACCCAGACATCGACGACGTCACCGACCGCGGTGTCCGGCGGCAGGTGACCGGTGGCGACCGACAGCGGCAGCTCGGTCCGGTCCTGATCGGACTTGGTGACGGCGGCGTCCTTCGGTACGAATTCGCCCGGTCCGACCGTCCGGCCTACGATCAGGCCCTTCAGGTCGGCGTCGGCGGACAGGTACTTGCTCGAGTCGTTGCTGCTGGTGAACCGGACCCGGACCGTGGTCAGGTCGTCGTCGGTCAGCGGGCTGCCGATCCGCAGCTCGTGCTTGGCCGCCCAGATCGTGGTCGTGTCGTCCGCGGCCGAGAGCAGCTTCGCGCCGGCCAGCGCGGTGACGGCGACGAGCAACACACCGAGCACCAGGCGGCCGTCCCGCCAGCGCGCCTTCCGGTTGCGCTGCGCCGGAGCGGCCGGCGCCCCGAACCCGCTCCGCACCTGTGTCTCGACCACGTCATCTCCCCAGTGGATGGATCGCCTGTCGGCGGACATTCTGCCTGTTCGCCGAGCTCGGCGTGAACGGTCATCCACAGGCTGTCATGGCGCGGGTCCCGGCACGGTCGGGGCCTGGGGACAAACTTGGTCGTCCATGCGCCAACCGTGGCAAACTGAAGGAACCAGCCACTATCCGAAGGAGTTCCGACGATGCCGGGTCCGCGTTTCCTCCAGCTCGCCGACGTCGCCGAGGTCCTGAACATCTCCGCCAACCAGGTGTACGCACTGGTCCGCCGCGGCGACATCCCCGCCGTCAAGATCGGCGGCCGCGGCCAGTGGCGGGTCGAGTCGTCCGAGCTGGAGAAGTACATCGAGCGCCTCTACACCGAAACCAAACAGTTCATCGACACCCACCCCTTCGGCGAAGAAGCAGAAACCCCGGAGGACGCTCAGCTCTAGCAGTGACGCAAGCCCCGGCGGGCTGGCGCTGGGTCTGGAAGTGAGCTCCTGGCGGGGCCCACCGGGCTGGCGCTGGTTCTGATGGTGAGCTCGTTGCGGGACGTCGGCGGCGGGGTCCTGCCCGCCAGCCGGAAGCTCCGGAGGACGCGCAACTCCAGCCCAGCCGCAGACCCGGCGGGCTGACGCTGGGTCTCGTGGTGAGCTTGTTGCGGGGAGCGGGCGGGCCCCCTGCCCGCCACGTGCTGATGGTGGCGGCCCGCACGCATCAGCCGGCTGCGACTGTGCGACTCGCCTACGAGCGGGCGGACGGTCAGCGGCGGCGGAGGGCTCGGAGCGCCTGGGTGGGGACCAGGCGGACGTTGTAGACCTCGGTACGGCGGCGTGGCGCATCCAGGGGGTGCTCGGCGATCTCGACGAAGTCGGCGCCGACGCGGTCGATCGTGCCGGTGACCGGTCCGCCGCCGCTGCAGAACAGCGTCACCGGTGAGCGGTCGCGCGCGATCCCACGGAGCAGATGCGCGAGGCCGAGCTTGCCCTCGACCGCACCGACGGCCGGCTCCGCCCACGGGCCCAGGCGGTGTACGGCGACCAGCGCCTGCACCGGGATCAACCACTCCTCGTAGCGCTCGGTCTCGATCAACAGACAGTCCTTGCCTACGCGGCTGAGCAGACCACGGATCGGATCGGCGTCCATCACCTCCACGCGTACGACGGTGTCCACCGCGCCGCGCAACCGGTCCAGCACAGTGATCTTCCCGACCTCGGCGCGGATCCGGTCCGCCACCTCGCCGTACAGATCACTGTCCTGGAGCGCCTCGAACTGCGACTCCAGGTCCGCGAATAACGCATCCCACCGCATGCCCGTGAACCTACCGGGTCGGGCGGTCACTCTCCGCAGCGGAAATCGACGCAGCGTGCGTTAAGGACTTGCAAAGCCTAACTATTACCTGTCTATAGTGATCAAGCCAAAGCAAACTAAGGCAAACTCACAGGTCGGGAGCGAATCGGGATGAACGCGATGATCCGGGCACTCAAAGGCACCCTCGTGGTCCTCGCACTGGCCGGACTCGGCTGGCTCCTGCGCTGGATGACGGCCGGCTCGATCAGCGGGCTTCGTACGTACGACCTGGACTCCCTGACCGTCCTCGCGGTCGGCGCGATCGCATGGATCGCGTACGCCTGGCTGACCCTCGCCGTCGTACTCACCGTCCTGGAACAGATCCCCGGCGTCGTCGGCGAACTCGCAGGCGCCGTCGCCGGCCGAATCACCACCAAAACCGCCCGAGCCCTACTCCGCTCCGGCCTAGGCGTAGCCGCCGTAACCCCCCTCACGATCACCGCAGCCCACGCCACCCCCACCACCACCCAAGTCCGCCCCACCACCCAACCGACCCCCGCCCTCCCCGCGACCTACCGCGCCCCCGAAGCCGCCTCCCACCTAAAAATCACCAGCGACCACCACAGCCCCAAGACCGCCTCCGCCCCACAAACCGCACGCCACAACCCACACCGCCCAACCGAGACCGCGTCCTCCCCAGACATCGCCAACACCACCCCACGCATTGCCAGCGCCACCCCACGCCAAGACGCGACCAACTACCGAGCCACCGAAACCCCGTCAACCCTCGGCATCACCGGCACCCCCCACCAAGCCCCAACCGACTACCGAGCCACCGAGCCGCCCTCCATCCTCAAGCTCGGCGAAACCACCCCCACCCCACCCCGGGCCAACTCGACCAACACCACCCAGCGCCCCCAAACCACCGACAACTACCGCACCACCGAACCGGCCTCCACCCTCCCGATCAGCGAGCCCTCCACCACCACACGCCGCACCAACACCGACAACACCACCCACCCGCCCCAGGCCCTCACCCAGCACCAAACCGCCAACACCACCCAGCCCCCGCACACCACGACCCCGCACCAAACCACCGACAACTACCGCGCCACCGAGCCCGCCTCCACCCTCCCGATCAACCAAACCCCCACCACCACACGCGGTACTGGCGCCGCCAACACCACCCAGCCCTCGCGCACCGGCACCCCGCACCAAACCACCGACGACTACCGCGCCACCGAGCCCGCGTCCACCCTCGCCATCACCCCGTCGACCTTCACCCCACCCACCCAGCCCGACCCCAACCCCCCCGGCCACCCCACCACCTCAAGCCGCCCGACCACCCCCGCCCCGCCGACCCCCACCGCGACGCCCCTCCCCGGCCGCACCGCCACCGCGCCGTCAGACAACACTTCCGACAAGCAAGCGGACTCCGAGCGCCCGGCAGGCTCCAACGCCACCTCCGGGAACCAAGCGGGCTCGGACGGTACGACGGGCTCGGACCGTACGACGGGTTCGTCTCGTACGACGGGCTCGGACCCCACGACCGGCTCGGACGGGGCGGCGGGCTCCGCCGAGACGACTGGCGCGGACGAGGCGGGTGGGAAGCCGGCGGGGGTGGGGCGGGCGGCTGGTTCGGGGCGGGCGTCGGACGGGAAGCCGGGTGGTTCGGGGCGGGGGCCTGGTGGGCGGCGGGTGGGTGTGCCGGATCGGCCGACCGACGGAGCACCCACGCGGTACACCGAGCTCCGCCCGAACGTCCCCGTGAGCCTCGTCGTACGCGAAGGCGACTCGCTCTGGACCATCGCCGCCCGCGAACTCGGCCCCACCGCAACGCCTCAAGCCATCACCGCCCGCTGGCACGACTGGTACGCCGCCAACCGCCACGTGATCGGACCCAACCCCGATCTCATCCTCCCCGGCCAAGTACTCCGCACCCCGCCCACCCCCAACGGCGACCACCTCCCGCCCCACCCCCAGGAGCAGTGACATGACCCACCCCCGGCCCCAACCCTCAAAACCCCAAGCCACTGCTCCCCACACTCCGACCCCAGCCCCCTCCGTAACCGCCATCCCAACCCCACCGCCAACCAACTCCGCCCAAACCAACCCCCGCACGACGGCAGACCCGGGCCACCCCCGCGCGACCACTCGCAGCCGCACCGACCTCCACGCGACCACCTCAAGCCCAACCACTCCAAGCCCGCCCGCGACCACCGCAAGCCCAATCGCCCCGAGCACAACCTCGTCGAACGTGGCCAGTCCAACCGCGGTCACGCATCCAGCGCCCACGTCCAGCCGCCAACCAGTACCGCAAACCCCGGAGGCACCCATGGCCGTCAACTCTCGCCCGAACCCCGACGACCGCACGGTCGCCTCTACCCCGGCCGCGAAGGCCAAGACAACTCCAGACCTCGCGCTGGTGCCCGACGCGCACGACAGCCTTGAAGCCGATGTCCACGCACCCGCCCAGTCCGGCAAATCCACCCGACCGGGCGAATCCACTCCGGCCTCCGAGTCCACCCAGGCGGGCGAATCCACCCGGGCCTCCGGGTCCACTCCAGCCGGCGAGTCCACACGGTTCGGCGATGCCACCGACGTCGGCGAGCCTGCCGACCGGGAGCAGGACATTCTGGGCGGGCCGACGTCTGCCGGGGCGAACTCGCCGAGCATGCCGCAGCGCGCGTTGACCGTCGTACCGGTGGAGGCTGAATCCTTCACGCGGAGAGCCGGCGCGGTCGAGCCGGGTGGGATGTACGACGCGGTGACGCGCCCGCGGCTGGCGTCCGTACGCGGGGACGACGAGCACTACCTACCAGCAACCGCCCGGTACGCCGACCAACTGACCGAGGGTGCCCTCGCCCTCCGCCACCAGGCGATCATCCGCCTCGGCGTCACCTCCGCCCCGCGTCCCATCACACTCCACACGACAGACGATGCGCGCATCCCGAATTCAGCCGAGCCCGAATCGTCAGGCGCCAGGACTGCCGACGACGCCGAGGACGAAGTACTCGACCCCCAGGCCGCGTCCAAGTCGTCCGAGGTCGCCCGACGTGAGGAGCCTGCGGCGCGTACGTCGGTCTCCGGTATGACGGGGGCCGCGCAAGCTGGTGCGGCGTACACGGGCGGCGTGGAGGCGGAGACATCGTCCGCCCAAGCCGGTGTGGCGTACACGGGCGGCGTGGAGACGGAGACGTCGCCCGCGCAAGCCGGTGCGGCAAACGCGGGTGGCGTGGAGGCGGGTAACTCGGCTTCGAAGTTGAGCGTGGCTGTGGGCGAGGTTCGGGGTGCGCGGGCGGGCGCCGTCTCGGGGCGGTCTGACCGGGATCGTACGCCGCTCAAGTCGGCCCCCACCAGCACCAGCGGTGGGGCTCAGGTGGGGCGGGAGGAGCTGCCTGGGTTGCCGGATGCTCGGTTGTGGGGTGGGCGGTTGGCTCAGGCGGTGAGTGAGGTGCTGGTGGGGGATCGGCCGATTTCGCAATTGGTGCGGTTCACGGATGATCAGGTGTTTCTGGAGCTGAACCGGCGGGTTCGTCTGCTCGGCTTGAACTCGACTGCCGGTACTCGCGGGGCGAAGGAAAAGAGCACCGTCCGCTCGGTGCGGGTCTTCATGCCGCAACCCGCGATCGCCGAGGTCGCCGCCCACGTGCGGCACGGGCAGCGTTCCCGAGCGGTCGCCCTCCGTCTCGAGATCCGCCGCAACCGCTGGATCTGCACCGCCCTCGAACTCGACTGATCCTCCAGCAACCGCAGTCCTAACGCACGCCTCGCGCGCCAGCCGCGCGCCTCCCTCGGAACGTTGGTGGGTGTAGGCGTCGACGGCTGTTTGCAGCGGCTGGAGGTCCCGATGCCCCGGCGCCACTCGTGGGTCGAGTCGGTCGTACCCCGCGCGGTGCACGTGTGGGGCGCGTGGGCGGCTGGGTTGCAGGCGGTGAAGGCTTCGAGGCCGGGGGCTGTTCGGGCGCGGAGGCGGGCGCGCGCGGTGTGTTGTGGCGTGGACCCAAGCGGCTCAGGTGCAATCACGTGCTGCTGCGGCGTGTGGGTGGGTGTAGGTGTGGGCGGCTGGGTTGCAGGGGCTGGGGGTTTCGAGGTTCGGGCGGCGGGCGTGGGTTGGGTGGGGCGGGGTTCGGGCGGTGTGTTGTTGGGAGGGCGTGCAGTGGGGGTGGGGAATTGGTTGGGGCAACTCTTTGGGGGTGGGGGGCGTCTTAGGGGTGCGAGGGGATTGTGGGGTGGTTGTCACCGGGTCGAGGTGGGGGCGGCTTACGGTGCGGGAAATGGACTCGGGGAAACGGGGATGTCTGTGAGTACAGCTGTCACATCGGTGGATGAGGGTGCGCCGCGGGTCGGGGTCGACGAGTTGAGTGCGGCCGAACGGGCGCGGGTGTTGCCTGCGGTGCGGCGGAAGCGGTGGAGTGAGCGGATCGGGCTGTTGTACCCGGTCGCTGTGCGGTACCACCGGGCCGTCAAGCGGATCGAGTGGATGCGGTCGAGTACGCCGTACGCCGATCAGCGCGCCGCCGGCGACCTACCGGTGCGAATCAAGCGCCACAAGTCGTTGCTGCTCAGGCAGCTCGGGGAGACCGAGATGTGGATGCAGCACAACAAGGTGACGAACCTGAAGCTCGCGTGCGCGCAGGTGGACGGGCTGTTGATCCGGCCGGGCGAGACGTTCTCGTTCAACAAGGTGGTCGGTAACGCGACCCGCCGCAAGGGATACGCGAAGGGTATGCGGCTGTCGAACGGGCACGCCAAACCGGGGATCGGCGGCGGCATCTGCCAGCTCGCGAACCTGCTGCACTGGATGGTGCTGCATTCGCCGTTGACCGTGACGCAGCGGTCGACGCACAGCTTCGACCCGTTCCCGGACAACGGTCGCGTACTGCCGTGGGGTGTCGGTTGCAGCATCGTCTACAACTACGTGGATCTGCAGTTCCGCAACGACACCGACCAGACGTTCCAGCTGCACGTCGGCGTCGGCGAGCGGTACCTGGAGGGCGAGATCCTGGCCGACGTACCGGCCGAATCGTCGTACCGCGTGTTCTCGAAGGGCGAGCGTTTCCTGCGCGTCGGCGCCGACTACTTCCGCCGGAACGAGATCTGGCGCACGGTGATCGACCGCCGCACCGGTACGCCGGTCCGCGACGAACTGATCCGCGAAAACGTTGCCCTGGTCAAGTACCTGCCGGTCGACGTGCCCGTCGTCGACGTCGTCGTACCGACCTGATCATCCGAGCAGCAAACACCCTTACTTCGAACAACGCCCCGACGTCACCCGAGAGGCCGCCGTGCAACTCGGCCAGCACCGCCTGCGTGGTCGCCGACATGACCAGCACGTAACCGAGCCGGCTCGCCGGACGGGTTCCCGAACGTGTGCGGTACGCCGCGCGGGCCGACATTGCCGGCGCCGGCGGGTACGTCGTAGTACTCGCCGGCGATGTTCAGTCGAGCATCCCCGGCACCATGTACCACGCCTGGTCGTCGGTGTGGTGGACGTGTAGTGGCGCCTGCCACGCGACCGCGTCGGACGTACGGCTGCGCGAGTACGAGGCCGGATCCCTGCGGCGCGATCTTCCGCCCGAGCAGCGGTACACCGGTCAGATCGTCCCGTCGGTAGCTCCTCCGCAGCCAGAACTGTCGGTAGGGCGTTGCAGACTGGAGTTGTGACTGTTGCGGTTGAGCCGTACCGGGAGCGCGCTGCGCGTATCGCCGGGGCTGCGCTGTGGACGCGGACGGCCGAGGGCGGGGAGTTCCGGATCCTGCCCGACGGGTGCATGGACGTGTTGCTGATGGACGACGAGCTGTACGTTGCCGGTCCGGACACTCACGCGTGGACCGGGAGCGCGCCGCGGGGAACGCGGTACGCCGGGATCCGGTTCGCGCCGGGGTCCGCGCCGGCGTTCCTCGGCATACCGGCTCGCGACCTGCTGAACGAACGCGTCCCGCTCGCCGAGCTCTGGTCGCCGAACCGCAGCCGCCGCCTGCTCGACCGGATCAGGTCCGCGCCCGACCGTGCCGACGCGCTGGATCTGGAAGTCGCGAGACTGCTCGACGAACCGGCGGACCGGCTGACAACGCACATCCTCGACAGCGTCCGGACCGGTCTGCTTCGCGGCACCGCCGGCGTCTCAAGGCTGGCCGGCACGATCGGCCTGAGCGAACGCCAACTGCACCGCCGCTGCCTGGACGCATTCGGCTACGGCCCGAAGATGCTCGACCGCGTGCTCTGGATGAACGTCGCGCTCGACCACGCCCGCACCGGGCTGCCGTTGGCGGACGTCGCGATGATCACCGGCTACGCCGACCAGGCCCACCTCACCCGCGACGTCAAAGCCCTCACGGGCCTACCTCCGAAGATCCTGATCAGCTGATGACACCCGGTCAGTCGAGTAGGACGGTGAAGCCGCCTGGTTGGACGATTGGTTTGCCTTGGGTAACTAGGTGGCCGGAGGAGTTGTAGTTCCAGGCGTTTTTGCCGGCGACGGGTCGTGGGTGTGTGTCCAGGTTGACCAGCAACGTGGCGTTGCCGATCTTGAGGCTGCTGAGGAGTGGGAGGAGCAGCAGAGCGTCGATCTGGGCGGTGCCGGCGGCGGTGATGGTGGTGGCCCGGGCCGGGAGCGGTTTGGGGAGAGTCAGGGGTAGCAGGGCACCGGGCGCGGCCGAGATGCCTTGGGGGCCGCCTTGGTAGTCGAGCGGCCCCAGGCTCCACAGCGTTCGGCTGGAGGTTTCGAGTACGTTCACGACCGGGAGAACGAGCCGCGGTTGAGTGGCGGCGGGAACTGTCCACGCCGCGGTGCCGTCCAGCGACAGGTACGAGCCGTTGCTCCACTGGGATTCGCCCGTCCACGCCGACGGCGGCGTGACGACCTCGCCGCCGGTGGCCGTCTCTGCCTCGACGATCTGCAGACCGTCGTACGTCGGCGTGCCCGACAGCCGCGCGATCTCGGGATGGGCGTCGAGGGCGAGCATCGAGAGCTGGCCGTGGATGGACGACTCGGCGCCGGAGTTGCGGTTGATCGTGCCGTCCCCGGAGATGCCGTCGTACGTGCGGCCCGTGGTCGGGTCGTACATCGGCTGGCCGGCGCGGTTCGAGCCGAAGTACCACGCGGCGGCGAAGGCGGCGAGGTGGTGCTGACCGACGGCGACCAGAGCTTGCAGCCGAGCGTCGACGCCGTACGCGATCTGCGAACGGTCGATCGGGACCGGGAGCCAGCCGTTGTCGGGACCGCCCGAAGCGAGCAGCAGCGGGGTGAAGCCCACAGTGTCACCGATCGCCGGACCGAGGAGGTCCGGACGGCCGAGGACGGACGATGCGGCGGCGAGCGCGGAGGGCATCTGCGCGCCCCAGGCATGCCAGTCGGAAATCGATTCGGCCCACGGCAGCAACGCGCGGAACGGCCAGACCCGAGTCGAGCCGGCGCTCAGCTTCGCGATGCCCTCCGCGAAGCGAGCAAGCGCTCGACGCGCGGCCGCAGACCCGCCGGCTCGTGCGTAAGCGCCAACCCCAGTACCGCCTCGGACGTCGCGTCAGCGCCGTTGACGATCAGCCAGGCCGGGAGACGCCGACCGTCAATGATGTTGTACGAGCCGTACCGCACCAGCACCTGGCGTTCGAGCGCCGCAATCGCCAACTCGAGCCGCTCGCGCAGGAAACCCGCGAAGGCGCTGTCCGTGTGCCGGAAAGTGGCGTACCCCTCCCCCAACGCCCAGACCGTTCGGGCCAGCCAGTACGACGGCCCGGAGTCGGACGGATCCGGCAGCTCGACCGGCTTCGCGCTCGGATTCAGGGTGCCGTCGGGCTGCATCCACAGGACGACGTTGCCGTTCGGCGACTGCAGAAACGTCAACGCCCGCAGCAGCCCGCGTGCCGCGTCGAGCGACGACGTACGCCGAAAAAGCTGCCAATGCCGCACGTACACGACGGCAGCCCGCGCGATGTCGTCCGCGTTGAAAGCGCCTTGCCCGTAGGTGTTCGTCGCGGCGTCGTAGGTTCCACCGCCGACCCGCCTGTACGACCCGTCGGCCTGGTGCTCGGCATACGTCCAGAGCACGCCGAGCGGGCCCGAGCCGTACGTCGTGTGCCCGGGGGCCGTGGGCGGTACGACTGTGGTGCGGAGGAAGTCGAGATGGGCGAGGTTGGAGAGCCGCCCGGCGGCACGCGCAGGGAGCGAGACGGAGGAAGCAGCAGCTGCCGCGAAGGCGCCGCCGAGGACGGTGCGACGAGTCGGTTTCATGGTGTCCGGTCCAATCTGGCGACACCGATCGCGGCGTCGGCCATGCCGTAGAAGACATAGTGCTGACCGTCGATCTCCTCGATCGCAGTCGGGAACACGACGTTTCCGACGGTTCCGACCTTCTCCGCCTCGGTTTCCGGGACGAGCAGCGGTTCCGCGGTCCGGGCGACCACCCGGGTAACGTCGTCCGGGTCCAGCAGCAGCGCGCCGGCCGCGTACTCGACCTTCTGAGTCGTCGGATCGAAGCCCTGCGGCTGCTCGCCGGTGACGCCGTGGTGGATCACGAGCCACCCCTCGGGAACTCGCAGTGGCGCGGGACCGGCGCCGATCTTGAGCTCCTCGAACGGGTACTCCGACATCGCGACCAGCCGGTGGTTGCGCAGGTGGACGAGATTCCGGACGTCGGCCTCGACGTCGGCCACTGGGACGAACGACACCCAGATCCCCGGCCGGTCGTCGGTGATCCCGGCCGGCAGGTGCACGCCCTCGCCTTCACGGAACCAGCCGAGGTCCCACATCGGCCGGTGCAGCATCGCGTACGACGCAACGCCGTCCGGACCGGTCACCGGCTCGGGGAAGAAGACAGTGTCCTTGTTCGGGAACAGGTTCAGGTCGGTGTCCAGGTCGGGCTGGTACTCGAAGTGCAACGGCCCGAGCCGCCGCCACTCCCGCAGGTCCGACGACACCGCGAGCGCCGGTTTGGGCCCGAGCGGACCGTACGCGACGTACGTCATCACGTGCAGCCCGAGCGACGGTACGTACGTCACCCGCGGATCCTCCACGCCGGCGTTGTTCTTGCCGCGCTCCCACCCCTCATCCGGTGCGAGCACAACCCCTTCGCGCCGGACGCCGGCCGGCACCCCATCCTCGAGCACCACGGCGGCCAGCCCGACCCGGGATACGTTGCCTGCAGCAACGAGTCGGGGCAGCAGGTACAGCTGCCCGTCCGGGGTGTGTCCGGTAGCCGGGTTCAGCACGCCCTCGGTCTCGAGGTCGTTGCCCGGCTCGGGCGTCATCAGGACGCCGACGCGGGTCAGCGTGTAGGGAACAGTCACGAGAAGCCCTTCTGGGATCAGCCTTTGACGCCGGACGACAGGTTCGTGGAGATGAACCGGCGCTGGAAGACGATGAACAAGGTCACGGCCGGTGCGGCCAGTACGCAGGCCCCGGCGAGGACGGCGCCGAACGGGTTCGCCGCCCGGGCCGAGACGGTGGTCAGGTAGTTGGACAGCGAGACCGCGAGCGGCTGCAGGTCCTGCTGCTTGGTGATCAGGAACGGCCAGAGGAACTCGTTCCACGGCCCGATGAAGGTCAGCAGTACGGCGGTGAGCAGCGCCGGCCGGACGAGCGGTACCGCGACCCGCCAGAGGATGCTCAGCTCGGACGCCCCGTCGATCCGGGCCGCGTCGAACAGCTCGGCCGGCAACTGCAGGAAATACTGCCGGAAGACGAAGACCGCGGTGGAGTTGATCAGGAAGGGCAGGATCATCCCGAGGTAGGAGTCGGCCAGCCCGTAGCTGCGCACGATCAGCACGTACAGCGGGATCGTCAGCAACTGGAACGGCACGACCTGGATCAGCAGCATCAGGTTGAACACCACGCCGCGCCCGCGGAACTGCAACCGAGCCAGTGCGTAGCCCGCGAGGACGCCGAACACCAGCGTCCCGAGGATCACGCCGCCGGTGAAGATGCCGGAGTTGATCAGTGAGCGGCCGAGGTGGATCGACTTGTTGATCTCGGCGTAGTTGTGGAACGTCAGGTTTCCGGCTTTCGGGAACGCTCCGGAAACCGACGGATCCGGTTCCGCCTGCAGCGAGCCGATCAGCATGTAGTAGAAGGGGAACAGGAAGACGAAGGCGCCGACCAGCAGCGCGACGAACTTCAGCTTCACGACTCCTCCCTCCCGACGAACCGCCGTTCGACAAGCGCCAGCAAGAGCACGCCGATCACCAGCAACACCCCGATCGCCGCGCCCACATCCGGGTGCCCCTGCTCGATCCCGCGCTGATACATGATCAGTACCGGTGAGGCGGATGCACCGTCCGGGCCGCCGCCTCCGGTCAGCAGGTAGGGCTCGGTGAACAGGTTCGCCCCGGTCACCGTCGCCACCAGCACCACCAACGTGGTCGCCGGCCGGACGCCCGGAACAGTCACGTTGAGGAACGATTGCCACCGACCGGCGCCGTCCATCGAGGCGGCCTCGTACAGGTCCTTGGAGACGTTCTGCAGCGCGGCCAGGTAGAGCAGGATGAAGAAGCCCAACTGCTTCCAGGTGACGTAGATGGCGACTGTCGGCATGGCCAGGCCTGAATTGACCAACCAGGACGGATCGGGAGCGAGTGGGCCCAGAACTGAGTTGACGAGCCCGTTCGAGTTGAACAGGAAGAGCCACACACCTACGACCGCGACGGACGCGGTGACATAAGGGACGTAGTACGAGACGCGGAAGAAGGTGCGCCAGCGGATCGCGGCGTTCAGGGCGTTGGCCAGGCCGAGCGACAGCACCACGGTCAGCGGGACGTTGATCACCAGGAAGATCAGCACGTTCCCGAACGCCCGCCGTACCGCGGGATCCGACAACACCGTCACATAGTTGGCGAATCCCACGAACGGGCGCTCCACCACCGCGCCGGGCGCCGCGAAGAAGTAGTCGTGGAACGACATGTACACGGCGAACCCGAGCGGATAGGCGAACACCGCGGCCAGGAAGATGACGTACGGCGTGACGAACGCCGTCCCGACCGGGTGCGCGCCGAGGATCCGGCCGATCAGCCCACGCCTCATGACTGCTTGACGAGCTGATCGACCTTCTGTGCGGCGCCGTCCAGAGCCGAGCCGACGTCTTCCTGACCGAAGATCACCGACTTGGAGTAGGCGTCGCGGAAGGTCTGCCAGATCGTGATCGAGTTCGGCACGTTCGGCACCTCGACGGTCCGCGACGCCTGGTCCGCGAACAGCTTGTAGTCGGGGTTCTTCGCGAAGTAGTCCGCGTACACCGACGCGACGTCCTTGCGCAGCGGCATCTGCCCGGTCGCGGCCAGGAACTTGCCGTCCTGGTCCTTGCTGGTGGCGAACTTCAGCACGTCCCATGCCGTACCACGGTTCTTGCACGCCGAGTACATCGCAACGTTCTTCGCGTCGCTGAAGGTGTGGACCTCCGACGCCGGCTTGCCGGACGAGGTCGGGACCGGCACGACACCCCAGTCGACCTTGCCCTTGTACGTCGCGATCGCCCACGGACCGACCACGGCCATCGCCGCGGTGCCGTCGACGAACGCGTCACCGGTGTACTTCTCCTGCGAGGCGAGCTTGTCGGCGTACATGGTCCGCCAGAACTGAGCGACCTTCTTACCCTCGTCCGAGGCGAACGTCGCCTTGCCGTCGGCAACCAGCTGCTTGCCGCCGGTCTCGGCCGCGAACAGCGGGTAGAAGTCGAACCAGGACTGGAAGAACTCGTTGCTCGGCGCCGGGTAGATCGCGAACTTGGCCGCCTTCGACGCGACGATCTTGCGCGAAGCGGCCAGGAACTCGTCGTAGGTCTGCAGCTTCGGATCCGTGATCCCCGCCTTCGCGAAGATCTTCTTGTTGTAGAAGATCATCACCGGGTTCGACTTCCACGGCAGCTGGTAGTACTTGCCGTCGGGCGACTTGTACTGCTGGGCGACGTCGCCGGACCGCTCCTCGATGTACGAGGCGTCCAGCGGGACCAGCCCGCCCTGCTTCTGGAACTGCGAGACCGACGCCGGCGAGGTGTTGAAGATCAGGCAGGGCGCGTTGCCGGCGGTGATGGCGGCGCCGATCACCTCCTCGGAGGACTTGCCGGTCGGGATCTCCTGGGCGGTGATCTTCTGGTCCGCGTGCTCGGCGTTCCAGGCCGCGACCATCTGCTTGCCCCAGGCCACTTCCTCGGCGTTGTTCGAGTACCAGATCGTGATCGGGCCGTGCGCCTTGGCCGCGGCGTCGGCGTCACCAGCGCCACCGCCGCTGCCGCACGCGGCGAGCGAGCCGGCCAAGACCACGGCCAGCAGTCCAGCTTGCAACTTCATGAGCTCCTCCAACGAAGCTAGGCAGGTGGTGCAGAAGTGGAGCGGCGGACGACCAGCTCCGCGGGCGGCAGTTCGACGTCGGGTACGTCGGTCTCGCCGTCGACGACCCGGTTCAGGGTCCGGGCGGCCGCCACTCCGAACTGGAACGGGTCCGCGCGGACCGTGGTCAGCCCCGGGTGCACGTACTCGGCGAGCTCGCTGTCGTCGAAGCCGGCCATGCTGAGGTCGTCCGGCACGGTCATCCCGGCCGCTTGGGCGGCGCCCAGACCGGCGATCGCCATCCGGTCGTTCGCGTAGACGATCGCGGTCGGCGGCTCCGGCAGCGCGAGCAGCCGCCGGGTCGCCTCGATCCCGCCGGCTCCGGTGAAGTCGCCGGCCTCGACCGCCACCGGCGCCAGTCCGGCCGCGGCGAGCGTCTCGACGAACGCTGTCGACCGCGCGGTCGCGTGCACGAACGCGGGCGGACCGGCGACATGCGCGATCCGGGTGTGCCCGAGCCCGAGCAGGTGCTCGACCACCGCGACGGAGCCGGGCCGATCGTCGAGCGTGACGGCCGGGAACGGCGAGGCGCCGTCCGGCCGGTTCAGCGTGACGGCCGGCAGCCCGAGCTCGACCAACAGGTCGATCCGCGGGTCGTCGTGCCGCAGGTCGGACAGGAACACGCCGTCGACGCGCGCGTCCTGCGCGAGCCTTCGGTACCCGTCGGCCTCCGAACCGTCGGCGACCACCTGCAGGACGAGCGCCTGGCCCTGGGTCGACAGCACGCTCTCGACCCCGGCGATGAACGCCGGGAAGAACGGGTCCGACGACAGCACGGCCGGATCCCGGGTGATCACCAGGCCGAGCGCGAACGCCTTCGAGACCGACAGCGATCGCGCCCGGTTGCTCGGCCGCCAGCCGAGCTCGTCGGCGGCCGCGAGGATCTTGTCCACGGTCGCACTCGCCAGCCCGGGGCGGCCGTTGAGCGCGAACGAGACCGATCCCTTGGACACGCCGGCCCGGCGAGCCACGTCCGCGATCGTCGGTCGTTTCGTCACGCTGGCGCTCCTTTTAAACCGGTTTAAACAGCATTCAAACCGGTTTAAACCGCAGCTGTCAAGAACTCGGGCGCTGCGCAGTACCGCAATCTGCGGCCGGTTCCGCGCACTCGTTTGCAGCCGATCGCTTGACGGTCCACGGTGCGAATCGCTTAACTGGGCCGCAGCGACGCACCCAGCCGGTACCAGGCCGACGGCCTGAAGTCCGGTTTTCCGGCGCCAGGGTTGGTGAGACCCGAGGCGGGGTCGCGTCCCCGGGACCGATGGAGCAAATCGTGTCCAGACTCATCCGCCGCCTGCTCGTCGCAGCCGCGGCCACCGCCCTCGCAGTCACCGTCCCAACCCTCACCCGGACCTCCGCCGACGCGGCCATGACGCTGCCGCCGGCGCACGCCAAGTTCGACTACCAGATCGGCGGCGCCTACACCCCGCCCGTCGGTGTCCAGGTGGTCACCCGGGACCGGACCGCCGCACCGGCGGCCGGCCTGTACAACATCTGCTACGTCAACGCTTTCCAGGTCCAGCCCGGCGAACAAGGTCAGTGGGCCGCCGACCTGCTGCTCCGGGACGCGAGCGGCAAGCTGGTGATCGACCAGGACTGGGGCGAAGCGCTCCTGGACCTGCGGACGGCGGACAAACGGAACCGGATCGCCGCGAAGGTCAACGGCTGGATCGACGGCTGCGCGGCCGCCGGCTACCAGGCGATCGAGCCCGACAACTACGACAGCTACACCCGCTCGAAGAAGTTGCTCAAGGCAACCCATGCCGAGGCGTACCTGACGCTGCTGGCCACTCACGCACACAGCAAGAACCTGGCCATCGGCCAGAAGAACACGGTCGAGCTGGCCGGTGACCGAAGGGCCGTCGGCCTGGACTTCGCGGTCGCCGAGGAATGCGGCCAGTACGACGAGTGCGCCGACTACGTCAGTGCCTTCGGCAACCACGTCATCGTGATCGAGTACACCGACAGCGGCCGCCGGACAGCGTGTGCGCAGTACGCCGGAACCTTGTCGATCGTGCAGCGCGATGTGGACGTCTCGGTCCCGGGTGATCCCGGCTACGTCCGCAAGACCTGCTGAAACTCCTTTCCCGCTCCCCTTCTGGAGACCGCCATGTCTCAGCATGCTCGAAACCTGTCCCGTCGCGACCTCCTGCGCGCCGCGGCCGCTGCCGCGGCGGCCGGAACGCTGGCCTCCTGCGGCAAGAACAACGACGACGGCGCGGACCCGAACGGCGTGGTCACGCTCGATCTGTGGCACGGCCAGGTGGACCTCGGCAAGGCCGCGATCGACTCGCTGATCGCCGCGTTCAACCAGAGCCACCCGAAGATCAAGGTGGTCGGCGGTGGTGGCGGGGTGACCGCGGACAGCATGCTGCAGAAGGTCACCGCGGGACTGGCGGCGGGGTCGTACCCGGACATCGCGTACATCTTCGGGTCCGACCTCGCCAGCCTGACCAAGAGCCCGAAGGTCGCCGACCTGACCGGGCAGCTCAAGATCGACGACTACTGGCCGGCCGCGAAGGATGCGGTCAGCGTGAAGGGCAAGGTACGGGCCGCGCCGGCGCTGCTCGACTCGCTCTGCGTGGTCTACAACAAGAAGCTGTTCGCCGCGGCCGGGGTGGCCCCGCCGAAGCCCGGCTGGACCTGGGACGACTTCGTCGCCACGTCCAAGCAGCTGACGAATCCCGCGAAGGGCATCTTCGGCACCGGCTGGCCCGGCGTCGGCGACGAGGACACGGTCTGGCGGATCTGGCCGATGATCTGGGACCTCGGCGGCGACGTGGTCAGCGGCGACGGGAAGAAGGTCGGCTTCGACACCGTCGGTGCACAGGCGTTGCAGACCCTGGACAAGCTGCGCAGCGACAAGTCGCTGTACGTCGACCCGAAGCCCGGCAGCGAGCAGCTGTACCAGGTGTTCCTCGGCGGCCGGATGGGCATGGTTGCCACCGGCCCCTGGCAGCTCCCGGAGCTGAAGGACAACGGCCTCGAGTACGGCGTCGTCCCGCTGCCGTCGTACTCCGGGAAACCGATCACGATCTCCGGGCCGGACACCTGGACGATCTTCGACAACGGCAAGGCCAAGGTGAAGGCGGCGACCGAGTTCGTCAGCTGGCTGGCCGACCCGGCGCAGGACATCCAGTGGGACATCAAGGGTGGCAGTCTCCCGATCACCAAGGCGACCGCGGAGCTGCCCGCCTGGAAGAAGCACTCGGCCGAGACCAACGGGCTCGAGGTGTTCGTGACGGCGCTCGACACCGCGAAGGTGCGGCCGACGATCACGACGTACCCGCAGATCTCGCAGCACGTCGGCGAGGCGATCGCCGCGGTGCTGCTCGGGAAGCAGAGCCCGGCGGACGCGCTGAAGCAGGCCGTTGACCAGTGCAACCAGGTGCTGGCGGTGCCGAGCTGATGGCCAGCCATGGCGGCGTCGTCGGGACTTTCACGGTCGATCCGCGGAGCCGGGCCGCGAAGCGCCGGGTGCGCGGTGAGAGCGCGACCGGCTGGGCATTCGTGAGTCCGTCGGTGGTGATCATTCTCGGCCTCAGTGTCGTACCGGTGCTGTGGTCGCTGCTGTTTTCGTTCCAGGTCAACGATCTGGTGTCGCCGTCGCAGTGGGTCGGCCTGGCGAACTACAAGGCGCTGCTGAAGGATCCGACGTTCGGGTCGGCGGTCTCGCACACGCTTGTCTACACCGCGCTCTACGTGCCGTTGAGCGTGGTGGCGGGGCTGGCGATCGCGATCGCGCTGGACCGGACGATCGCATTGATCGGGTTGTACCGGACGCTGGTGTTCGTACCGTTCGTGGTGTCCGCCGCGGCGCAGGGCGTGCTGTTCTCGTTCGTACTGGATCCCGAGTTCGGGGTCGCGAACAGCCTGCTGCACAAGGTCGGGCTGCCCGCGCAGGGGTTCTTCAGCGATCCGGGGCAAGCGCTGTACCTGCTGGTCGCGATCTCGTTGTGGAGCGGGACCGGGTTCTGCGTGATCGTGTACCTGGCCGGCTTGCAAGGCGTCTCGAGCGAGCTGGTCGAGGCGGCGCGGATCGACGGCGCCGGGCGGTGGGGCGTACTGCGGCACGTGACGCTGCCCGCGCTCACCCCGGTCACCGTGTTCCTGCTGCTGTTCCAGACCATCAACGCGCTGCAGGTGTTCGACCTGGTGTTCGTCACCACGAAGGGCGGGCCGCTCGGGTCGACCACGGTGATCGTGTACTTCATCTGGGAGAAGGCGTTCAAGACCTTCACGGCCGGCTACAGCGCGGCGGCCGCGTACACGCTGGCGATCGCATTGCTCGTGATCGGCGTCGCATTGCAGGTCTACCGGCGGAGGGTGGCTGCCCGATGAAGCGACTTCCCTTCAGCGGTTGGCATTTCGTCCTCGCTCCGCTCGCGCTGCTGTTCGCGCTGCCGCTGGTGTGGCTGCTCGTGAGCTCGGTGATGAGCAACGCGGAGATCAACCGTTTTCCGCCGGCGTTGTGGCCGCACGGCATCAAGTTCGACGGGTACCGGTACGTGCTCGGGAACGCCCTGTTTCCGCGCTGGTTCCTGAATTCCTTCATCGTTTCCGCGGTCGCCGTGACCGCGAACCTGGTGCTCGGATCGCTCGGCGGGTACGCGTTCGCGCGGATCCGGTTCACCGGGTCGAAGCTCGTCCTCGGGCTGATGCTGGCCACGATGGTGATCCCGTTCCAGCTGACGATGATTCCGACGTTCCTGGTGATGAAGCAGCTCGGGCTGATCGACACGCTCGGCGCGCTGATCGTTCCGTCGCTGGTGACACCGCTGTCGGTGTTTCTGTTCCGGCAGTTCTTCGTCTCGCTGCCGCGCGAACTCGAGGAGGCGGCCTGGATCGACGGCTGCGGGCGGCTGCGGATCCTCGTCTCGATCGTGCTGCCGCTGGCCCGGCCGGCGTTGAGCACGGTCGCCGTACTGACGTTCCTCGCGACCTGGAACGACCTGACCTGGCCGTTGATCGCGATCAACACCGACTCCACGTACACCCTCCAGCTGGGACTGACGACGTTCCAGGGACAGCACCACACCCAGTGGTCCGCCGTGATGGCCGGCAACGTCATCACCGTGCTGCCCGTTCTGCTGGGGTTCCTCCTGGCCCAGAAGGCGTTCATCCGCTCGCTGGCCTCCACCGGACTCAAAGGCTGAGACGAATATGTTCGATCTGCTCGTGATCGGCGACGCGAACCCCGACGTGGTGGTCGGGCCCGTGGAGCAGCCGATCCTGTTCGGCCAACGGGAACGGCTCGTTCCCAGCGGCTCCCTCGTCCTCGGCGGTTCCGCCTCGATCATGGCCTGCGGCGCGGCCCGGCTCGGCCTGCGGGTCGCCTTCGCCGGCCGGGTCGGTGACGATCCGGCCGGCGACTTCGTCCGTACGTCGTTGGCCGACCACGGCGTCGATGTCGAGGCCCTGGTGGTTGACCCGACGCTGCCGACACCGCTCACCACGATCCTCACCTCGGGCGACGATCGCGCGATCCTCACGTCCCCGGGATGTATGCCCAGTACGGCGGCCGAGGACGTGCCGCCGGCGCTGGTGCGGTCGGTGCGCCATGTGCATGCCGGGTCGTTCTATCTGATGCCGCGACTGGCTGCTGGGCTGGCGGGGATCTTCAAGGAGGCGAAGGCCGCAAAGGCAACCACCTCGCTGGATCCGAACGACGATCCGGCCGGGACGTGGGATCAGACCGTGCTCGATCCGGTGTTGCGGGTCACCGACTACTTCCTGCCGAACGCCGCCGAGGCGCTGGCGTTGACCGGACACCACTCGGTCGAGGACGCGGCCGGCATTCTGGCCCGCAGGATGGCCCGCCGCGGGACGTTCGTCGTCGTCAAGAACGGGCCGGACGGCGGGCTCGCACACAACGGCTCGAAGGTCATCACGGCACCGGCGATGAAGGTGGACACGGTCGACACGGTCGGCGCCGGTGACAGCTTCGACGCCGGGTGGGTGGCCGCCGTACTCAACGGCTTCAAACCGGACCGTGCGCTGGCGATCGCGGCGACCTGCGGGTCGCTGTCCACCCGCGAAGCCGGCGGGACAGCCGCTCAACCGACGTGGGAAGAGGCGACAGCATGACGGCGATCGCGTTCATCGGGGCGGGAAGCGTGGTATTCACGCAGGGCCTGTTGGCGGATCTCTTCGATCTCGACCTGGATTCGCTGGAGATCCGGTTGCACGACATCGATCCCGAGCGGCTGGAGACAGCGGCAGCGGCTGCGGCGTACATCGCCCGCGAGCATCGCGTGACCCCGCGGATCAGCACGCACCTGGAGCGCCGGGCGGCGCTCGACGGAGCGGACTTCGTGATCAACATCGTGCAGGTCGGGATGAACGCCGCCACGCACACCGACTTCGAGATTCCCGCCCGGTACGGGCTGCGCCAGACGATCGGGGACACCTTAGGCGTCGGCGGGGTGTTCCGCGCGCTGCGCACGTTCCCGGTGCTGCGAGGCCTCGCGCAGGACATCGCCGAGGTCTGCCCGGACGCGTGGCTGCTCAACTACACCAACCCGATGGTGATGAACGTCTGGTACCTGAAAGAGCTCGGCGTCCGGAACCTGGCCGGCCTCTGCCACTCGGTGTACTGGACGATGCAGGGCCTGTCCGACCTGGTCGGCGTACCGTACGAGGACGTCACGTACCTGGCCGCCGGCGTCAACCACCAGTCGTGGGTACTGCGGTTCGAACGCGGCCGGGAGAACCTGTACGACCGGCTGGACGAAGTGATCGCGGCGGACCCGGAGCTGCTGCGGCGGGTCCGGGTGGACATGTACAGGCGACTCGGGTTCTACCCGACCGAGACTAGCGAACACTCCTCCGAATACGTCCCGTGGTACCTGGGCCACGCGAGCGAGGTGGAGAGGCTACGGCTGCCGATCGGCGCCTACCTGGACATCGTCGCGGAGAACCTCGCGTCCTACGAACACACGAGAAACGCCTTGAAAACAGGCGATCCCGTGGAGGTCGACCCGACGATGGAATACGCCCCGCAAATCGTCCACAGCATCACGACGAACACCCCGCGCACGATCTACGCCAACGTCCCCAACGCCACCACGCCCCGGGCCGGCGGCCTCATCCCCAACCTGCAGTCCAGGGCCGTCGTCGAGGTGCCGTGTCTGGTGGACGGTTCGGGCATCCACCCGACAGCGGTCGGCGAACTCCCGGCGCAGTGCGCCGCGCTCAACCGCTCGTACCTCAACGTCGCCGAACTCGCCGTACAAGCAGCCCTCACCGAGGACCCGCGAGCGATCCGGCAGGCGATCATGGTGGACCCGGCGACCGCCGGCACCCTACCCGTCGAACAGATCTGGGAACTCTGCAACGACCTGGTACTTGCTCATCGCAACTACCTGGACCCGTCGTTGAGGGCGATCCTCAAGTAGTCGCGGTACGCCGCGAACCCGGCGACCACCTCGGCCGCCGTCGGCTGCCCGGTGATCGCTCCGACGCCCTGGCCCGCGTAGATCGACGCGCGGGCCGGGTCGGCGGCTCCGGTACCGGCAACGTACTCGGCGTGCCCGGCGTCGTCGGACTTCAGCTCCTCCTCGCGCCCTTCCCAGGTGTCGAAGTACGCGTTCCGGAGCGCCCGCCCGCCGAACTCGTCCGGCCACCCGGCTCGCGAGGCCGCGTCGAACACGGTTCCGTAGACGGTGTCGGTCTCGTCCGCCTCGACGATCCGCTGCCGCACCGGTTCCTTCGTCAACGCCTCGGCGCAGGTGATGAACGCCGTACCGATCCATCCGCCGACAGCTCCCGCCGCCAGCACCGCGGCAAGACCGCGCGCGCCCGAGATCCCGCCGCCCGCGAGCACCGGTACGTCGGTCAGGTCCAGAATCGCTTGCAGCAGCGGCAGCGTGCCGACCGCGTTCCGCCCGTGCCCGCCGGCTTCGGCGCCCCGGGCAACGATGACGTCGACGCCCGCGCGCACCGCCTCCTGGGCATCCGCCACCGTTCCCGCCTGGGTCGCGACGGTGATCCCGGCCTCCTGCAGCGGACCGACGTACGGCGCATAGTTCCCGAAGCTCACCGAAACCAGCGCCGGCCGCAACTCCAGCACCGCCTCGAGATGCTCCGGATGATCCGCGACCGACCACGCCATCAAGCCGATCCCGTACGGCTTCCCGGCCGCCGCGGCGACCGCTCCCTCGGTCCGGATCCACTCAGCCGTGACCGCGGACCCGGCGCCCAGCATCCCCATCCCACCAGCGGCCGACACCGCAGCGGTGAGCCTGCCTCCGCTCACGTTCGCCATCGGCGCCTGCACCACCGGAACCGTCAACCCGAACCGCTCACTCAGCCACATGCCACCAGAGCACCACACGCCCGCGCCCGGCCGCCATGGCGCGCACCACACGGAAGACGGCCGGCCTGCAGGAGCGGGCCGGCCGTTTCGGGTGCTGCGGGTCAGAACTTGTAGGCGTCCGACTGCGGGTCGCCGTGGCAGCGCTTGTACTTCTTGCCGGAGCCGCACGGGCAGGCCGCGTTCCGCGGAGTCCCGGCGTATTCGAGGTTGCCCTCCTCGACCGCGTCCTGGTGCATCGCGACCTCGTCGTCACCGTCGATGGTCGGAGCGGAGTACGTCAGCCGCTGCGCCCGGGGCTCGTTCGTGAGGCCCTTCGCCCGCATTCGCGGCGCCTGCCGCGGGGTGTCCTGCGGCCGCTCCTCGTCGTCGGCCGAGCGAGCGAACTCCGCGACCGGCGCACCGGGCGTCAGGATGTCCTCGATCCGGCGGCCGGTGAGGTTCTCCTCGTCGGCCAGCGCCGCCTCGGAGGCGAGCTCCATCTCCGCGCGCATCGCCTCGACGTCGACCTCGACGTTGAAGATGAACCCGACCGACTCCTCCTTGATCGACTCCATCATCGAGGCGAACATGTCGTAGCCCTCGCGCTGGTACTCGACCAGCGGGTCGCGCTGCGCCATCGCGCGCAGGCCGATGCCCTCGCGCAGGTAGTCCATCTCGTAGAGATGCTCGCGCCACTTGCGGTCCAGCACGCTCAGCACGACGCGGCGCTCCAGCTCGCGCATCGCCTCCTCGCCGAGCAGCTCCTCACGGGCTTCGTACGCCGCGGTGGCCTCCTCGAGGAAGCGCTCGACCAGGAAGTCCTGGGTCAGGCCGGCCTTCTCGCCGCCGGCCTCCTCGATCAGCTGCTCCTCGGTGAGCTCGGACTTGTACAGCGTCTTCATCGCGGTGAACAGCGCGTCCAGGTCCCAGTCCTCGGCGAAGCCGTCCGCGGTCGCGCCCTGGACGTAGCCGGTGACGGTCTCCTCGAGCATGTCCAGCACTTGCTCGCGCAGGTCGGCACCCTCGAGCACCCGGCGGCGCTCGTCGTACACGACGTGCCGCTGGCGGTTCATCACGTCGTCGTACTTGAGGATGTTCTTCCGGGTCTCGAAGTTCTGCGCCTCGACCTGGCCCTGCGCGGAGGCGATCGCCTTGGTGACGACCTTGTTCTCCAGCGGCTGGGTGTCGTCGTTGTTCCGCGACATCGCCCAGTCGACCATCTCGCGCTTGAACAGCCGCATCAGGTCGTCCTCGAGCGACAGGTAGAACCGGGACTTGCCCGGGTCGCCCTGGCGGCCGGCGCGACCGCGCAGCTGGTTGTCGATCCGGCGCGACTCGTGCCGCTCGGTGCCGAGCACGTACAGGCCACCGAGCTCGCGGACCTCGGCCTGCTCCTCCTTGACCTGCTTCTCGAACCGCTCGAGCATCGCCGGGTACTCGGCCTCGTACTGCTCGATGTCCTCGGCCGGGTCGATGCCGCGGGCGCGCAGCTCCTTGTCGGCGAGGAACTCCGGGTTGCCGCCGAGGATGATGTCGGTACCACGGCCGGCCATGTTGGTGGCCACCGTGACCGCACCCTTGCGGCCGGCCTCGGCGACGATCGCCGCCTCGCGCGCATGCTGCTTCGCGTTCAGCACCTCGTGCTTGATGTTCTCCTTGAGCAGCATCCGCGACAGCCGCTCGGACTTCTCCACCGACGTCGTACCGACCAGGATCGGCTGACCGGTCTTGTGCACCTCGACGATGTCCTTGACCACCGCGTCGAACTTGGCGTCCTCGGTGCGGTAGATCAGGTCCCGCTCCTCGACCCGGATCATCGGCTTGTTCGTCGGGATCGGCACCACGCCGAGCTTGTAGACCTTGGAGAACTCGTTCGCCTCGGTCATCGCCGTACCGGTCATGCCGGCCAGCTTGTCGTAGAGCCGGAAGTAGTTCTGCAGCGTGATCGTCGCGAGGGTCTGGTACTCCTCCTTGATCTCGACGCCTTCCTTGGCCTCGATCGCCTGGTGCAGACCCTCGTTGTAGCGGCGGCCGTGCAGCGTCCGGCCGGTGTGCTCGTCGACGATCAGCACCTCGCCGCCGTCGACCACGACGTAGTCCTTGTCGCGGTGGAACAGGTCCTTGGCCTTCAGCGCGTTGTTCAGGTAGCTGATCAGCGGGGTGTTGGCCGACTCGTACAGGTTGTCGATGCCGAGCCGGTCCTCGACCTTCTCGATCCCGCGCTCGAGGATCGCGACCGTGCGCTTCTTCTCGTCCACGTCGTAGTCGGCGACCCGGCGCTTGGTCTCGTCGATCTCCAGGTCGGTGACGCGCGGGTTCTTCCGCTTCAGCTCCGCCTCGTCGGCCAGCGTCCAGGCCTTCAGCGTGTTCGCGATCCGGGCCATCTCGACGTACCAGCGCTGGGAGTCCTCGGCCGGTCCGGAGATGATCAGCGGGGTCCGGGCCTCGTCGATCAGGATCGAGTCCACCTCGTCCACGATCGCGTAGTTGTGCTCGCGCTGGACGCAGTCCTCGATGCTCTGCGCCATGTTGTCGCGCAGGTAGTCGAAGCCGAACTCGTTGTTGGTGCCGTAGGTGATGTCCTTGGCGTAGGCGATCCGGCGCTCGGCCGGCGACATCTCCGGCAGGATCACGCCGTAGTCGAGGCCGAGGAAGTGGTACACCCGGCCCATCCACTCGGCCTGGTACTTGGCCAGGTAGTCGTTCACCGTGACCACGTGCACGCCCTTGCCGGACAGCGCGTTCAGGTACGTCGGCAGGGTGCCGACCAGCGTCTTGCCCTCGCCGGTCTTCATCTCGGCGATGTTGCCGAGGTGCAGCGCCGCGCCACCCATGATCTGGACGTCGTAGTGCCGCTGGTGCAGCGTGCGCTTGGCCGCCTCCCGGACCACCGCGAAGGCCTCCGGGAGCAACTGGTCGAGGGACTCCCCGTTCTTGTGCCGCTCCTTGAACTCCGCGGTCTGGCCGCGCAGCTCTTCGTCGGTCATGTTGACGAAGTCGTCCTCGATGGAGTTGACCATCTTCGCGATGCCCTGCAGCTGGCGGAGGATCTTGCCCTCGCCGATCCGCAGGACCTTGTCGACAACCTTCATGGGGGGAGTTCACTCCTTGCTGCTGAAGCCTGGGTACGGCCGAACGCCGACAGGGCACGTCCGCCCCCTCCCGGGATGGCGTGCGTCCCCCATCGTACGGGGCCCGGTGTGCCAAGCCACGCGGGCAGCGTGCCTTGGAGGGTGTCGGGGGATCCTGCGCCGTAGCGAGCAGGTGCTCGGCGGAGTGCCTCGGTGTGCTGGAGGGAAGGGGTCGATGCGGAGCATCGTTCCCTTTCCTCCAGTGCACCGAGGTGCCCGCCGAGTGCCGCGCAGTAGGCGCAGGGTCCCCCCGACACCCTCCCTGCCCCACCCGACCCACGCTCGAGCGGGGCGGAAAGTTCCCAGCATGCTCTCAGTATTGGCTGCCCACCCACCCCACCGCCCCGGTCAGGAACCACGCAGAGCGTCACTGAGCGCTGGCGAGAGGTCACCTCCACCTGCCACCCGGACCTGTTCCAGCCCCAGCCAGCCGGCCAGCTGGACCAACTCGGCGGCCAGCTCCTCGGCGGTCTCCACCGGCGCCTTCGGCTCCGCGTGCGCGGACTGGACGAGCAGGACGCCACCGACCCGGTCCGCCTTCAGGTCGACGCGGGCGACCAGCTTGTCGCCGAGCAGGAACGGAAGCACGTAGTACCCGTGGATGCGCTTCGCGGCCGGGACGTAGATCTCGATCCGGTACCGGAAGTCGAACAGCACCTCGGTCCGGGTCCGCTCGAACACCAGCGAGTCGAACGGGCTGACCAGCGCGCGGGCGTTCACCCGGCGCGGCAGCCGGGCGTCCTTGTGCAGGTACGCCGGGCGCTTCCAGCCGTCGATCCGGACCGGGAGCAGCTCGCCCTCCTCGACCAGCTCGGCGATCGCCTGCAGCGTCGGCTCCGGCGCGGTCCGGAAGTAGTCCCGCAGGCACTGCGCGGTCGCCACCCCGTGTGCGCGAGCCGCGATCGACACCAGCCCGCGGTGCGCCTCGTCGAGCGTCGGCGTCGGCGTGTCGAGCACCGACCGGGGCAGCACCCGCTCGGGTACGTCGTACATCCGCTCGAACTGCTGGTTGCGCCGGGCGACGGTGATCTCCCCGGCGAAGAAGAGGAACTCCAGCGCCCGCTTGACGTCCGACCAGTTCCAGCCCCAATGGTCCTTGGTGCGCTCGACGTCGTCGTCGATCTCGCGGGCGGTCAGCGGGCCGTGGGCCTGCACGTCGGCGAGCACCTGCTTGAGCAGGTCCGGCCGCTCCTTGGCGATCGACCGCGGGCCGCCCCACGCCTCGGTGGTGGCGCGGGCCATTCGCCAGCGCATCAGCGGGTGGGTCTCGACCGGGATCAGCGACGCCTCGTGCGCCCAGTACTCGACCAGGCGGCGCGGGGCCTTGCCGGCGGCGCGGTCGAGCAGGTCACGCGGGTACGGCCCGAGGCGGGAGTAGAGCGGGAGGTACTGCGCGCGGCTCAGCACGTTGACCGAGTCGATCTGGATCAGCCCGATCCGGCCGAGCACCCGCGCCAGCGACCGCGCATCCGGGACACCCTTCGGCCGTGGGTCCATGAATCCCTGCGCCGCGAGCGCCACCCGGCGCGCCTGAGCCGTCGACAGCACCTCTGTAGCCATACCGCGATTCTGCCGGTACCCACCGACAGAACGCGGACGCCGGAGCAGCGAACGGGCCGGGCGACCGTCGGACGGCCGCCCGGCCCGTTCGCGTGTGCTCCTCCCGAGGGCTCAGACGGTCAGCCGGATCACGCCGTAGTCGTAGCCGCGACGGCGGTAGACCACGCTCGGCTGGTTCTCGTCGGCGTCGACGAACAGGTAGAAGTCGTGCCCGACCAGTTCGAGCTCGTACAGAGCCTGGTCCAGGGTCATCGGCTTGGCGGAGTGGGTCTTCTCGCGCATCACCAGCGGACCGTCGCCGGTGACCGTGAGGGATCCGTACTTGTGCGTCGCCACCTCGTCCTCGGCGACTGGTTCCTCCACTACGGCTGTGCCATTGAGCGGCTGCTTCGCGTTCACGTGCCGCAGGCCTTCCGGCGCGCGCTCACCCCGGTGCACCCGGCGCCGGTCGGCCGCCTTGCGGACCTGGGACCGGAGCCGGTCCAGGCAGACGTCGAACGCCGCCTGCTTGGTCTCCCCGCACGCCTCCGCGCGGACCACCGGACCCTTGGTGTACATGGTGAGCTCGACACGCATCGCCCGATCGTGCTGTCGCGGGTTCTTCTCCTGACTGACTTCCACTTCGCAGCGCAGTACCCGGTGATCGACCTTCTCGATCCGCTCGAGTTTTTCCTCGACGTACTGCCGGAAGCGGTCACTGACCTCGCAGTGATGACCCTTGACAACGACGTCCACGGAAACCTCCATCGATCGGCGACTTCTTTTTACGTGTCCGGACCCCCGTACTCGTGCTGACGGGTCCCGAAACGAGAACACCCGCTGTCGAACCCGTCGGACCCGGTGGCGAGGAAGCCGGCTGATCCGGTCCTCCACCACTCCACTGCCCGACAAGCCCTAGCGGGTGTCATAGGCCAACGCTAGTCGGCTTCGGCGAAAACCGGTAGGGAAGTTCTCATGAACCAGACACCCGCTGCCGGGCGGTGGCGGCCACGACGGCGCATCCGAGCACTCCGATTCCCGCCGATTCCAAGGCGCGGCACGCCTCGGCCAGCGTGGAACCGGTGGTGATCACGTCGTCGACCAGCAGGACCGGTTGATCGATCAGCGTTTCAGCCCAGCGCGAACGCACCCCGAACGCCCCGGCCAGATTGGCGGTACGGCGTTGCGCGGACAGCCCGGCCTGGTCGTCGGGCCGCCGGACGACCCGCAGCGCAGGCGCCGTCCGCGCGTCGATTCCCTGTCTGCGCAGGGATCTGACGGCAGCCTTCGTAATGCGTCCGAGCGGATCGTGACCGCGCCGCCGCACTGTTGCTCGCGGCGACGGAACCGGACACAGCCAGATCGCCCGCCGCTCCCCGAGCGCGGTCCGGACGGCGTCCGCGAGCATGCGGCCGAGCGGCCCGGCCAAGGTGTACCGGGCGTTCTCCTTGTGCGCCACGATCAGCCGGCGGAGCTCCCCGGCGTACGGCGCGGCGGCCGTCGGGGGCGCCAGCCCCGGCGGTCGGGGGTCCGGCCATGCACGGAACGGAGTCGCTCCGATCAGTAGCCGACGGCAACCACCACAGAGAGTGACACCGGGCCGCTCGCACCCGGCGCACCGCCCGCCCAGCACCAGATCGACGAAGCCGCCCCACATCGGGCCACCGTCGCCGAACCGGCCCCCGGCACGCAACCGCGCGACCGGGTGCCTGTGGACAAGAGGTCCCGCGAGCGGGACCTCTTACTCAGCCCGGGTATGTCGGGACGATCACCGGGTGGTTCTTCTCGCTGTCCATCGTGATCCAGGCGAGGTCCTTGCTGAGCCAGTGGATCTGGCCGTCGTCGTCCTGGATCACCGGCAGGGTGTCCTTGTTCGGGTTCGAGGCGACGCGCTCGGGGGTGAAGTCCGGGGTCGAGCCGGGCAGCAGCTGCAGGCTGGAGCCGTCCGCGTTCACCGACCAGACCTGGTGCTTGGTGTTGCCCGGCGAGCCGCCGGCGCCGATCACGATGATGCCCTGCTTGCTCCAGGCGGCGTCGGAGATGTTGGTGAGCGGCAGTCGCAGCGGCCGGAAGGCCCCGAGCACCAGCTGCTTGCCGTTGTTCGTGGTCTGCACGGTCCCGGTCTCGACGTAGTTCTGCGTGGTGCCGGCGGTCTGCATCACCAGCAGCACCCGCACGCCGTCGGGTGCCATTCGCAGCGCCACCGGGGTGTCGCCCTTGAAGTCGGTGGCGATCGGGGTGAGCGTCTGTCCGTCGGCGTCGCGGACCCGGAACCGCGGGTGCGCGGTGTCGGCCCGGTCCAGTACCCAGAGGTTGCCCTCGGAGTCGTAGCTGGGCGGCAGCGTCTTGCCCTCGACCTTGAAGGACCCATCCTTGTCGTCCTTCCCGGTCGGGTCCAGGAGCCCGTAGACAACGTCGTGCCCGTCGAGTGTGACGATCGCGCCGGCGTCGCCTCGGGGCGTGACAGCGAACGACTGGGCCTTCTTGCCGGCCAGCGGGCCGTTGTTGACGACCTGGGCCTCCACGTTGGTGGAGCCGTCCAGGCCGACGATCCGCTGCGGCAGGTCGTTCATCAGCCCGTACAGCCGGGTCATGGAGGTCCCCGGCACCTGCGGGTCGAACGCGGTGAAGGTGGCGAACGGCAGCACGTCCGGATCGTCCGGCAGCAGCGGCGCACCGCCGACGGTGATCTTGGCCCGCAGGTTGAGCTGGTTGAGCGTCCAGACGATCTGTGCCGCCAGCAGCCGCCGGTCCGGGTCCCGGAGCGAGCCCGCGGTGTCGTTGAGCGCAACGGTCGCCACGCCGAGGTCCACCGGTACCGAGACCTGTACCTCGGTGCCTGGAGGCGCCGCGGAGACCACACCGTTGCCGAGCCGGCTGGTCGGGCCCTTCAGCAGTTCCTGGATGAGCTGTGTCGCGGCCTGGCCGGACGGCAGGGTCTGCGGGAGGTAGACCGGGTCCGGGACGAGCATGTTGCGGTCCGGGTTGAGGAAGTACAGGTCGCGGGGAGCGAGCTTCAGATCGACCTGGTTGCTGCCCAGATAGGCGCCCGGCGGCGCCGAGTCGACGCGCAGCTGGTCGTTGACCTTCTTGAGCTTGAAGAAGAAGTCGGCCTTCGCGTTCGGCGGCGCCGGGATCCACTCGCCGCGCTCGTCGATGGTGGCGATCATCGTCGCGGACAGCTGGATCCCGTTGCCCTTGCGGGTCAGCGAGTCGGGTTGCTGGTCGTACACGACCGTCTGCTTCTCCGGCTTCCAGGCGCCGGCCGCTTCCGGGGTCATGTACTGGCGGGCCACGTCGTAGGCCTGGGAGTCCGACATCGCCTCGAGGAAGCCGTTGACGATGGCCATGTCACCGACGTTCGGCCGCGGCGGCTTCGCCTCGACGCCGACGCCGCCCAGGTCGGGCGCCTGCCCGGCGCGGTCGCCGCTGCGGATGGTGCCCTTGGTCGGCACGGCCGCACAACCGGCCAGCATCGCCACCGAGACCAGCACCAGCAGGAGCCGGCGCCTCACCGGTCCTCACCACCGTTCAGTTTCTGGTACGGCGCGCCGACGTCGACGAGCTCGGTGATCACCCGGGCGGCGTCCGGCGGCCGGGGCGGCAGCGGCGAACCGGTGAGCGCCACGTCCGGGCGGCGCGGCAGCGTCAGCCGGAAGTACGCGCCCTCGCCGGGCGAGCCCCAGGCGTCCAGCCGGCCGCCGTGCAGCCGGGCGTCCTCGAGCGCGATCGACAGCCCGAGGCCGGTGCCGCCGGTGGTCCGGGCCCGGGCCGGGTCGGCCCGCCAGAACCGGCTGAACACCATCTCGGCCTCCTCGGCGCGGAAGCCGACGCCGTGGTCGCGGACCGCGACGGCGGCCGCGTCGTCGTCGAAGGCCGTGCTGATCCTGATCGGCAGGCCCTCGCTGTGCTCGATCGCGTTGCCGATCAGGTTCCGCAGGATCCGCTCGATCCGGCGCGAGTCGACGTTCGCCCGGCACGGAGCCGGCATGTCCAGCTCGACCGGGCAGCCCTTGCGTTCGAGCAGCGTCTCGTGGTTCTCCAGTACGCGGTTGACGATGTCGCGCAGATCGACGTCCTCCAGGTCGAGGGCGGCCGCGCCGGCGTCGAAGCGGCTGATCTCCAGCAGGTCCGCGAGCAGCTCCTCGAACCGGTTGAGCTCGTTCTGCAGCAGCTCGACCGAGCGGCGGCTGATCGGGTCGAACTGGTCGCGGGTCTCGTGCAGCAGGTCGGCGGCCATCCGGACCGTGGTGAGCGGCGTCCGCAGCTCGTGCGACACGTCCGACACGAACCGCCGCTGCAGCCGGGACAACTCCTCGAGCCGGCGGATCTGCCGCTGCAGGTTGGAGGCCATCTTGTTGAAGGACAGCGCCAGGCGGGCCAGGTCGTCGGTACCGCGGACCTGCATCCGCTCCTCGAGCTTGCCGGCGGCCAGCCGCTCGGCGATCCGCCGGGCCATCCGCACGGGCGTGACCACCTGCCGGGTGACCAGCCAGGCGATAGCGCCGAGAAGAACGATCAGCAGCAGGCCCGCGGTCACCAGGGCGCGCTGGACGACGTCCAGGGTCTCCTGCTGCGCTGTGAGCGGGAACAGGAAGTAGATGGAGTACTTGTCCCCGGTGGAGTCGATCCGGATCTGGGAGCCGATCACCAGTCCCGGGACGCTCGGGCTGTCCCGGTAGTTGATCCGGGTGTAGGTGTCCCACAGCTTGTCGCCGTCGCTGACCACGGAGGACGCCAGCGCCTGCGGGATCGAGTCACTGTCGACCAGGCCGGTGTAGCGGATCGCGTTGGACGCGGCCTGATCGGTCGGCACCAGCAGTACGTCGTACAGGCCTGGGCGGTTGGTGCCGAGGACCAGCTCGGAGAGCTGCTGGTTGACCGTTCACTGTCGACCAGGCCGGTGTAGCGGATCGCGTTGGACGCGGCCTGATCGGTCGGCACCAGCAGTACGTCGTACAGGCCTGGGCGGTTGGTGCCGAGGACCAGCTCGGAGAGCTGCTGGTTGACCGTGTTGCGGTTCGCCGCGTCGATCGAGGCGGACAGCTGCTGCAGCTGCGCCCGAACCTCGGCCTGGGCGCTGGTACGGCGGGACTCCAGGACACCGTCGGTGACCTGACTCATCATCACCCAGCCAACCAGGATCAGTACCAGCGTCGACATCAGCAGGGTGCCGGTGACGATCCGGGCCTGGATGGAGCGCCGCCAGATGTCCGGCCAGTGCTTGGGATGCGTGCGCCACAGTGGCTTCGGCTGGGCAGACCAGTCCGCCGTGGCCGCCGTCAGCTCGATCTCGGTGCCGCGGGACTCGGCCACCTGGTGCGCGGGCGGGCCCGGCTGCGCGGTGCTGTGCGACGTGCCCTGCGGTGTGCCCTGAGACGTGCCCCGGGAGGTGGTGTGGGCGGACTCGGCCACCGGCTCGACCGGGGTGTCGCCGGAGGCCACCTGCGGCTCTTGGCCGCGACCGTACTCGATCAGTCCGCACCAGCCTTGTATCCGACACCGCGGACCGTGACGACGATCTCCGGGTGCTCAGGGTCCTTCTCGATCTTGGAGCGCAGCCGCTGGACGTGCACGTTGACCAGCCGGGTGTCGGCCGCGTGCCGGTAGCCCCAGACCTGCTCCAGCAGCACCTCGCGGGTGAACACCTGCCAGGGCTTCGACGCCAGGCAGACGAGCAGGTCGAACTCCAGCGGCGTCAACTGGATGGTCTCGCCGGCCCGCTTCACCGAGTGGCCGGCCACGTCGATGGTCAGATCGCCGATGGTCAGCGACTCCGGGCCGGGCTCGTCCATCCGGCGCAGCCGGGCCCGGATCCGGGCCACCAGCTCCTTGGGCTTGAACGGCTTCACCACGTAGTCGTCGGCGCCCGACTCCAGCCCGAGCACCACGTCCACGGTGTCGCTCTTGGCGGTCAGCATCACGATCGGTACGCCGGACTCGGCCCGGATCGCCCGGCAGACGTCGATGCCGTCCATCCCGGGCAGCATCAGGTCGAGCAGCAGCAGGTCCGGCTTGAACTCGCGGAACGCCGGTACCGCCTTGTCACCGGTCGCGCACAGATAGGTGTCGTAGCCCTCGTTGCGCAGCACGATGCTGAGCATCTCCGACAACGCGGTGTCGTCGTCGACGATGAGGATGCGGCCCCGCATCGTCCGGTTACCGTCTGCCACGCCCATAGCTCCTTGCCGTCCGCTTGCCGACCGATCGGATGCGCGCGGCAGGTGCCAGGCCGTACGCACTACGGATAGTGTCCCATTCCCCGGGTAGTGCACACGCCGGATCGCCGTATGACCCCGGTTTGGGCTGTGATCAACGGGGATCATGGTGCACATCCAGGGTCCACCACAACTTCGTCACGGGCAGAGGAGGGTAAGCAGTGGCCGATCAGGGGGCCGACGAGAGCATGCGGTTGCACGACGACGTCGCCGCCGAGCCGCTGCGTCCCTGGCTGCCCGCGGACCTGCTCGACAACGCGGCCCGGACGATCTCCGAGAACAAAACGATCATGCTGGGCCTGCCGGTGCTGGCCGGGATCGCCCTGGTCGCGCTGCAGGCCGCCCTGACCGAGGTCGCCGTACCGGGTGGTCTGAGCGGGTTCTTCGGGGCGGACGACCCGTTCGGACAGGCCGGGGCGGCCTTGCTGCTCACGTACGGCGTCCAGGTGGTGCTGTTCTCGGTGGTGTCGAGCATGCTCGCGGGGATCATCGCCCTGGCGGCGGTGCGCAGTCAGCTGGCGCACCGGGCCGGTCCGCGTGAGCTGATGCGGCTGGTGCGGCCCGCGCTACCTGCGCTCGCTGCTGTCGGTCTGGTGCAGTCCCTGTCGTTCGTGCTGCTCATCGGCGGCTGGGGGTTGGCCGTGCTCGGCATCGGCGCCGGCACGGACGCTGCGATCTCCTCGGACGCCGCAGGCGCGGCCGCGCTGGGCATGATGTTCGTAGGTGGCGTACTCGTGCTGATCTTCGGCGTCCGGCTCGTCCTCGCCGGCACCGTCGTCCTGATGGAGGGTCGGCACTCGCCCGACATCGGCCTCTACATCCCGGAGCGGGTTGGTGTCTGGGGTGCGCTGCGGCGGTCCTGGCGGCTGGTGCGGGGGAAGTTCTGGCGGGTGTTCGGGATCCTGGTGTTCGGCGGGCTGGTCGTCAACATCATCAGCTACGCACTGCAGTTCGGGGTGACGTCGCTGATGATCACGGTCGGCTCATGGGCCGGCGGGGACGACAGCACCGCGTCCACCGTGGTGACGGTTGTGCTCGGTGCTGCCGTCGGCCTCGCGGCGCTGATGACGGTGATCGCGAGCCTGGCGTTCATGTCGGCCGTACAGGCCCTGATCTACCTGGACCTCCGGGTCCGGCGTGAGGGTCTCGACCTGTGGATGCGTCCGGCGCTGCGGTCCGGGGAGCCCGTGTGATCCGCTTCCCGCTGGAGCCGCCCGTCGACATCGACCGGGACCGGGCCGCGCACGAGGCGGCCAAGGAGCTGTCGAAGTCGGCGTACCGGGACTCGGGCTCGCTGATCGAGAAGGCACTCGGCAAGCTCGTCGGCTGGATCCAGGACCTGATCGACAGCCTCAACGGCTCCTCACCGAACGGCCACGCCGGTCTGGCAATGCTGATCGGTCTCCTCGTGCTGGTCGTGGTTGTGGTGCTCTGGCGTGCCGGCGTACTGCGGACCAGCCGCAAGGTGAAGTCGCAGGCCGTCTTCGACACGGCACGGCCGCGGAGCGCCGCGGAGTACCGTGCGCTGGCCGAGCGCGAGGCGGCGTCCGGTGACTTCGCGTCGGCGATCCGCAGCCGGTTCCGCGCCTGCGTGGCCGAGTTGACCGAGCGGACCATCCTCGACGAGCGCCCCGGACGTACGGCGTACGAGGTGGTCGCGGACGCGGGGAAAGCAGCTCCGGTACTGCGCGACATCCTGCAACCGGCTGCTCTGATCTTCACAGAGGTTGTCTACGGCAACCGTCCGGGCAGCCGCGAGCGGTACGAGGCCGTGGTGACGGCTGACAATGCAGCACGGACGGCGCGGGTGGCTGTATGAGTACGTCGGTAGGGCGCGACGCCGTGGAGACCTGGAGGGCGTTGCGGACACCCCTCCTCGTGACAGCTCTCGTGGTGCTGGCCGCGATCGGCGTACTGATCGCTACGTCGGCGCGGACTTCAGGACCGTTCAGTCCGGACTCTACGAAGTCCGACGGGGCCCGTGCGCTGGCAGCATTGCTGGAGAACCACAACGTCGCCGTGCACAGCACTGAGTCCCTGGACGACGCCGTGAAATCAGGAGACGGCAAGGCCCTCCTCGTTGGACCGTCCGGTGCGCTGGACGACTCCGACTGGCAGGAGATCGCCAACGCTCGCTGGAGCCACCTCATCCTGATCCGGCCGAGCACGCGAGCGCTGACGGCCCTCGCGCCCGGGGTCTCGCTGAGCGGTGACTCCGTGACGTCGCGGAGCCGGGAGCCTGGCTGCGACCTCCCCGCGGCAGTCAAGGCCGGTACGGTCACCGTCAGCGGGCCGACGTACATCGCGCCGGAGAACGCGGTCACCTGCTACGGCGACGGCGTCCACAACACCGTGGTGCAGCTGCACGTGGGCGACCAGACCGTCGACGTGATCGGTACGCCACTGTCGTTCACCAACGACCAGCTGGCGGACGACGGCAACGCTGCGTTGGCGCTCAACCTGATCGGCACGCATCAGGACCTCACCTGGTACCTGCCGCAGTGGGAGTCGACCGGTGCCGACAGCCCGGACGGCAACAGCCCGCCGCTGATCCCGCCTGCCGTCCGCTACATCGGCTGGGCGCTGGCGTTCGCAGTGCTGGTTGTGGCGATCTGGCGTGGCCGGCGGCTCGGTCCTGTCGTCGCAGAGCGGCTCCCGGTCATCGTGCACGCCGCCGAGACCACCGAGGGCAGAGCGCGGCTCTACCGCCGCTCTCGCGCCCGGGACCGCGCTGCCGCGGCACTGCGCGAGTCCGCGCTCGGCCAGCTACACAAGGCGCACGGCATCCCTCGACGGGCTGACCCGTCAGCCGTTGTCGCGACCGTCGCCGCACGGACCGGCCGGGACCCGGCGATGCTGTACGAACTGCTCTACGGTCTCCCACCGCTCTCCGATGCCGCTCTGATGTCCTTGTCCCAGCAACTCGACGTACTGACGCAGGAGGTACGACACCCGTGACGACTACCGAGGTCACCGCCGACCAGGCCCGGCAGGCGCTGGTCGCGCTCCGGACCGAGATCGGCAAGGCGGTGGTCGGCCAGGACACCGCTGTGACCGCACTGGTGCTCGCCCTGCTGTGCCGCGGCCACGTACTGCTGGAAGGCGTTCCCGGTACAGCCAAGACGCTGATGGTGCGGGCACTGTCGACAGCGATGCGGCTGGACACCAAACGCGTGCAGTTCACGCCGGACCTGATGCCGGGTGACGTCACCGGTTCGCTGGTGTACGACGCGAAGACGTCGGAGTTCGAGTTCCGCCCGGGTCCGGTGTTCACGAACATCCTGCTCGCGGACGAGATCAACCGGACGCCACCGAAGACGCAGGCCGCGCTGCTGGAGGCCATGGAGGAGCGCCAGGTCACCGTGGACGGCGAGCCGCGCAAGCTGCCCGTTCCGTTCGTCGTCGCCGCCACGCAGAACCCCGTGGAGTACGAAGGCACCTATCCGCTGCCGGAGGCGCAACTGGACCGCTTCCTGCTCAAGGTGACACTGGACATCCCGCCGCGCGACGCGGAGATCGCCGTACTGGCCCGCCACGCGCAGGGCTTCGATCCGCGCGACCTGGCCGCGGCCGGACTGCGTCCAGTGGCTGGTCCGGAGGATCTTGAAGCCGGGCAGAACGCCGTACGGCGGGTTGCGGTCCGCGAGGACGTGCTGGCGTACGTCGTGGACCTGTGCCGCGCTACGCGCCAGTCGCCGTCCCTGCAGCTCGGCGTGTCGCCCCGTGGCGCTACGGCGCTGCTGGCCGTTTCCCGTGCGTGGGCGTGGCTTTCCGGGCGGGACTATGTGATCCCGGACGATGTGAAGGCGATGGCTCGTCCTTGTCTGCGGCACCGAATCCAGGTGCGGCCCGAGGCGGAGCTGGAGGGTGTCAGCCCGGACGCCGTACTGGAGAGCGTGCTCGCAACGGTGCCGGTGCCACGCTGATGGTTCTCACTGGCCGGGCCGGCCTCTTGGCAGCCGCTGGAGTGGTGTTCGTCGCTCTGGTGATGCCGTCGTGGGCCGGGGTCGGTGTGGTGGTTGGTGCGGTGCTGGTAATCAGCCTGGTGGACATCCTGCTGGCTGGGTCGCCACGGCGGCTGCAGTTCAGCCGTGAGGGCGACAACGCCGTACGGCTGGGTGAGCAGGCCGTGGTGAACCTGCTGGTCACCAACCCAGGTCGCCGGGGGCGGGGCTTGCTGCGGGACGCT